>NZ_JAHGAD010000028.1:0-120164 GCF_030248375.1 Vibrio sp. B181a | reverse complement strand
TTTGTAAGTCCGCCCCTGGTCAAGCACCAACTGAGCGCATTCAAGCTTAAATTCTGAGTTAAAAGTGCGTCTTTCACGCTTAGTCATAATATCACCTGTTTTAGTATCGAGATGATCATACATCACCTCTTAATCAGGTGGCCAAATTCACTATGCCACTACAAACGTTGACCTCTGCGGGCGAACGCTTTTATAAACAATGTGCGCAGATGACAAAACAGGCGGAAGAGGCGTGGTTAGAAGCGGCAGAGTTAAAGCAAGTCCCAATGGGCACTCTTACCGTTACCGCGCCAAATGCGTTGATGCGTTCTATAGTATTGCCTGCTTTAACGGAGGCTTTTGCACAGTACCCTGATGTGCATTTAAATTTAGTCAGCGACGACAAGCATGTTGATATTGTTCAGCAGGATATTGATCTTGCAGTGAGAGTTGGAGCGTCTGGTGATTCGAACATTAAACAACGTAAAGTAGGGCAGTTTTGTGATGTATTATGTCGATCTAAAGAGATGCATACTGATATTGAAAGTGCTTTTTATATCGCTCAACACTGGCAGATAGAACCGATAGCCCATAACTTCACTCTGAATGGTCAAGATCATCTAGTGCAATACTCAGTAAAGCATCGTGCAAACACCGTGTTCGACGTGGCGAGTCTTCTAGAAATGGGACTAGGCTTTGGGATCCTGCCAGATTTTATGCTGGACTCGAATCCACTTCTTGAACCTGTGCCTGATGCGAAAGCATCGAAAGCGAACCCGATTTACGTGTTGCACCCCTACCATGCACATGTGCCGATGTCGGTGACATTAGCGATAAAGGCAATTGAAGATCGTATCGAAGAAGTGATTTCATGTGAAAACTGAGGGTTAGAGCTGAATGAAAAACAGAGGTGATAGAAATTAAACCTGATGCATTTTTATTCAGGATCAATCTTCATCATTATTTCACTCCACGTTCTAACTCTCTCGTCTACACTGTTTGATGAGTTGTCAGTTGGCAGACCAAGGAGGCAGTCATGATTGCAGTCCATCGAGAGTATTGTTTATCGAATAGTCCAGATTTACACGCGCACGTTGAAGTCAATCCAGTAGGGAAATTGGAAGTCGAAATCGTCGAACTACAAGAGCGACATATCACCGAGTTTGAAGACCTTTCTTTTGAAAGTCGCGGTGCTCAAACTCGAATTTGCGGTAAAGAAGACACGGTTCCATGGCAATTTAACCTTGCCAAGACAGATGCGTTAGAGCTATCTCACCTTGTTGATGAAGCGAACGAGGAATACGAGACTTTGATGAGTGATCTGATGTAGGTGTTTATTTTCCCTTTCTCGCATTAAAAAAACCTCCCAGCGTGGGAGGTTTTTGCTTTTATTGAGGCTGTTCTTTGCAAGGGTTCAGCTCTTGAACGTTTTCTTCGTTGAAGTCATCCGCATACCCTTTTGGTGGCGGTGTCCAACCACGTTCTGAGCGAGAAAGTTTGTCATGACGATCTTTCTGCATCTCTTCAGCCATTCTCTCTTCAAGGTGAATAAACAGCTGACGGAAGTTGTTATCATAACGCTCTCCCTCAGAGTCATCAGCCCATGCTTCATACAGCATGTCAGACTTGCGGCATTCGACGCGTCGATACGTTGATTTCTGTTGCTCAGTGTAGAAAGGGTGTATGCCAATTGCTTTCATTGCATGCCCACCAATCTCTAATGCGGAATGGTAAGTCTCCGACTCAATGATGTCGGCTCCAGCTTGGCGCAGCAGATAACCATGACCACGGTCGAATGCACGTGCAATGATGGTCACATTCGGGTAGCTATGCTTCACGTGTTTCACCAATCCAACGCTGGCCTCTTGGTTGTCAATCGCCACCACAAGTGCGGAAGCATGCTCAATTCCCGCCGTGTGCAACATATCGGGACGAGTCGCGTCGCCAAAGTAAGCTCGTGTACCGATTTGACGCATGTTATCGATTTGACTTGCTTGGTGGTCAAGAACAACGGTTTCCACGCCATTGGATACCAATAAGCGGTTTACAATCTGACCAAAGCGGCCTATCCCAGCAATGATCACGGTACCTTGTTCTTCAATTGTGTCACTTTCGCGATCGTTCGATTCACTCTCAAAGCGAGGAAGTATGGCTTTATCGAACAGGATGAATAATCCCGGCGTTAGGAACATTGAAATCGCAACAACCAGCGCCAGAGTCTGTGAAAGCTCAAATGGAATTACATGGTTTTGCACTGAGAAGCTCAGTAATACAAAGCCAAATTCCCCCGCTTGTGCCAAGCTCAGTGTAAATAACCAGCGGTTGCTGCCTTTAATACGAAAGATTAGAGCGATGACAAACAGAATTGCTGCTTTCAGAGCCATTACCCCGAGTGTCAGGCCGATGATCAAACCAAAGTCGCTGAACAGTACTGAGAAGTCGATGCCTGCACCTACGGTGATAAAAAACAGGCCAAGCAATAGGCCTTTAAATGGCTCAATGTTGGATTCCAATTCATGGCGGAATTCACTGTTCGCGAGCATAACACCTGCCAAGAAAGTGCCTAAAGCAGGGGATAGGCCAACTAAGCTCATTAAGGCCGCAATGCCGATCACCAGCATTAATGCGGTGGCGGTAAAGATTTCGCGCAATCCAGAGCTAGCAACGTAGCGGAACAGCGGACGACTTAGGAAGTGTCCACCAACCACTACGATGGCAATAGAAGCGGTGATCACAAGACCGTACGCCCAACCAGGAAGACCAGCGACTAGGCTGAGCTCTTCATGATGTTCAGCCGCCGATTGAGCTGCAGATTGCGCTTGCTCTACGAGTTCCGGCAGTGCTAATAGCGGAATAAATGCCAGCATTGGAATAACCGCGATATCTTGAAAAAGCAGTACCGAGAACGCATTTTGACCGCCTTCGGTCTTGGTTAGCCCTTTCTCGCTAAAGGTTTGCAGAACAATCGCAGTGGATGACAACGCAAAAATTAAGCCGATCGCGAGTGCAATCGTCCATGGTTGTTCAAAGTAAAGCGCAATTGCCATGATCAGCGCTGCTGTACCGCCAACTTGTAGGCCACCGAGTCCCATCAAGCGATTTCGCATCGCCCAGAGCATTTTGGGTTCAAGCTCCAAGCCTACGAGGAACAGCATCATCACAACACCGAATTCGGCAAAGTGTTGGATTGTCGTCGTTTCTTCACCAACCAGACCAATGATTGGGCCAATAACCACGCCAGCAATCAAATAGCCCAGCACTGAACCTAAGCCCAAGCGTTTAGCTAGAGGAACAGCAATTACGGCGGCAATTAGGTAAACAAAGGCTTGTAAGAATATCCCTGTCATGACGCTTCCTTAATCAGTTGTGGGAGTGCGCTATTGAGTTTGATTAGTGAAGCTGCTGCTTTAAGATCCAATGTGTCTTTTACCAATGCATTGAGCAGCGTTTCGTAACGTTCAATATGTTGAGCGATACGATTTTCTTCAAGCGCAGTGCGGGAGCCGAACAGTGCCAGTGGCGCAATGTAATGCATTCCAGTGAGCGCCGACATTTGCTCGATTGGAGCAAGCAGTTCGCGAATAGTGAAATGGTTATACCCTTGAGCTTTATAAGCTTCTTCTTTCCCGCCAGCAGAGAGCACGCAGAGCAGTGTTTTACCTTGTAGTTCTGTACCTTCAGAGCCGTAAGCAAACCCGTACTCTAAGACCAGATCTTGCCACTCTTTTAAGATGGCTGGGGTTGAATACCAGTACAGTGGAAACTGAAAAATGACGACGTCATGATCCCGTAAACGCTGCTGTTCACGGTCAATATTGATATTGAAGTGAGGGTATTCGGCGTATAGGTCGACACAAGTCACGCCGTCTATCTGTTGAGCGGCATCAAAAAGGGGGGCATTCACTTCGGAGCGATGCTGCGAAGGATGTGCATAGAGAATAAGCACTTTTTTATTAGTCATAGGAGTCCTTGTTACGCGTCGAAACCACTTTTGGTATAAGAATGAAAGACCTTTTGTTTGTTGTAACAAACTGTAACTCATAAATTTTATCCTATCTACTTTGGTGAATGAACATAGAAGAGTGAAAATCACTTTCGATACAAATAAGGGGATGATCGCGTGATGCCATCGGGATGCTTAGAAAACCAGAAAGCGGCCGTGCGTTAGCTCCCGGCATCAGCTTTCAGGTCATTCGTGTTATTCAGTAGTCTCGATGGACATGACGACGAGAACGGGAATGCCGCCGGATTCTAAAGGCGAAAGATTTGCCCATGATAAAGATTGATGGGTTAAGGCATGGTTACGAGATCTTCGGCTATGAAAGGAGTGAGCGTTGCCTGTTGTTTAGCGGTATTTTGAGGTTAATGAAGATAGGAAGATTTTCTGCAAATTAAAGTATCACGGCAGCTTATGGTTGGTGAGATTGCTGCAGTTATCTATGTTTTATAGTGGGCAAAGGTAGCATCGAATGGAGGGGGAGGTCGCTTTTCAAACGCCAACTTGATCGTAGGCTGTGTAATTTTTTCGTCATTAAGACGTATCGATCGCAAACATTTGGTGCCTTGCGGTTGGAAAGTCGTCAAATCTGTTCTTATGCTGAATAATAACCTTAAGTTATCAACGACGTGAATTTATGGCCAAAGATCTCTTCTCCAACCTCGACCTCAATTTATTAAGAACGTTTATCATCCTCCACCAAGAACGAAACATGCGCCGTGCGGCAGACCGGATGTTTGTGTCTCAACCTGCGGTGAGTAAAGCATTGCAGAGATTGCGTGATCACTTTGATGATGAGCTATTTGTGAAAACCCATCATGGCTTGCGAGCTACCGAGTACGCGAACGATTTAGCGGAAAGCTTAGCGCCGTTACTTGATGAGATTTCGATAACGTTAAATGGTTCAAAAGACTTTAACCCATTAGAGATGAACGGGACGGTCAAGATTGCGTTAGCCCCTTTTATCCTTAGCTCCTATGCGAGCGAAATTTTCCAAGCAATCAGACAGGCGGCACCAAATGTGCAAATTCATTTACTGAACTGGTCGCGTTCTACCATGGATGAAATTATTAAGGATGAAGTGCTGCTGGGAGTGAACTACGAAATCAACCACTCCCCCAAAGAACTCTTGACGAAAGAAATCGTAAAAGATGCGTTCTGTGCTTATGTTCGAAAAGATCATCCTTTGCAAGGTGATCGCTTACGAGTGTCAGACTGCCAGCATCTTGAGTTTGCTACCGTGATTGCTGCTGACTGGAACTCTAATATTTCATTTTCAGAAAAAATAATGAAGATCAAAGGGGTAGAGCCTAAAATTGCGTTTCGCTCTGAGCTGCCATCTGCAATTATTGATGTGGTCGCAAACTCAGATATGGTGTTTCCAGCATCAAAAACGGTGAATGTCGATAAGTTGCATAAGCTCCGTAGGCTGGATATTGAGCTCGACGGTATGGTGATCGAGCCATCACTGCTGGCTTACTACCACCATAAGAATCGACGTAATGATATGGTGCATTGGTTGCGCAATATTGTAACGGAGATTATTACCGGGCACCTAGATCGAGATCGCCAACAATGATAACCCTCGGTTATCAAGCTATCTACCCTTGTTTATTAATAACCCGCCGTTAAGTGCGGGTTTCTTTTTGGCGATTAGAGTCATAAAACACTGTTCAATATACTTCTCTTCATCGGGCAGGGAGTCCACTGATTCTGCAAGAGGCAGCCCTGAATTTCGACAAATTAAGAGAGTAAATCATGAAAGTTAAATTACTGAGTGCAGTTATCGCAGCATCTTTTCTAGCAGGTTGTTCTTCATCAGGTTCTTCGGACTCCCCTAGTGAGCCAACAGGTGTGGCATCGGTGCAAACCTTCGAAGGTGAACATTTCGATGGAATGGCCATTCAAGGCGACAACGGTGAATACAATACAGTCGCAATCCGTGGGGTAGAAGGTAACACGGTATTCAATGTGGGTGGTGAGTTGTACTTTACTGATGGTGATGTCGTGAAAGACGCATCAGGTAACGTAGTCGGTAATATTGAAGTTCGCAATAACGAATTGGTGTTTGTCAATGACAAGGGTTTTGTGCACTTGAGTGTAGAAGATGGTCGATTAGTTGTGGAGGAGTTTAAACCGACTATCGAGCATCCGATTGAAGGAGAAGTCGATCCGGGTTTCGGAACAACAGTGCCTACATATGGCGACATAACAAATATTGGTGGTTCTGTTGTGATAGCGGCAGATAACGGAAATCATGTAGTCATCAGCAAAGATTCTAGCGACACAGTAAATATTATTGTTGGTGAAACAGGCGCTTACTACAGTGTGAAAGATAGTGAGATCCATAATGCCGATGGTGAACTTATTGGTCATGCATCTAAAGAAGGTGACAACTACATTGTGCGTCTAGAGGACGGTACTGAAGTGGTATTCCGCAACGAGGATGGTCGTTTATTTGCCGGAGTCACGAACCGCCCAGATATCAGCCATCCAATCATGGATGTACCAATGCAACCTATTGAGCCACAACCCTCAAATCCAATTCAACCAGATGTTGAGAACCCAATAGAAGGTCCGGTAAACCTTCCTGCAAATGAATTAACCAAAGAACAGCGTGCAGAGCTGAAACAAAAAGTTCAGTCTCTGTCACAAGAGCAACGTCAGCAAATTAAAAGAGCGATTCGTGACCGCGTTGAGCGTTCGTAAACCAATCGTATTAGGGTAAGTAGCAGGGAGCCGCTTGAATAAAGTGGCTCCTTTTTTGTTTTTATTTCTTCTTATTAGGTTTTCTCATGAACAAGTCTTTGACACTGCTGTGCACCGTTTTTGCTGTTCCGTGTTTTTCTGCTGACCATAAGATGCCAGAGTTTGGTTTGGATGTTTCTCATACGGATGACGAATGGATTGTTACTGCTAGCGGCTATTTGCAAGCGACAGAAGAATGGAATATCTCTGCGGAAGTTGACTCGACAGGCTATTTAGAACTCGGTACAGGGTATGGAATTATGCTTGGACAGTTCTACACCGAGGCTTTTGTTAGCTACGGACGTGCGGATTTATTTGATGTGTATGACGCCGGGCTATTTACCGGAACCGCTCTAGGCGACGATTGGATGGTCTACGCAAATAGCTCTCACGAGTGGCGAAAGAGTGCGCTTGGGAAATCATTTCCTGCATTAGAGAACACTAATCGTGAATGGAAAAATACCGTTGGTATCAGTTATGCACCAGTTGATTTAATTACTCTTGGCTATGCTTACAACTACGATAAAAAGCTAACGGAGGGAGGACATCGAACCAATCACGAGGTGCGAGTCACGCTAAAACCTAAGTGGGTGGAACCTTACGTGAAATACACCTTTGGTGAACATCGAGTGTCTTCTGGTTCTACGAAGGTGAGTGAAGACAACAGCATTGAGCTAGGTGTTAATTTTAATTTTTAGGGTATAGATATGAATATACAATCAATGATTATTGAATACGCAGTGGCGATCATGGGCTTACTATTGACAGGAATAACCCTCTAAGCGGGTTGCTTAGAGGGCTAAAGCATTAACGATTGATGTTGTAGCGAGCCATAGCGGCTTCTTCAGTCGTTACCACTGTTTTTCCAATCGGAGCAAGAGAGATAACGGCGAGCTTTAGGTGTTGAAGCGCAAACGGAATGCCAATAATGGTAACAAAGCATGCCACCGCCGAAAGCACATGACCGATTGCCAGCCAGATACCCGCAAACACAAACCAAATCACATTACCAATGACGCCAAGTGGGCTCGTGCCGATGTCCATTTCATTGGTCAATTCATCTCTTGAAACGGCTTCTTTACCGAATGGGAAGAACGAGAAATTACCCATTACAAAACAAGCACGTCCCCATGGAATACCGATGATACTGATGAATGCCAGCAGTCCAAAGAACCACCATAGCAAACCCATAAATACGCCACCGAATACAAACCAGATGATGTTGCCGAGTGTTCTCATTTAAAACCCTTTTTGATTTATAGCGTTGTGTTAAGTATGTCACACGAATCTTAACAGAGGATGAATGGATGCACTTTATCTTAAATAAGCCATCATTGATGAGAATGCGTTGATGAAAAAACGAAATTGATCGAAGAGATAGGGGGGAACATTGGTGGCTTCATAAAGAAAAGGCCCTTAACGTATCATATTAAGAGCCTTTAGAATTATGCTGTTGCCATAGTTAAGCGTGGTACGGGCTTGTCGTTGATTGGCAGGTGAATCAGTGCTGCGATGAACGCCAGCACAACGGTTGACCACCAGATAGGATCGTATGAACCATAGTAATCATAGATACGACCACCAACCCAAGCGCCCAAGAAGCTGCCTACTTGGTGAGTAAAGAACACCAGTCCGTACAAGGTTGAAAGGTAACGAGCACCAAATATCTGACGAACCAAGCCAGACGTTAGCGGAACGGTGCCTAGCCAACAGAAGCCAATCGCACCACCAAAGATAGCAGCCGTGTGCTCGGTAACAGGTAGAGTCACAAAAGCACCGATCACGACTGTGCGCATCAGGTACAACGCCGACATAACATGACGCTTGTTAAAGCGATCTGCCATCACTCCCCAGAAGTAGGAACCAAAGATATTGAAGATACCGACATACGCCAATGCCATTGCAGCGGTTGATGCGGGTAGATCTTTATCTGCCAAGTAACTTGGTAGGTGAGTCGCGATGAACATGACATGGAAACCACATACGAAGAAGCCTGCATGGATCAGCCAGTACCCTTTATGTGAAAAGGCTTCTTTCAATGCCTCTTTGAGTGTTTGAGAATCTTCTTGTGCATTTGCTGAGGTATCGGCTTTTGGTTTGGCTGTTTTCATGAACAATGCAAACATCACCATAAAGCTACACAATACGGCGAATGCTTGTAGTGCGCCTTGCCAACCAAAATCGCTTAACAATGCTTGTGCACCTGGGATCATGGCGAACATACCGAATGAGCCAGCCGCCGTTGTCAAACCAAATGCTTTTGCTGCGTGTTGTGCAGGGACAACTTTGGCAACCGCACCTAGCACGATCACATAGCTGGTCGCACTCAAACCAAAGCCGACCAAAACACCAAGCGATAGGTACATCATGGTTGGTTCAACTGCAATAGAAGTCAGGTATAGACCCAAAGCGTAAGAGATGGCACCTAAAATAATGATACGCTTTGCCCCCCAACGATCTGACGCCATGCCGACAAACGGCTGAAAGACGCCAAACAGCAAGTTTTGCAATGCAATGGCAAAGCTGAAAAACTCGCGGCCAGTGTGGAAGTAGTCTGAAATAGGCATCATGAAAATGCCGAACGATTGTCTGATCCCTAGACAAATAATCAAAATCCCTATTCCAAGCCATACAAGAACTGGAAATCGGAAAATACTCATAGTTTGCTCTTATTAATGATGGTGGTGATGAGAATGATCATGATGCTCGCTATCACCTGTTGTTTGGTGACAGCCGCTGTTAATCGCTTGCTGCGCCAATATCTCCAGTAACTTAGGAGAGTGGTGGACGATGATTAAAGATAGCCCCAACATGACGGACATTCTCAGCACCTGAGCGAAAATGGATTGAGAAAAAAGCATGCATTGTGCGCTCAAATAGAAAAATGAGCGCGAAGTTTAGTGACTATTAAAGGATGAAACAAATGACAAAAAGTGAAGTAAGTTATGCGTTTTATGCATGTGATTAACTGATAAGCAGGTGTGCATTAAAAGCGGTGATGTTTTGTTCTGAACTTGGCTCTAAAAACGATAAAAGCTCATGCTTTATAGGAGGCATGAGCTTTTTTGATTTGACTCAGTTTGAAGTGGGCTCTAACTGTTTTGAAAAGATTCTAAAGTAAAAATTGAGCTTTCCTTAGTATTGCGCTATGTCTAAAATGGCAATAATTAGGTTAAAAATGACAGGTAGTATGCAAGAGTTTAATATCGCAATTGTGGATTATCCGGGCAGTTCAAAAGCGTCGATTTATGGCTTGCTGGAGCTGTTTGAAACAGCAAATCGTGCCGCCATTGAAGTAGGGGTTGGGAAGCGCTTTTGTACGGAAATGATCAATGGAGAAAGCATGTATACTCAAAAGGAATACTCGGTCGTTTTATTACCACCTAGTGGTGAAGAGCAATATTACTTAGCTCCAAACCAACAACTAATGGCTTGGCTATCGGAGCAACATAGCGCAGGGGCAATTGTCGCTTCAGCTTGCGCTGGTGCCTTTATTCTTGTTCATGCCGGTTTGCTGAACAACAAAACGTGCACAACGCACTGGGCATTAGCGGGATTGTTTAGAGAGCAATTCCCTCATGTGGCAATGAAGCAGGAGTCAATTTTAATCAACGAAGGCAGTGTTATTACTGCTGGTGGCATGATGTCTTGGCTTGATTTGGGGCTAGAGCTTGTTTCTCAGTTAAGTACGCCGACGGTGATGCGTTTACTGGGAAAGATGCTGGTAGTAGATACAGGTGCGAGAGAGCAACGCTTCTATCAGCAGTTCATGCCTAATTTGCAACATGGAGATAGTGCGGTACTGAATGTTCAACATTACATGGCGGACCACTTCTCACATGTGATTTCAAATCAATCTTTATCAGAAATCAGTTGTTTGACTGAACGAACGTTACAAAGACGTTTTCAAAAAGCCACAGGTTTGAACTTGAATCAATACCTACAACATCTTCGTGTGCAAAAAGCGTGTGATTTACTCGAATCGAGTAACTTAGCGTTTGAGGTGATTGCTTACCAAGTTGGGTATCAAGATGCGAGCGCGTTTCGCAAAGTGTTCATTAAAACCATGGGATTGGCTCCCAAAGCGTTCCGCGCTCGTTTTAGTGCTTAATTATCGACGCACTGATTGTTCAATATGCTGACAAATCGCTTCTGCAAGTTGGTGGCTAGCAATATTGCGTGCGACGATTTCACGTGCGATGTTGCCTGATTGAATCACTTCAAACCAATCTAGCAACATAGAATGGAAACCTTTACTGGTTAGCATTGGCGTCCAATCTTTTAAGCTCAATTTCTGCTCCTGATTATCTTGCCACAGTTTCCCTTTAACAAACGAATCAAACTCCATCGCTTTGTTTGCGTAGCAAGCTTGAACACGCTCCGTCGTGATACCAAAGTGGCGGTTCATTGATGCATGAAGCAGTGTGTCACCATGCTGCCATTGGATATCAAGGCGCGCCAGTTGGTCACCATCCATTTGATGTGTGATGTAGGCGTCTTGCAGATCGGCTTTAGCCGTGATGTTTACACTATCGAGAGGGTGGATAAAGTCATCGAAAATGAACGTGCGAATATCGCCGGGTAATTGATGACGGTTCTTCTCCCAGCGCAGTGATTTCAGGCCTGAAAGTTCGCCTCGCTGTACTCCAAACATATGCTGGTTGTAGAGCGGAATATGACGGCGATTAAAACCAATATACAAAGGCTGTTTCACGCGCTCTGCAAGATCGTAAAGCTTTTCTACCTCTGCGGCGCTATCAGCTAAAGGTTTATCGACGAAGGTCGGGATGCCTTGTTCTAAAAAGAAAGCTGCAATTTGAGGGTGAACGCTGGTAGCAGCGTGAATCATGACCGCATCAACACCCATACCAACCAGTTGTTGATAGTCTTGGCAGGTTTCTGCTATTCGATATTGTTGTGAGAGGGTGTTAAGTGTGTTCGCGTTGCGGGTACAAAATACGAGCTCAACGTTTGGAAGTTGAGTGATAACAGGAAGGTAGGCTTTCTGAGCGATATCACCCAAGCCAATGATGCCAATTTTCATTTGGTTCTACTTTGTTTGTTAATGAGGCCAATATTATAGCCCTAACTGCTGGGATTTCTGGGAGCGAGATGTCATAAAAAAGCCTGACTAACGTCGTGGTCAGGCTTTACTTTCATATTGTCTTATTACGAACTCCTACAAAGAGTTCATTAAGAGGTTCTGCACGTCTTAAAGATATCCAACTTACCGTCATAGGCATTGGTTTCAACATCCATAATCCCCAACAACGAGTGGAATACATTATCGTGTGAATGCGTTGCTGTTTGCTGGGCTTCTTGTGCCAAGCAATCGGCATTGATGTGTTTGGCTTGTTTAAAGCCAGGAGACATCCAAACCATCATGGGTACGCGTTTTTGAAAATCTGGTGCCAACCCATATGGCATGCCATGTAAGAACAAGCCATTTTCGCCCAAAGACTCACCGTGGTCAGAGACGTAGATCATCGCGGTATTGTATTTGTCTTCTAACGTTTTCAATTTCGCAATGGTTTGATCCAAGACGAAGTCTGTGTAGCGAATCGTGTTGTCGTAGGAGTTAACGATTTGCTCAACGCTGCAGTTTTCAATGTCTGCACGAGGACAGTCTGGTTGGAAGAAAGCTTTGTCTTTCGGGTAACGTTGGAAATACGTCGGCCCATGACTGCCAATGAGGTGTAATGCAACAAGGCGGTTACCTTTCATGCCCGCGATTTGCTCATCCAAGTTATCCAGCAGCGCGATGTCGTAGCAGGTATTGCCGTTACAAAGCGTGTTTTTCTTGCTGCGCTCCACATCCATCTTATTGATCTTATGAGCGACGCCTTTATCACCACCATCATTGTCTTTCCACATGAGATCGATGCCTGCGCGTTGCATGATATCTAAGGCATTATCTTGGTTATCTGCTTTGCTACGGTCGAAATCACTGCGAGGTAATTGAGAGAACATACAAGGCACAGAAACCGCGGTCGCCGTCCCGCAAGAAGAGACGTCTTGGAACGAAATCACGTCTAACTTGCTGGTGTACGGGTTGGTTTCACGATCATAACCGTTGATTTGGTAGTTTTGAGTACGTGCCGTTTCACCTAGCACAAAGACAAGCAGCGTCGGTTTTTCTTTTGCTTGTTCCAGTGCTAGTTGGGACTGTTTTGCATCCGTACCAATTTCGCGGTAAGGCTCTGGCGTCGTTAGGTAATTTTCTTTTACATAGCTAGAAATGGCATACACATACTGAGTGGGGATGATGACTTTCTTTAGGTAACTATTGTTTCGGCCGACAGACGCATAGTCTTGGTAGTACAAACCTGCAATCACGGCGATTATCGCCAATGAAGCCAGCATAGATACGGCTTTAGTTAATGTAAATCGAAGCCATTTACCTTCTATAGGCTTGAGTTTCACCTTGAAGACCAAGATAGCGGGAACAACTCCCATAATCAGTGTCCAGATAACTGAGTAGGCACTTAAGTATGAACTGGCTTCACTGCTGTCCGTCTCTACGATGTTGGTGATCATATCCGTATCGAACAGGGTGCCATAGTTGTAGCTTGCGTAGCTCACCATGCCCGATGTTATCAACAATAGGATAAAGAAAGGTTTGCTGATCCAAGGCCAGCTGAATAGGTTAAACAGGAAATTCAACGCGGCAAAAAAGAAGATAGGAATTGTAATAATAAAACCGATCTTGACTTGATCAAGGCTTGAGAAGATGTGTACTAACTCTTTGTAAATCGGAATGTTTACTACAAGAGCGAAGTACAAAGCGAGTAAGAATGTAAAGGTAACATATGAGATACCTTTAGTTGGGAGTTCAATTGTCTTCATAATTGATCCGCTTCGGTGTAACTAAAGTAAAATTGACGCCCAAACAAATAGGGCGAGAACAAGCGCAACGAAAACCGCTGCTGAGCCAATATCCTTGGCTCGTCCACTGAGTTCATGCCAGTCATCACTGACACGGTCTACAACCGCTTCGATGGCGGAATTAATCAATTCAACGATGACTACTAGTAGTAGGCTGCTGATCATCATTGTTCGTTCGAGCATGGTGACAGGAAGCAAAAATGCACAGATAGATAGTACGAGTGTAAGTACCAGTTCTTGTCTGAAAGCGGCTTCGTGAATCCACGCAGCTTTCAATCCTTGAAGTGAGTAGCCGGTTGCGTCCAATATCCGGCGAATGCCTGTTTTACCTGGTTTCAAAATATGGCCTTTTAACTGCTAAGCCTAAAAAGAGGGGCGCTTCGAGGGATAAAGCCTCCCCTGATGACAGAAGTGCATCGAATTGGGAAAACATGAAACTAATGGATCGGGCGTGAAACATTTGTGAAAAAGATACGCACCGACACCAAATTTTGTCTAATTGATGCGGATTTGTACCCTATGACTCTAGGTCGTAGACTGTGTAGCCCTTATTCGCTAGACACTTGCGTAGAACAAGTGCTTGAGTTTTGGTCGAGTCATTTGCACCACCAACGGCACCTGCGCCTGCGCCAACAGCAGTGCCCGCCACCGCGCCTACAGCAGCACCACCGATGCCATCCTCCAGTGCGCCGGCAACTGCACCTACTAATGCGCCAGTGATTGCACCATTTTGTGCTTCTGTTTTTGCTGCTTCGCCTTTATCCACTTTTTCTGAATAGCCTTGGCAATAGGTAAAATCTTGTTCGTATTGCGCTTGGTCGACATCGGTCATATCAACAACGGGTGCTTGGTTGTACGCACACGCCGTTAGTACGGAAGAAAGAGTGGCAAGAAGAAATGGTTTATACATTGCGCTGATCCATTATTGCAGTGAATTAATGGATTAAATGTACACTGTTTTATTGGGGGGGACTGTCGGCCGATTGTATAGAAGTGTCGCCTTTTGTAATCTCGATAATGCGATTGTTGATAAGTTTATGAATTTACTTAGGAAAGCAGATCGTAAAGCATGCGCCGCCGTACGGGCTGTGCGAAATGTAGACTTCTCCTTTTTGTAATTCGACAATCTGTTTGACGATGGCAAGCCCTAGACCAAAACCACTGGTGCTCTTGTTACGTGATTTGTCGGCACTATAAAACGCATCAAACAAATGGGGCCAATCTTTTTCTTCGACACCACAACCGTCATCATGAATGCGAATGCATGATTTCTCAGGCGTCTCGACGATCTCTAGTACGATTTGGTTCTGAGCATAGCGCATTGCATTTCGCAGTAGATTATCTAGAGCGCGTTTGAGCAATTGGGGGTCGGCCTCAATGGTCGTCATTGGTGAACTCGAGTCATCAATCAAGACAGAAAGTTGTGTGTCGCGTTGCCACTTGGGTAAAAGCGATTGGGTAAAGCTTGATAGTGCGATGGATGATGTCTGAATTTCGGCATTTGGTCGCTCCATCTTCGCGTAATACAGTAGCTCTTCAACCATGCTTTCCATCTCATCAATGTCTTCCACAATACTGTCGACATACTTTTGCTGTTGTTGATTCAATGAAGCATCAGCAAGCAGATCCGCTTGCCACTGGAGACGGAAAATAGGCGTGCGTAGCTCATGCGCTACCGCATTGGTAAGCATTCTGTTGGTGGTGATCAGTCGCGATACTTTATCGGCCATATGGTTGAAGCTTTTATTCAACGTGCCAACGGATTTTCTGCTAGACGTATCTGCTCTTGCGTTAAAATCACCAGAGGCAAAGGCGATGGTGACCTTTTCTAGTTCACGAACGCGACGGCTCAAAAACCAAATCAATAGGACACAGTAGAGCGCAAAGCCCGCGAGAAAGAAAAGCCACACAATGTTGTCATCAAAGTTGATGGCTTGAATGATCGGGCTGTTGGGGTTTTGACTTAATTTAAACGTGGGTGAACCGGGCTCGAAGCGGAACCATAAGTCCCGCTCCTCATCAAAGGCAGTATTGATGGAGGGATCTTCATCAAACACTTGTTGTATCTGCGAAGGAACGCTTTTCATTTCCTCGGCAATCAATAACATATGGCTAGAGGTAGCGAACTTCTCGAGTTGCTGAATTGTGTACTCTTCGCCTTTTTCCTGATAAATCGGGTAAATCAGCTCATGGAAAGCTTGTGCTTCGTGCTCTTCTAGTAAGTAGTCGTAGTCGGTATTGAGTTGATAAACAATTACCTCATACCCAACCAAGCTTGCGACAAAAAGAATGATCAAACCAAGGAAGCTTTCTAAATAAATTCGCTTCATTATGCGTTCCAAGCGTCGGGCATAAACAAGTAACCTTTACCACGCACTGTAATGATCTTCTGAGGTGGTGTTGTCGTATCTCCCAGCTTTTTACGCAACGTTACCACACGGTTATCAATGGTACGGTCCGTGCCGTCATACTCGATACCACGTAATGTTTTAGTAAGCCACTCGCGAGAAAGGGTTTGTTCAGGATGGCTTGCGAGTACCCAAAGTAAGTCAAATTCACCGTCGGTGAGTGCGATCGGTTCGTGGTTGAATGCACAAGCCTTACGCAGGCGGTTGAGGGATAGAACCCCAACTTCTAAACAGGTGTCAGAATCTGCATTTGCCGCTTCTTTGCGACGTAAAAGCATTCGAATGCGGGCTAGCAAGACACGTGGTTTGATTGGCTTGGTAACAAAATCATCGGCACCAATTTCAAGGGCAGCGACGTGGTCAAAATCATCGTCACTGGCGGTGAGCATTAATATTTTACCTTTGTAGCATTCGCGAATCAGACGACAAACGCTCAATCCATCTTGCCCAGGTAGCATTAAGTCGAGAAGCACCAGATCAGGTTGACTTTCCAGGATCGCATCTGGCGCATCTGTTCCGTTGTCTATGCTGCGCACTTCAAAGCCTTGTCCTTCAAAGTATTCGCATAGCATAGCCTGCAGTTTTGGGTCGTCTTCCACGATGATAAGTGATTGCTTGGTGTCTTGTAGGTTCATAGCCGTGATGCGCTTGTAGGAATTATCCCTGAAACTTAAACAAATTTGTCAGTGATTTCAATAAAGACAAAGAGTCAGAGAGGGATTTGTAGACGAGAGTGATTGAAATTAACAAGACAAAACAAGAAAAGCTCCGAGATAACTCGGAGCACTTTGTTATTGATGTGCAGTCTTAAATCAGTTTGTAGTGCGGATTCTTAGTTCATCACTTCAACCTCTTTTTCTTACGTTTTTTTTACAAGATTGTCGTCTTGTTAGTACTGAAATTTCATTTAGATATTGAGAGTATTGTTAGGAGAGTTTTAGGGAGATACTACCTAGGAATAATTTGTAATATTGCATTAATTTAAATAATCCTCCATTTGATTGTTTTTCTCCACAGGGTTTAGTTGCTGAAACAAATGTAATTGCATTATTACTTATTATGACAACTCCTTACAAAACTATTGTTTGATAACCATTCATGGTGTGATTAAATTTCAACTATTTTATAAAGTTAATCTTTATGAGTAAAAAATGCTCTACAATCTGTAGAGTCTTGCATTTAGGGTGTTTCGTGAGTTCTATTAGAATTAAACTAAGGTTGTTTAGGTATAAAGTTAAAAGTTGTTTTGTTAACAAAAAAAGATTGATAAAAACTAAAATAAAAATGCTAGAAATTCATATGAATAATAGTGATATAAATAAAGCTATTAGAGAAGCTAAATTTCTATATAATCATGATGAAGATCCAGGTTGGTATTTTGCTCTTAAGAATCTATTTGTTTTAAATAATCAATTGGATGAAGCAAGTAATCTAGAGGAAAAAGTAGACTTCTATCGAAGTGATATTGTATCCTCAATGCATATAATAAATAAATCAATACCAAACTCTTATAAAGTGGAATTTATTGAAAACTATGTAAGATCTAAAGGTGGAATTCCTTCTTTAATATGTATAGCTAATAAGGGGCGAAGGTTAGGTAACAAGTCTAGCACTGAAGTAGAATTGTTAAAAAACTCTAAGTTATATACCCAAGATAGAAAAAGTTGGTGTCAGTCAAATAATGCTCCTGATTATGTGAAAAGCTTATATAGTACTGGTGAACGTGAAAATATATCAAAAATATTCGAATGCAGTTCACCAATAATAAAAGCAACGAAAATCGTACTTTCCGATTTTGATAATGGTTTTGTTTCTGTAAAAAATGGACAAAGAACAACAACAGGGCAACCAGAAAACGCAGTCAATAGAATTTTGTTATTTGGGTCTTCAACAACCTACAGTTTTGGTGTAAAGGATAGCGATACAATTGCAAGTCAATTGCAAGCGTACTTTAACAGCCGCTTTGGTGATGTAATCGTAGAAAATCACGGTTGTCTTGGTATGAACCTTTTGTTGGCTATTAACAATCTAGTTCAGACCGAGATTAAACCTAACGACATTGTTGTATTATTTGATTTTAACGAATTTATCGGTCTAAATGACACAAGAATTGAATCAATTGATTTAAACGAGATAGATAGAGGTAACAAGTTCTTTCTTGATTTAGATAAAGTAAATTGCCATTTTTCTCCTTTAGGGAATGAAATTATGGCGAATGAAGTTGGGGATAGAATTTTGTCAAAATTAATAAGTCTACCTCCAGTTCAATCAGTTGGCGCTCTTCAATGTAATCAGAATGAGAGTGATTTCTATAAAGTCTTGGAAAACTTTAAGTACTTTTTATTTAAGCATGTAGCTCGAACATTAGAGTCTTGTGAAATGAAAAGTTATTTATCTTTGCTAGAGCAATATATGCCAGATGATGGGGTTAATGTCGGTAGCATTGCTGTAAATTGTAATCCTATCACAAATGGTCACATGCATTTGATTGATTATGCTTCTAAAAAAGTTGATAAGTTATTTATTTTTGTTATTGAAGAGGACTTGTCTTTCTTTAAGTTTAAAGACCGCTTACAACTTGTTCATGATAGCTCTCGACATTTAGAAAATGTAACGGTACTCCCTGGCGGGAAGTTTATTTGTACTGAACTTACTTATCCAGATTACTTTGATAAAGATGCAAAAAGTGAAGTTGTGGCTGATGCTTCTATGGAAGCTTGGTTCTTTTGTGAGTTTATTGCTAAGAAATTAAATATTAGCAAGATTTTCTTGGGTGATGAGCCAACTTGTAAAGTAACCAAGCAGTACAACCAGAAAATGCAAGAGCTGTTGCCTGAATACAATATTGAAGTGGATATTATTGAACGTATTTCGACAGGTGGGCGAGTCATAAGTGCTTCTACAGTTCGTAAATTACTAGAAGAAAGAGATTTTGACTCAATTAAGCCACTAGTGCCGACTCCGACATATGAGTTTTTGATGGCTAATTATTGATTTGTTTTCCAACGCTTCAAAACAAAAAAAGCGGCATTGAGCCGCTTTTTGAATTTCTTCGTCTTAGAATCGTAGAAATTAAGGTTGTTGCTTAGTTGGTGCTAGAGCAATTTCACGGATGCAAACGTTTTGTGGTTGTTGGTAAGCAAACAGAACTGCACGTGCGATGTCATCAGCAGCTAGAACGCCGCCCATATCTTCTTTCCACGCACCGTAACCATCTTTGATTTCTTGTGATGTAGTGTGAGAAAGCAGTTCAGTTTCTACTGCGCCTGGTGCGATGGTTGTTACGCGAACGTTTGATTCAGCCACTTCTTCACGAACGTTTTCAGAAATTGCGTGAACCGCGAATTTAGTACCACAGTAAGCCGCGTGATCTGGGAACGTCTTTTTACCTGCAATTGAGCTGATGTTGATGATGGTACCGCTATTGCGTGCTTTCATTGGTGCTAGAACTGACTGCATGCCGTTTAACAAACCAAGTACGTTCACGTCGAACATACGTTTCCACTCTGACGCATCTTGTGTGTCGATTTGACCAAGTAGCATCACGCCTGCGTTGTTTACTAGTGCGTCAGCTGGACCAAACTTCTCTTCTGCTTTCGCAATTGCTGCTTCAAATGAAGCTTTATCTGTTACGTCTACTTTCTCACATAGCGTGTTTGGCAGGTTTAGTGCTTCTAAGCGCTCTACACGACGAGCAAGAAGAAGAAGTGGGTGACCTTCATCGCTTAGACGGCGTGCGATAGCTTCACCAATACCAGAACTTGCACCTGTGATTACAATCAGTTTTTTCATCTTTTGTTTCCTTAATTGTTTTAAGAGTAGCCATCGCTAGGAATAGCTTTTATTCGAGAGCGACTTTCAGTTGATAACACCTGTCTCGCTGCGATGGAGGTATATTAAGGAAATGGGTTTTGTTGATATATATCACTTCAGTTAAAACACTGTTGTCATATAACAACAATGAGCAATAACTCAATGAAAATTAGACAATAAAAAAGGCGCACTCGGTGCGCCTTTGTTTCTGAATTGCGTGCTTAAGCTATTCGCTCTTGTGTGCATACGACGCTGTTATCGCTACCAAAGCCATTTGGCACGTATGCGTCTGCTTGTGGATCGTTTTCCCACTCGGCTTCGTTGAATAGGTAACGGAACTGGATATTCTGTTCCTTCGGCAAGCGCGTCTTAAACTTAAACTGGCCACTTTTCTTCACGAGCTTCATTGATTCTGGTTGCCAGTTGTTGAAATCGCCTGCAATTTGAATCGACTCCCACTGGTTTTTGTCTAGCTCGAACGTGACTTCGACTTCATCTTTTGTTTTAAAGAATCTCTTTTTAAGCATTAATCTTTCCTTGTTTGTACAAAAACTGATCTAACTATTACTCAGGTTTCATAGTGATTTCAAGCTTTATTGGCATTGCGGTCGGTATAGGACGTAAGAATCCTCTGGTTTGTGAAGGTGGCACTAAGTGATTGGCTTGTATGAAAAGAAGGATTCTGTATGATGAAGATCCACCGTATTTTGAAGAAGTTATATGCTGAGTTTTAACCGCACATTCATGATGACAATGCTCTGTCTATTAGCCATGTTGCTAACGGGTGTTGCGTCGAGCGTGCGTGCAGCAACGGCACCAATCGAAGTGAGTACAAGCAAAGATCGAGCATCTGAGCTTCATCAAAAAATGGGCGTGGACAATACGGACTGTATTGAATCACACCATGGTGATCACTTGATGGAGAAAGGGAAGCAAGCTCATACCAGTTGCAGTTCTTCTTGTATCGTCAAAATACCCACCAATCTCTTGCAAGATGATGTCGTCTTATTACCGTACAGTCTTGCACTGATCGATAAATCACCGACACCTAAAACAGTGGTTGTGGCTTTTAAGCCTTACCGTCCTCCTATTGTTTGACCTTCTTGTTCATCCCTGACCAGCTTTGCTGGATGCTTAAATTATTAACTAATGAATACGGCACACTTGTGTCTGAAGGAATCAAACATGAAAAAGCTTTTTGCACTTTGCAGCACTCTATTATTGGCATTCACTGCTCACGCTGCGCAATTTGAAGCAGGCAAACATTACAAAGTATTGGATGTGGAGAAGGCGAAGAAACCGACGGTAACCGAGTTCTTTTCTTTCTATTGCCCACACTGTTACAAATTTGAATCTGTCATCGATAACCTAAAGCCTGCTCTGCCAAAAGATGCAAGTTTTGAGAAAGTGCATGTTGCTTTCATGGGGAGTGACATGGCAGTACCAATGGCTAAGTCATACGCGACAATGGTGTCACTAGGCGTTGAGAAAACAATGGTGCCAGCGATGTTCGCGCAAATTCACCAGAAGCGTCAAGCACCTCAAAATGAAGCTGAGTTGAAGCAAATCTTCGTTGATAATGGAGTCGACGGTAAGAAGTTTGATGCTGCATACAACAGCTTCGCTGTTAACTCGATGCAGAAAGGCTTTGATAAGCAGTTTAAACAAAGCACATTGACCGGCGTTCCTGGAGTGGTAGTGAACAACAAGTATATTGTGTTGCCAAATGAGATTCGTAGCTACGATGAGTACAATGATTTGGTGAACTACCTACTCACGCTTTAACGGCGAGAAGAAAAAATGGCGACCAATCAGGTCGCCATTTTTTATGTTCTGTTGTTCTTTAGCGAAGGACTGCTGTACAAGCGGCAGTTGGCATATCGGTCATAAAAATCGCATTTGGGTAGAACAAACTCGCGACGGTAACCGCTACGTTACATGGTTGAGCGATCGTGGTTTTCACGACGTTGTTTAAAACCACGCCAGTGGTGTTCACTGTATTGACCGCGGCTTGTTGAGCTTGGTAGGACACACAACCTGCTGTTGCGTTGATGACCGCGGTACTGAAAAGAAGCTTACGAAAAAACATATTCATATCCTTTGTGAATGCTTTTGAGATACTTATATGACCATCCATTCATAATTAAAACAAAACGGTGTTCAAAATTACACACGCTTCACGAAATGAACATTGTTTTATATGACTTGGTTGATTTTGTGATCTGGTAGGTGGACAGACCAGTTTAAGCAATTAAAACCAGCCCATGCATAAGTACCACACCTGTCGTGAGCTTTCCTCTCATCATCTGGTAACCTTTTGGTTCTGCTTCCTTTTCTACTTTTCGGATCAGCTTTTCTGCATACCAAACGGCAATGTAGCCAGCAGCGAGTAACAGCGTCGCAATCACATAGTGTTTGTTGCCTTGTAGTAGCGCTCCCCATGCGAGTAGTACAAATAAGTTACTGAGCACCAAGGCATTACGGCTTAGTCGATGATAGAAATGATCAATCGCATTACCCCAAAGTACGCCGGAGAGAAAGCTCAAAATCACTGCACTGTAAGCGATAAAAAACTGCTCCCCAGATAAGTTGAATAGAGTCCTTTCCGTAACGATGAGAAGCAAGCTGAACATAAATGGCAGTAGTCCTAAATAGCCCAATTGCAGCATTGTCGTACGTGTAGTTGCCATGGCCGCTTTCCTTATAGTTGCTGTTCAATCATGTTAGTAAGCGTAGTACTTGTCGGAGAAGTTGAACTTGGAAAGGTCGCAACAACTTTGCCGTCTTTGTTGATGAGGAACTTGTAGAAATTCCATTTTGGTGTAACACCCGCCTGGTTGGTTATCTCGGCAAATACTGGATTTGCGTTCTCTCCGAGAACTGAGGTGCGAGCCATCATAGGGAAGGTGACACCATAGTCGAGGTAACAGATTTTCGCAGTCTTGTCTTCGCTGCCGCGGTCTTGGCGAAAGTCGTTACTAGGAAATCCCACAACGGCAAAGTTTTGATCTTTATAAGCTTGGTGTAGTTGTTCCAACTGCTCGAATTGGGGAGTAAAGCCACACTGGCTCGCCGTGTTCACAACCAGCAGTGTCTTGCCTTTGAAGGCATCACACAACGCTATTTCTTCCGTTGAATTGAGAAGTCTTTGTTTTCCTTGCAAGATATCTGGACAGCTCGATGCAAAAGCCATAGGGCTGGTGAAGAGTAGTGTTGCGATAAGTGCGTTGAGAGTGATTCCCTTCATGATGTTGATTCCTTTTGTTTTTACTAAGTATAACTACTAGAAAAGGAATCAAATCGATCAAAAAAGCCGCTGAATTCAGCGGCTTTTATCGCGATTGACGACGTGTCGATTATGCAAGCTTTAAATCAAATTGATTACGGTAAGCCACCATATCTTCGATGGTCAGTACTGGCATGTTGTGTAAACGACCAAACGCAACGATTTCTGGTGCTTTTGCCATGGTGCCATCTGGGTTTGTCACCTCACACAGCACGCCAGCAGGCTGTAAACCTGCCATTTGCATCAGATCGATAGTGCCTTCTGTATGACCACGGCGAGTCATTACGCCACCGGGACGAGCGCGTAGAGGGAAGACGTGACCAGGACGAGCTAAGTCATCTGGTTTTGTATTTGGGTTTGCTGCTGTTTTGATGGTTGTTACACGGTCAGCGGCAGAAACGCCAGTTGTTACGCCTTGCTTCGCTTCAATAGAAACCGTGAAAGCCGTTTGGTTTGCGCTGTTGTTGTTCACAACCATTGGTGGCAGTTCTAATTTGTCCGCTTGAGCGTCTGTCAGGCATAGGCACACAATGCCGCTGCATTCGCGGATCATCAGAGCCATTTGCTCATTAGTTAGGTGCTCTACGGAATAAATGATGTCGCCTTCGTTTTCACGATCTTCATCGTCGAGAAGAAGCACGCCACGGCCTTCTTTAAGTGCGATAAGCGCGTTTTCAACGCGAGTAATTGGGTCGCCAAATTCGGCAAGTAGTGATGACTGATTCATGGTTAACTCCTAAATATCACCAGAATCAGGGCGGTATGAGGGATCGTCACATTTTATGCACGTAATAAGCTGCCTACCACAAAATGGCACAAGCTCACGCAATAAAAATGCGATCCAAAAAGAAGTTCATCAGAGCTCATCAACAAAGAATGTTGAGGAAACTACTGATGTTTTCTTATTCTCTTTCATCCGGACTATAACCGTCGGCTCTGGCATCTCACCAGATCTGCTGACCTCGACGAATCGAGCGCTCGCGGGCTCACTCAAAAGAGTATACCGCCGGTGGGGAATTTCGCCCCGCCCTGAGAACATTGAATCCAACCAATAAGGTCAGAAGTAAAAACTCCGATACTCAAATGAGTGGTCGGAGTAGAGATAGTACTGCGAACGCCTTGGCTTGAAAAGTAGATTGCAACTACTTGATTGAAAAGTGCGCTATCTGCTGAAGTGATCAGTTTTGATGAAGTGATCGATCTGCGTTGGTACATAGGTGCTGTAGATAAGGCTAGTGTGAGTTTGTTTCGTCTCTATATGATCTTGCATGCCTTCTAAGCGTGTTTCGTCTACAGTCACCGTTCCGTCAGACATGGTGTTGTCTCTGCGCATTAGAATCGGCCTTGCACCAATCGCCATCGTTCCCGCGATGCTGCCGAGTTTTTGCGGGAAAGTCCAAACATCCTCGTGCTTATTAAGACCATGATAGGGAGAATTACCAAGCATCGCACCGAAACCTAAATCTTGAATGCGAGTGACGATAGATGCCCCTTTCAATGGTGAGCCAATTGCCACAACGTGGGACACCAGATTTGACGATGGTTTTCTGCTTGCAAGGTATCGTTTAATCATCAAGCCACCTAGGCTATGACCCACCAACACATTTGCAGTCAGTGGGTTAAGCGCTTTGTCGATCGAGCCGAACAGTGATTCTTCGTTAATCGAAACCGTGTTGTAACTCAATACTTGGGTCTCGTAGCCTAGCTTTCTCAGCTTTTGGCTAAGAGGCTGCATGACCAGTCCATGCATATAAAGACCATGTAAGATGATGATTTTCATAATACCTCCTAGATTTATGACGTTGATTTTATCCTACTAAATTCTCCGCCAGACTACTGTCAGCGAATTAGCAAATCTTGCACTTCTTTTTGTAACAAATGGCGATCTAACATGGTTGGTTGTAATAGCTCACCAATATTGACTTCGATACGAGACAAAAAGCGAGTCGGGCGCTTAGTTAACGCGTGTCCATTTTTGTGGCTGAAGAAAGAGCCCCATAAGCCCTTCAACGCCATTGGAATCACGGGTACAGGTGTTCGCTTTAAAATCTTCTCAACACCGGGTCTGAACTCGCCTAGTTCACCATTTGAGGTCAAACGACCTTCAGGGAAGATACAAACTACTTCATCGTTATTAAGAGCTTGCTCAATCTGTTCGAAAGCTCTTTTGTAAGTCTCTGCACATTTGCGTGGAGAGCAGATTGGGATAACGCCAGCATGACGAAAAACGTGTTTAAGAACCGGCAGCTCACTGATTGACTTGTCCATCACGAATCGAACAGGGCGGGTTGATGTACCCATTAGAATCAAAGCGTCCACATAGCTTACATGGTTTGCCACAATCAGGGCAGCGCCTTGCTCCGGGATATGCTGACGACCGGTTACCGAAACTCGGTACAGACAGTGGCTTAGCAAGTAGCTAATAAAGCGCTGAGTAAACTCAGGTACTTGACGGTAAACGTAGATGGCCACGACGAAGTTACCGACGGCCAAAATCGCAAATAGCTCAACAATAGAGAACTCTAAAACACTTAACACCAAGATAGAAACAGCAGCGGAAGCGACCATAAACAGTGCGTTCATGATGTTGTTTGCCGCAATAGATTGAGCACATTCGCCTTCTTCTGAACGCGACTGGATAAACGCATAAAGGGGAACAATAAATACGCCTCCGCTCACACCTACCAAGAACAAGTCGATCATCACCCTAATATGCGAAGATTGAGTAACAAAGCTTTGTACATCGTAATACTGACTTGGGAAAGATTCGATTGCAGGTACTGCCCATAAAAGGTCGGCACTGAAAATCGTTAAGCCCAAAATACCAAATGGTAGAATACCCAGTTCAACTTGATTGAAAGACAGCTTTTCACACAACCATGAACCTGTCGCGATTCCAACTGAGAATAGAGCTAACAGCAGAGAAACCACAGTGCTATCTGCAAATAGGTGTTCGCGAGCGAAGTTCGGGAATTGAGTTAGGTAAGTCGCACCCATAAACCAGAACCAACTGATCGCGAGAATAGACATCCAAATACTGCGTTGTTTTTGTGCCAGTTTGAGTGTTTTCTTCAAACCAGTAATAGGTTCGAATTTTACTTTGTCACTTTTCTTACTTGGCAGAGCAGGGACGTTAGCGCTGCTTAAAAAGCCCAAAAGTGAAAGCGTAATCACAATGCAAGAGGCGATAATCATGCCGTTTGGAACCGCAAGCAGAATACCTGCGCTTAATGTACCAATCAGGATAGAGAGGAAAGTCCCAATCTCAACCCAAGCATTACCTTTCACTAGTTCATCCGATTTTAGCGCTTGAGGAAGTAGAGCGTATTTCACAGGGCCGAAGTAAGCCGACTGTATGCCAGTCAGGAAGAGTAAAATCAGCATCAGGATAGCACTCTGCGTCATGATAGCCGTCGCAGCAAAACTCATGATCACCAATTCAATAAGTTTTAAGCGGCGGATTAACTTGGCTTTATCCATGTTGTCGGCAATCGCACCGGCGTGGGCAGAAAACAGAAAAAATGGAAGAATAAACAAGCCAGCAGCAAGGTTAACAAAAAGGTCAACTGACATTGGTAGTGAATCAATTTGGCTGTAGGTCACCATCAACAAGAGAACATTTTTGTAGATATTGTCGTTCAGTGCACCAAGGCACTGAGTAACGAAATAGGGGAAGAATCGTTTATTAAGAAACATGCTGGCTCCGTAGGGGCAAAATCGCGTTGAGATGGGAGCACTTTAATAGCTGAGCTTTAGGAAACCAGCGTAAAGAAAAGAGTTACGTTATGAGAAACCAAAAGTAACACTTTGCGATACTTTTGGTTTCATTAACTTGTGATATTGAACGGATAGGTGCTTTTATACGTTACGAGATGAGCTTAGTGTCGGAACCAGACGCTTAGCATTCGCAATGTGACAAATAGAATAAAACCAGAGAGTCCAATAAAGCCTAATGTCACCAAATAAAAGAATAGGCGGACAAAGCGAGCTTTCATTCGCTTGAAGAATCCGAGGTTTGGCGTAAGTTCAGGAACATGCTGAAAGCTCGAGATCATCACCCAAGCGGCAAGCGCCCACAACGCAGTTACGCCACTCGGAATAAGATGAGACTCTTTAACTACATCAGAAAGTTGCAAGAGCGTGGCAATGAACACCGCAAAACCAACAAACGCAATGAGTACGAACGAAGGGAGAATAGGTCTTGCCTTGACCGATAGGCTTTTGAGTTTATCGAGCATCAATTTTTCCTATTTGCGTTCCCAAGGGTTAAACAGCGGGAATGTCCAACGACGCATCGCTATCACCAGAGAGGTACCGTGCTTCTCTTTCATGTCCAATGAGTCATCGCTTTGGCAGACCTGATAAAATTCATCAATGACCTTTTGTAACTTTTGCTGCATCTTCTTGTTAGTTGGCAAGCTCATTAAGCCCGTTGCCATCACCAGCTTTTCATCTTCAGCAGAGAAATAGCTTTGGAAGAAAGCCTCTTGAACTTGTTGTTGGAAGAAACGCTGAATAGGGCCGCCGGTATGCCAACGAAAAGTCGGGGAAATACGCAGGCGAATCTTATTGCCAGGTAGCAGGTCAATAATATTGAGGCGGTCGAGTTGGGCGAGCTTTTGTATCAGCTCTAACTCATCAAAGGTGTACTGTTCAATGATCTGTTCGAAGCGATAGCCATTGACTACACAGACAGCGACAAGCAGTAGGCCCTTATCATCGACCAGTTGCTTTTCTTGCGCTAATGTTAGTGACTCAAGTCCTTTGTTGTGTGCCGCAGCCAGCTTAAATAGCTCAGCCATCTCCAAACCAATGAGTTGACAGATACGCTCCAATCGATCGAGGCTAATTTGACTGCCTTCTGCCAATAAGCGCTTTACAGAGCCCTCGCTTAACTCCAAATGCTGTGCGACATCGACATAATGCAAACCAGACAGCTTGAGCTGGCGTTTGAGCTCTTTAATTAGGTCGTGGCTTTCCGACATATTAACCTTCTACTTCTTGGCGTAGCTGTTCTAGGTAAGACTCCATAAATGCTTTACGTTTCCGACCTTCTTCATACGCTGCTTTGGTGTTCATTGTCTCGACAATTTTAAACAGTTTGGTTTGGAAATGATCGATGGTAAAGCGTTTATCTTCCAATTCTCGATGCTCTGCAAACATGTCCTGTTCGTTATACAAGGCGGCATCAAATAACGTGCTAACTTGAATGCACCGTGTCACACCAATTGCGCCAAGCGCATCTAAACGATCGGCATCTTGGACAACCTGAGCTTCTAAAGTATTTGGCGTAATGTTGGCACTAAAACTGTGGGATTCGATCGCGTGGGCGATGGCATCATGGTACTGAGCAGGGTAGTTGATGCTTTCTAGAAACGAAATCGCTTTGGTAGCTGCAATCGTGGAGCTTTGTTTGCGATTTGGGTGGTCTTTCGGATAAGTGAAGCAATCGTGCAGATAGGCTGCGGGCAGGACAACGGCTAAATCCGCACCTTCTTGTTCTGCTAGCTGGCGAGCCGTTTTCACTACGCGGCGGACGTGGCTCAGGTCGTGGGCCGCGTCGGTTTGCATTTCTTGCTGCATAAATTGAAGGAACTGAGGTTCAAATTTGCTGAGGTCTGACTTATTGAGTTGAGGCATAATAATATTGAAAAAATAAAGACTTAGACAGATTATGCCTAAGCCTTTATTAAATTGCCAAACGAGACGTTGTTATTGAGACGCTACGAGAAAGTCTCGTCGTTTTATTGAGTTCGGGTGAAACGGAATGTTTGTACTTTTTGTTCTGCTCCGTCGATGTATGCGTAGCTATCGATTGTCCAAACGTTTGGTCCTGCGAACCCAAGCTCTACACGAACATCCCCGGTAGGAATACCTTGGTAAATGACGTCGTTAATGTTCATCGGGTAGAAGTTGTAGCGGTGGTTTTGTGATTGTTGTTCACCAGCAAAAGCAACCGATACATCTTTTGCTTCATTGGTCAGCGTCAGTTGGTAGCCCGCTTGTGGATCGAACGTGAACGCAGCATTCAGATCAACGCCTTGTGAGTTAGTTACCTTTACATGCGCTTCTGTTGTTTTTGCCAAAGAACCGTGCGCTTGCAAACCGTCTAAGCCTTTGAAATCGCGATTGTGGTTTTGAATATTAACGTTCCAATTACCCACAAAGTTATCAATTTCTTGCCATTGCTGAGGGGCATTGGTTGCTGTGGTGTTCTGACCTCCGTTGATACCGCCGATCGCTTCGTTACGGCTGTCGTGTCGGATATTTTCACGGTTGTTGTGAATGTCAGCGCTCGCACCTGCTACACCACCAGTGACACCACCGGCAATCGCTCCCTTTAGAGCTAAGTCAGCATCACCCGTTAGAGCCCCCATAGTAAGGCCCAGTAGCGCGCCACCAGCGGCGCCTTGTTTTGTTAACGCATTTGGGTCGTCTTCTCCCGGAGTCACGCATCCTGCAAGTAGGGGAAGAGATAGCGCTGCGACCAATGTTGTTTTGTTGAAAGGGTTCATGTGTTTACTCCGAGATGTTTGGTTCGGAGCTATTATTGAACGCTGTTTGATTAGGAATCCACTTATCTCGCTGATAACCAGCAGTTATCAGTAGGTTCTTTTATTTACTGAAAGGCTCATGCTTTCTGTGTGGAGCTCGGTTGTGGATAGGTAAAGAAAAGGGTCAACATTGCTGTTGACCCTGTTTTTTGTTTCTTTTTTTTATTTTATAAGCACTAATTTTGACGTTGTTAGTGGTAAATCTGAGTTTGGGCGATTTGAAGCTTTTTATTTAAAAGCTCAACCAACCTCCTAACTTTAGTATTTGTTGAGAGTCAGTGCAAATATTTATTACGAAAATTGTCTGTATTGTGAAGCTTTCTTTGAAGGCGTTTCACAAATAGGGGTTATTCCTCGCCTTACGTATCGCAAACGGCCCATGTCTGTGTCTCAACTTTGAGTAAGCATAAGTTGGATCAACATTTTGTGATGTAGATCAATATTATTCCCCCTTCAGAGGGATAGCATTCACGCGAAATTAAATAATTATAAATTGAGTCCGAAGCATGCAGGATTTATATGAGCTAGAGCGTAAGTTGGTGGAATACGGCGCAGACATGAAAGGCTTAAAGGTTGTGCCTGCGATCATCGATGAAGATGGCAAGGTTGTTTACTTAGGCAATACTCCCTCGTTGCTTAGGAATGTCATTAGTTGCCGTAGACAGCTAACGCAGCGCTTGAAAAAATAAAAAAAGGGTCTGATGTAAGTCAGACCCTTTTTTGTGCTTGAAGCTCAGTGATTAGCGTTTATAGGTCACTTGCTCTTGTTCACCAAGGTGAATGTGTGTTGTCGCTGGTTGTGTTTCTGCAATCACTTTACCGTGACGAACAGAGTAACGAACTGGCACCTGACGACGAACTGCATCAAAACCATTTTCCGCAGGAAGAATCAATAAGCTACCTGGCTTACCTGCTTCAATGCCGTGCTTGTCTTGAATGTTCAGTGTGCGTGCTGAATTGGTGCTGATCAGATCAAGCGAGTTGTTGATTTGATCGTAACCCATCACCTGACACACATGCAGACCCATATGCAGTACTTGTAGCATGTTTGCAGTACCTAGTGGATACCAAGGGTCAAATACATCATCGTGACCAAAACATACGTTGATGTTTGCATTCAGCATTTCTTTTACGCGAGTCACACCACGGCGTTTAGGATAATCATCAAAACGGCCTTGAAGGTGGATGTTGACCAATGGGTTTGCAACGAAGTTGATACCAGACATGCGCAGCAAACGGAATAGGCGAGATGCGTAAGCACCATTGTAAGAGCCCATAGCCGTTGTATGGCTTGCAGTTACCTTGTGACCCATGTTGAACTTGTGCGCTAGTGCTGCAAGCGTTTCAACAAAGCGTGATTGCTCGTCATCGATCTCATCACAGTGCACGTCGATCAAACGGTCGTATTTTTGCGCCAGCTCGAAAACGTAGTGCAGAGACTCGATGCCGTACTCACGAGTGAATTCAAAGTGAGGGATTGCACCAATAACGTCAGCACCCAGCTGAACCGCCTCTTCTAGCAGCTCTTTACCATTCGGGTAAGACAGAATGCCTTCTTGCGGAAACGCAACGATTTGAATGTCTACCCACTCTTTCATTTCTTCACGAACTTCTACCATTGCTTTTAGAGCAATAAGGGTAGGGTCAGAAACGTCAACGTGGGTACGAACGTGTTGTACGCCGTTTGCAATCTGCCACTTGAGCGTTTGCTTAGCGCGTGATTTCACGTCTTCAATCGACAGCGTCTCTTTGCGCTCAGCCCAACGCTCGATGCCTTCGAAAAGTGTACCGGAGATGTTCCAGTTCGGCTCACCGGCGGTTTGGGTAGTGTCTAGGTGAATATGCGGCTCACAGAAAGGTGCGACAGCCATGCCGCCCTCCGCATCAAGAACATCACCTGTGTAATTTAGTTCTACATTATTGTCTTCAATACGCTTGAATTGACCATCCTCAATCAAAATTTGCTGGAGACCTTCCTGTCCCTTAAGCGTTGCGTTCTTGATCAATAGTGTTGTCATGATGGTTCCTTACGCTGGCTGCTGTGCCAGTGTCTTTTTATTAAGAATAGGATTTAGAATCAGGTAGCTGATTGTGCCGCCCAGTACTGCGTTTACAGGTACCACTCCCGGAAGGAAGTGACCAGCTGCAACACCAATCGCCACTGCGATAATGCCAGCCCAGTTAACCGTTTGGAACTCTGCTGCTGCGAAATTTGTGTAACGCTTACGGTTCATGAAGAAGTCCGCAATGATTACACCGCCAATTGGTGGAATTGCAAGCGATAGGAAGGTTAGCCAGCCTACAAAGTTATTGTACAACCATAGTGCACACAATGTACCGACTAAACCGTTCGCCATAGAGATGTATTTGCTTGGCAAACCAGTGATGTTTGAGAAACCTAGGCCCGATGCGTAAAGCGCATTGTCGTTTGTTGTCCAAATGTTCAAACCAAGCACGATGATAGCTGGGATCAGAAGACCTTGAGCGATCATCACTTCTGAAATGTCTGATTGGCCAGTTACCGCAGCGCCTGCTGCGCCGAAGATGAACATCAGTGAGTTACCGATAAAGAACGCCACCATAGTGACCATTACTGCCCCTTTGGGCTTTTTGCCGAATCGTACGAAGTCCGCAGTCAGGGTACCCGCGCTGACGAATGAGCCAACGACCATTGCTAGTGCCACTGAAAAGTCGATAGGTTGTGCTGGTTGTACTTTTTGTAGTTCAGCCACACCACCCACGCTGTTTACCGCTTCTACTACCGAGTATCCGCCGAGTAACGCAATTGCTGGAACTGCAATCGCAGATAGCACCATAAGCGCAGAGATACCGAAGTAAACCGTCGCAGTCATTAATAGACCAGAAATGATGATAAGCGTGTTTGTATCGATGCCTGTCGCTTTGTTTACTGGAATAGCAAACATCGCCACGCCAACACCAAACCAACCAACTTGTGTGCCGCCAAGAAGAGCGGAAGGAAGCCAAGAGCCTTTAGAGCCAAAAGAGAAACGAGCAAGGAGGTGAGTAGAGAGACCAGTAGAAGCGCCGATGTAACCAAGAAAAGAAGTGTAGATGCCGAGGATTAGGTTACCAATGAGAACAGCGAGGAAGAAATCATCAAAAGAAAGGCCAGTACCGAGCGAGCCGCCCGTCCACATACTTGCGGAGAAGAAAGTGAGTCCCAACATAACCATGGTTAATGATGCCACGCCTTTTCTGGCAGTGTTAGGAACCGGTCCAAGACTGTAGTTGTTGTCCGCAGCCATTTTTACCTCCGCAAAGAAAAATTAAAACAAATTGTAGATCCCAATTTCTGGGCAAACGGCGCGTATTATGGTGATGTAACTCTCATAGTCAATGAGTTTTTTGTCACTTAAACGTTTACCTATAGATTTGTCTTTTTATAATCCTTTAAAAACATGTGGTTATAGCTTTTAAGAAAAATAAAAAAGTTTAGAACTTGACGGCTAATCTGACCAGTAATGTGTAATGAAATCGGTATCATTGGTGGCTTTCTTTTATCTCGTCATATTTTTGTGGTTTGTTTATAAAATAGCGATTCAATGGATTTTCATAATGCTTAGCAAACGTTTTTTTGAGCTTGATAGTAACGATTGTTCATAAGTTGAACGCAAAGTCATTTATTTAATGGTTATTTTGGTGTTTATGCTGTTCAATTTTTCTTAGATGGCTATTTGTTGTAGATAACTTAAGAAAATATCGCATGTAATCGATTGTAAATTGAGTGAATAAAATTAGTTCAACAGGGAGTAAGGATGTGGAGAAGGAATTTGAAGGGGCCAGATAAAAAAATAGCCAACCGCAATTTGTGCGATTGGCTTATATATTTGTGAACAAATTCGAGTTCACTAACAACGTCAGTTGGCTAGGTGACCCTCGGCTTAAGAAGGGTCACATTAGACAATGCAGTTAGTGTGCCAACTTTAAAACCACCGAAAAAACACGGTTTCTGTGATAAAGGTTGCCTAAAATTTGCTGTGAGTTGCAAATTGCAAATGCGGTTTGCAATTTGTAATTATAATGCTAATGATGAATTAATTAACTAGAGCGATTCTTTTTACAACATTACTAAGCTCGCCGTGCCCAAGAAAGCAAAGAAGCCAACGACATCAGTTACCGTAGTCAGAATCACCGAGCCCGCAAGTGCTGGATCGAGTTTGAGCTTATCAAGAACAATTGGGATCAGCACACCAAATAAGGCCGCGGTAACAATATTGACGATGATCGCGAGTGCGATGGTGCCGCCCAATACCGGAGATTGGAACCAAAGCCCTGCTAAACCACCGATGATCAGCGCCCAAAGCAAAGCGTTAAGAGAGCCGATACCCAATTCATTTTTGAGTAGGGCAAAACGGTTACCAGGGGTAATTTGGTTTAATGCCATAGCACGAACCATCAGCGTCAGTGTTTGGCTACCTGCAATACCCCCCATAGAAGCCACAATCGGCATCAGAACAGCAAGAGCGACCACTTGTGAAATCACATCTTCAAACAAGCCAATCGTCACCGATGCTAGAATTGCAGTCAGCAAGTTAATGCCCAACCAAACGCCACGCTTTTGTGAACTCTTTAGAATTGGCGCGAACAAGTCATCGCCTTCATCCATACCCGTACCAGCCATCAAACGTGCTTCGTAGATTTCACGTTGAGTGCTGAGTGCGAATTGCCAATCCACTTCACCGATCAAGGTTTGATCTGCATCCGTAACTGGCAAAGCAGGGAGAGGGCTGTGCTCAAGTGCTTCTACGGCTTCAGACAGTTCCATTTTACTGTCGAGTACGGTGACGGTTTCAATCGCTAGGGTTTTGAGACGAACGTCCGCTTCACTACGTAAGATTTCATAATAGTTCACTGCGCCACGAAACTGCTTTTTACGGTTGATCAGATACACTTGCTGCGGTGTATCGTAACTGTAACGCTCCATCAAGCGTCGAGCTTTACCAACGGTAATATTAAAAGGGAGAGTGATGATCTTTCGTTCAGCCCATCGACCGAGTTCTTCGTCTTCATATTCGTTTGCTTGGTCGTAGAGATCGAGTTCATCTTTCTCAATCAGCTCTAACGCTTCATTAATGAACTCTTCAGGAAGCGAGTCAGCCCATTCAATCAGCGATAAGTTATCCAGCTTGGCTAAGGTCAGCTTCAGCTCAACTTCAGAAAGTGCTTCGATGATGGAAAGACGTACTTCAGCACGCATTTCAGTCAGCACATCGATGTGCAATTCCATAGGTAATGCGCGCCACAAGCGTACACGTTCATCGATCGGGAAAGCCTCGAGTATCAGTGCCACGGCACCGGGTTCGAGACCACATTCGATAGAATCATTCAAAGCGGTAACTTGATCCGCTTCGTCTGCTTGGACAATTTGTTCGATTAGAGTGGAGAGGTCTTGAAACTTACTCACCGAGCACCCCGACAGTCAGATTATTCTTATAGGCAGCTGCTCAAGGTACTCGAAAGTGGCAGAAAAACAATAGTCTATTCGTCAATAATCTGTAGGTACGGTGAGACCAATTGGCGAATGTTCACTTTTGCACCAATGCGAGCTGCCAGCAAGTACATTCCGCCTATTTTTCTGTGCAGGAATAGGGCATCTGCTGGTGGCGTGTGCCAGTAGTCTTGTTCCATGCTTAAAATGGTGCCGGCCTCGCGGAGTTTCTGAGCTAAGCCACTGGCTTTGAAGTCATAAGGCTCATCAACCAGCATAGGTTCACACGCCATTTTGACGAGATCAAGAATCGCTTGGCGCTGTGCAGGCATAATGGTCTTGCTGAAAAATCCAATCTGCTCAAGCGCATTGTTCAAGCCTTGCTCGTCGTCGTTGACAACCGATGCAAAAGCTTGGCGATAACCAGTGCTAAATTGTTCGCTGTATTCGCGAGTCGCGCCGAAATCTAACAAGCCGATTTGACGGGTGTTCTCGATATACAAGTAGTTGGCAAAGTTGGGGTCGGTTTGGACCATTTTAAATTCGAACAGCTCCCGGAACAGCAATTCGAGTAAACTGTGCATTACAAAGTCGCGTGTGTTTTGGTCATAATGCTCGATTTGTTCAATCGGACTACCGTCAATAAATTCCATTGCGAGCACGGCGTCGGAAGAGCTCTCGGTGTGGATTTTCGGCACGACAAAATGAGGGTGATCCTTCAAAGCGTCATGATAACGAATGGCAAAGTGCGCTTCTCGTGCGTAATCAGCTTCATCATGCAGTTGCTTTTTAGCTTCTTCCAATAGTCCTTTGTAATCAACAGATTCGGGAATCAAGCCAACGACTTTGAGCAGAGTCCCCACGTTATCGACGTCACTGTCGATACTTTTCCTTACTCCCGGATACTGCACTTTCACCGCGAGGTTATCACCTGCATCACTGTAGGCCTGGTGAACTTGACCAATGGAAGCGCTGGCTATTGGCTTGAAGTTAAAGGAGAGGAACTCAGTTTTCCAATTCGTTCCTAGCGCGTTTTCCATTACTCCGTTGAGTTGTTTTGCTGGCATAGGATCTGCGTTTGAGCGAAGTCGCGAGAGAATATCAGCGAGTTCTGGTTCCAAAACATCGCCAGCATCCATAGAGAGCATTTGACCAAGCTTCATCGCTGCACCCCGCAAGTGGGCCAGTTGGTCTGTTAAACGCGCAATGTTTTGCGGCGTTAGTAACAGGTCTTTCGCTTTGGGTTTATTGCCTTTAGCGATTTGTTTGGTGCCTTCAGCAATCACATTGCCTGCGACTCGGGTTGCAAGGGAAGCGAACTTGCTGAATCTTGAGATGCGATGGGTGGGTAGGCTTCTTTCCTTTGCCGACATGAATTTTCTCCGTTATTTACTAACTATTTGTTATACGGGAAAACTACGTGCTTGGATACAAATGAAAAGAAAACCGCCAGCGGAACCGGCGGTTTGGGAGTTTAGATAGAGTAGAAGAAGTACAGTTGCGACTTCATTCGGATGATGATGCCACGAATCACATCCAAGAACGCTAGGAAACCAATTGGTTTCTCGCCGCTGACCCATGCTAGGCCAACTGAGCCGACAGGGATATCGTAGCCTTCTGGCTCATCAATCTTAAGGCGAACAAAGTGGTGTTTGTTCTGCAAGTTCTTACCGGTTGTAGCGCGAACGGAATCATCCAGACCAAGTAGGTTGCCTTGTGATTCGCCGGTCGCTTCAACAATGCCCTCTACTGTTGCAGAGAAGATCTTGCCAGGGTAAACCGAAGAAGAGAATTCCGCAGGTTGACCTGGTTTGATGTTACGAATCGCTTGGTGGTTCACTCGCATCAGAACGTACTTCTCGTTAGTGTACATGTTGATACGCGGCATCATCGATACACGCTGACCTTCACGCAGGATAAAGTTGGTCACAAAGCCATCTGCTGGTGCGTGCACTTTGGTGCTGTTCAAATCCCATTGTGCTTTTGCAATTTGCTCTTCTGCTTGGCGCAGTTCAGCCTGTTTCGTTTCAACCGCGAGCTCAGCTTTATGAATCGCCAGTTTTGCACGTGAGATATCGACTTGTTTCTTCTTGATTTGAGATTCAAGAGTTAACACGTTGTGGCGTGCCATATCAACCGCACTCGATTGTTTGTCGATGTCGCTTGCCGTAATGGTGTTTTGGACCACGCGGTTTTGTTCAACGTAACGATCCAGCATCTTTTTCTGCAATTTATAGTCAACTTTCGCCGCTTCCAATTGGCTTTTTGATGTTTCTAGATCTTGCACCAGTGCTTGATGGTTTGCTTCTTCAATCTCGATATCACCTTGTGCTGTTGCCAGTGCTACTCGAGCAGAATCTGCCGACACATTTGCTTGGTTCAATGCGATCTCATATTGCGTTGGGTCGAGTTCGTAAATGAGCTGACCTTTTTCAATTTGTTGATTCGGCTTGATATAAATATGGTCAACTTTGCCTTTCACATTGGTTGAATCCGGACGCAACTGGATGTGTGGTGACTGCACCACTGAGCCGCCGGATAGATCCATCGGCGTGAAGTTGATGAGGCCTACCCAGACGAACATTAACCAACCCAAGCCGCCTAGGTAAGCGAACGATTTGGTTGCTTTGTTCCAAGGCATGCCGACTAAACGGAGCAGATAGATGAAGAGTGCCCATACCGCTAAACCTTCTAACATTATGCCTCCTCTTGTGGCTGTGTTTCTGTTTGCGGTTTACTTTTCCATGTATCACGCAGATTGATGATGGCTTTTTCCATATCAACGAATGCAAAGATCACGGCTAGCACCCATACCCAGTGCCAGACAAATCCTATCCAGGTGAGGGCAGTAATGAGCCCTATCTGATGATGGTCTTTGCTGTGCGCCTTATTAATTGGCAACTCATGGATTTTCCAAAAGCCGTAACACGCGCCAGCGACACTCGCGATTAAAACGACGGCAGCGACAACATGTAACGCTGTATCTGCGCCTGTTCCGACAAATGGGACACTCAGTAAACTCATTAAACACTCCTCTATCAAACTGTTGGCGTATTGTGATCTGGAATTGAAATAGGTGAGGGTTTGTGACAAATTCAATCACTAGAAGATTAAATTTGATGTGATTGGTTATGAAAACGGTTCGATTTATTCGCGCGATGGGTATTTTAAATATGCATAACCTCGCGTTATCTAAGTATAATTTGAGCTCCGAAGAGCTTGGCATCCCTGCATCAGTGTTTCACAACCCGATGACATTGATACCTTTGAAGGCTGTTTCGGAGTGGTATCGACGTATTGAACAACTGACTGATGACCCAGATGTGGTGTTAGGTTTAAGCCGTGGCATTGAGCTGCAAAAGCTTGGTCCAGTCGGACGTTGGTTATACTCAGGTAATGATCTCGCTAGTACCATTCGACGCGTGAATTATGGCGTAAGTAACCTTCAATCAGGCGCTTTTTTAGCGGGTGAGCAATCAGGCAAGATCATCAAATGGACTTACCACAACCCATTTGTGGAGACTTCGGTCAAAGTACATGACAGTATTCGCTGCGCGATATTCATGACCAAGATTTTGCGTGAATTTTTGGGGCAAGATTATAAGCCATTACGTGTGATGATTTCTGGTTCTAGGAAAAATGGCAAACCATACGAAGAGTACTTTGGCTGTGAGGTTGAGTGGAGTCAGCCAAAAACAGAAATCTGGATCCCAGGAGATGACCGCCTCGCTTCGCGTCAAGTAAGCCACCGTGAAGACAGCCGTCTAGCGATGAGCTTTTCAGATTTGGATGATTTGCTCAACATGCCCGATCCGGAAGATGAGCTTAAAGTGATTTATGAAGTAGTAAGTTACAGTAGTCATTATGGATTGCCGACATTGGAGCGTGTCTCATCTTTACTTGGACTTTCAGAGCAACAGTTCCAGCGACGCTTGCACAAGTTAGGACTTAATTTCTCTACGGTATCTGGCTATGTATTAAGTAACGTTGCAGCTGGTTTATTGATCAAACATGTCAGTATAGAGGAAATTGCGGAGCGTCTCGGATATACCAATGTCGCGAGTTTTAATCGTATGTTCAAAAAACATCGCGGCTTAACTCCCAAACAATACGCGGCTCGATTGGAAAAATAGTCTTTGTGATGACCAGTGCTGCCAGCAAATAAAAGCCCTCAAATGAGGGCTTGGAAATTTTTGGGAGCGTTAACGCTTACTCTTCAGGACGCCAGCTCAGTGCACTAGCCACAGCGCCAATGGCAACCACGTCTTTTTGCTTATCGTTAAGCTCGGGCAACATTTGCACTGCGATTGTGCCATTCGTCTGCACTGCCGCAACCTCTTGCGTCCCTTGCTTAAAGCTGTAACCCAGTGGAATATCTACCGCCATCATCGAATCAGGGCTCGTGTGAACGGTTTCTACATTGAAATGGGTATTGCCAATGCGAACTACGCCCGTTTCTTTTTTCTCAAGGCTGATGTCGATCAGCGCAGATTTCGGTTCCATAGCAAACTCACCGACTTTCTTACCATCTTGAGTGATGTCGCAGGTGTATGGATCGTTGCCACCAAAATCAAGGCCCATGTAGTTTACCGACATGCCGCCGCCGGTGCAGTTTAGGAGCCAAGTTTCACCGCTGTCTATACGAGTCACTTCTGCGCCCATTGCCCCTTCTTTGAATGAGATACGATTGAACCAACTTGAGTTTGAAGCACTGCGCGAATATTTGCCTTTGTACTTGCCAGCAAAATCAAAATGGCCATCCGCACCGAATCCCCAAAAGTCGCCGTCGGTTTTCACCAACATTTCTGGTTGCGCTTTTACTGCATCAGTACGATCCATGACAGCAAGGCCACCACAACCAACAAGGAATAGGGGAGCGAGTAGAGTAAGTTTCTTCATGTTTTTCATTGTTTATAGCTTGGTTACGTCTAGAGTTTGATCGGTGAACTGGATGTTCTGAATGTCGTACAACTCGTCAATGCCTGTATTAGGGCACTCAACAGAGACGTTTTTCGCTTTGATAACGATACATTCCGCCAGTTTGTGTCGCACGATGTAAGTGTTGACGCCTCCCTCACCATAAATACTATTGTTTTTATGGTTGCCTTCAAATGTGTTGTCTTGGTCATTACCGATGACATTCATCGCGTCGTCGCCAACGATCTTCACTTTTGTCAGCCATTGAGACTTGTAGGTGTAGGCTTCTACTAAACCATGTTTATTTGGCGCCATGCGGAAGGTAGGAACCGTGCCTGGATTTGTTTTTTCTGTGTAGAGTTTGACGCCTGCAGAGTCGATGCTTGCGGTGTATTGCAAGTAGTCGTGGAACAAACCGCCAATCCAATCAATCGCTTGTGGATCTTGGGTTTGCATTTCTTCACGTGTTAACGCTTGGTAGCCATCTAAACCATGCCCGTTTGCTTTTGCAACGCCCATGTAAGCTTCAAAAGCAGCAGCAAAATATTCGTGAGAGTAAGAAGGGCCTGTTAGCTTAACGCGTTCTGGATCGAAGTCGTCAGACTCCCAATCTTCCCAGTCACTCTGGGTTGGGCGCCACACCGTAGGCTTACCTGATTGGATGTCGTTATAAATGCTTAGAGCATGCGCTTGAATGGCTTTTTGTAATGAGGAAGTCGATGCGTTAGGAGCAATGCCTTGCGCTTGGACCAAATGTAGAATCTCTTCAAAAGCGGCATCTCGGTCGGCATGTTCACCCAGATTGGCACAGTAATCGGCAAAGTTACTCATGTAGTGACAATCGCCTTCAACCGTCAGTTCGCGGTACATCAAGGACTGGCTGTTCATCAACCAGTTTGGTGTATCCCCGCTGCTCATCAACGTTAATGCAATGGACTCGATAAGCGTGTCCATGTCGTCTTCACTAAGCACCATCATGGTTGTAATAAAGTTTTCTAATGAGCTGGTATCAAAGGATTGTGGTAAGCCAGAATCTGCAATCGCGTCGTCCAATTTATCTTGACGAAGCAACTCACTGATGAAAATTTTGGTGAGCATTTCGTCATTCTGGTCGTCGTTTTCTGTCAGCATTAATGTTGCATCACGCTCAGCTAGTGTCTTTGCGATACTAGATTTGTCGGCACCATATTTCGAATTTGGCTGGTTTGTGAGTAGGTGCTGAACGATTTTGGCGGCACGAAATATTTTTTCATCATTCGCCCCGTCATCCATCGCGATAATGTGGAACGACGCATTGTTCCCGTCTTGCGAAAGGGAGACTTCAAGGTAGTGGGTAAAGCCAGCATCAGCAGCCACTTGCAGCTTGGCTGGAAACTTTTTGGAAACGACGCTAGGGATCGTCACGGTTTTCAATGTTGGAGCTGATTTGGGAGGCAGCGTGGTTGTTGGTGACTTTGAATTTGAGTCACTGCCACCGCAGGCAGTTAGGCTTACTGTACAAAGTAAAGCCAGAGGCGTTAATTGAGCGAATTTCATCTTTGCAATACTCACGGGCTGAAGGTTCGCTGAGGAATTTATTTGCAAGAGTATTTTCTGTCTACATGAGCAATTGTAGTCATAATTACTGTTGATTATTTGTTGTAAGGTTTTTAATTCGACAAAACTAAAATATTAGTGGCTTTATATTTTGTAGTGGGTTTAATTGATGATATTAAATCTTAACTTGTGTTTATAAATTGGTTTTTTGTTCTTTTACAGGTCTTTTGTAGAGAGCGCTTTTTTATAAATGTATGGTTTGTAAGTGTTTGTAAGCACTTTCTGTCGCTAGAGGCTCGGTTTATACGGGTTGCATGGAATAAAACGAGCGATATACTGCTCCTGTTTTATAGGTAGAGTGAATGGATTATGGTCGGTAATAAAATTTTGCTCGTAGAGGATGATTCAGAGATTGCTCGATTAACCAAAATGTACCTAGAGGCTGAAGGTTACCTAGTTACTGTGATCGACAATGGTCTTAATGCACTCGACGCTATCAAAGAATTGAAGCCTGATCTGGTGTTATTGGATTTGATGCTCCCAGGCAAAAATGGTGCAGAGATATGCCAAGAGGCTAGGGCGTTTTATCATGGGATCATCATTGTGTTGACGGCCACTGATGATGAGATGAGTGAAGTTAGCCTATTTAAATTTGGTGCTGATGATTATCTAACTAAACCAATTAAGGGCAATATCCTCCTCGCTCGTATTGAAGCCTCTTTACGCCGTTACCGTCGCCAAATAGATACGGATGAAAAGACAGAGCTGAGCCGCTATGGCATCGACTTATGCACCCGTCGCTCTAAAGCTTATTACTTAGAGCAAGATATCGATCTCACTGATTCTGAATTCGAAATATTGGAGCTATTAATGCTCAATGTCGATAAACCCGTTTCTCGAGAGTCCTGTTGCCGCCTTGCGCGTGGCATTGAATACTGCATTACTGACCGTTCAATTGATATGCGAATCTCTTCTTTGAGGAAAAAATTCTCAAAAGCCCTTATTCACACCGCTACCATTAAGACCGTGCGTAATCGTGGATACATGTTAACGGGGAAATAGCGGATGTTCTCTCTGTTTACTCGGCTCTATGTTGGATTGGTAACGGGCCTTGCCGTGACCGTCGCCTTGTTTTTTACTATGGGTGACGAGTTTATGCGCAAAACTGAAGTTGGCATCTTCTTGAGTGATGGTACGTATTTTGTCGATCAGTATACTGAGCAACGCGGGACGCCTAACTCACTCTACAAGCAGTTAACGAGAACAGGCAAACAGGATTTTTTCATCTTCGACCTGACTCTTTTTAATAACTGGGACGGTTCGCCTCCTTGTTTGGACTGCGAATTGCTTTATCGTATGCAAGGTGTGCCTGTGTACTTGATCGATGGCAATATCTACGCTGCGGTTTTTCCACTCCCAAACTCATCAGAAAGTCTGGTATTTAAAGAAAAGCGAGATTTTTTTAGTCCAGATATTGATTGGGATGAAGACTCAGAAAGCATCTTTGTGTTCAGCTTGTTACTCACCATAATATGCAGCTTGGGTGTCATGGTTTATGTTCCGGTGCGTAGACTTGATCGTCAGATTCAACAATTGACGTCAGCACAGCAGCAATTTGGCTCCGGTGAGCTCAGCACTCGTGTGGATTTAAAGCACTTCTCTTCTCCGGTCCGAGAGCTTGCTACTGGCTTCAACAACATGTCGGAAGACATTGAAAGGCAAGTGCGCCAAACACACATTTTCACTCAGGCTATCCCTCATGAAGTTCGAACGCCACTGAGTCGAATTCAGCTAGCTACCGACTTGGCAAGGCGTACTAAAGGTGAAATGCAAGCGGAACTGCACGATGACATTGAAAGATATGTGGATGTGGTGACGGATTTAACGTCTGACATCGTAATGCTTTCCCGCTTGAGCGTGAATAACCATTCGTTAGCCGATTCTGTTGAAACCATTGAACTGCCGCTTTGGTGTAAAAGCCGCATGAATTATCGTGGGTTAGAGTCAGCGAAGCTTACTGTTGAGAATGCTTTGGCTTATCAGTCCATCCACCTGCAACCAACGTTGGGTAATTTGGTTCTTGATAACCTACTGCAGAATGCAAAACGTTATGGCGAGTCTTGTGTGGAAGTGACGATCCGGTCGGTAGAGCACTTCTGGATCGTCGATATTGAAGATGATGGCCCAGGGGTTCCTAAAGAGATGCGTGAAGAGGTATTCATTCCGTTTTCTCGTTTAGATAAAAGCCGTAACGCCGATGTCAAAGGTTTTGGCTTGGGACTCGCCATTGCGTCTAGTGCTGCGAGGCAACTAGGCTGGGAGCTGTCAGTCGGCGAGAGCCACTTAGGGGGCGCGTTGTTTACCGTGCTTATTCCTGCCAGCGATTAGGGTAGGCACGACGGTAGTCTGGCTCTTTAATGCCTTCATACAAATCTTCACAAGCTTGCAGTGGGCCTACAACAGTTCGGTACGGCAAGACGCCAGCCCAAACTGGAATGTCCATGTCTTGTGCATCGTCGTTAACACCAAAATTGCTGATTTTCACTGATGCTTCCGTTAGTGGTATACGCAGTAGCATAGTTGCTTTGAGTTCTTTCTCATTGCTCAAGCGGATGTCTTTTGTTCTTCCCGGAGCGATTTGTTCAATAAAGTGATTCAGCAATCTGTCTTTCTCTTGGTTATCCGCCACCATCTCAAACTGGCCAAAGACAACAGCGCTACGATAATGTGCGCTATGATGAAACGCACTTCGAGCCAATACCCAGCCATCAAACAAGGTAAAGGTTAGGCATGTTTGCACTCCTTGTTTGAGTGAGCGCAGTAATCGACTGTTGTTGGCACCATGAATATACACGTAATCATCTACACGCCAAGCCAGCATGGGGATGACTACAGGGCCAGACTCGTTGGTTATTGCAATATGAGCGATAAGGCTTTCATCTATGATGGCGTGCAGCTTGTCGACATCAGAGATGGCTTTATGTGCGCCTTTCTTAATTTCCGTTCTGTTGGTATTGGACAACATTTTCTCTCCTTTTTGCTCACAGGGACGAGCACTTGTTTCTCAATCTTTGATTGCAATGTAGCGTTTAACTGGTAGCTTAAAGAGAGCCAGTTTTAACTAATGGATGGATCCAGTTTGTCTTTGATTGATATCGGTGACCTGCATTTAAAAGAAAGTGATGGAACGCGTCAGCAAGCGTTGTTTTTTGCTATCCGCGAGAAGATTGTTCAAGGGCTGTGGGCGAAGAATGGGAAATTGCCGTCTACACGAAAGCTATCACAAGACCTTGAACTCAGTAGGAATACCGTGATTGCAGCCTACGAGCAGTTAGTGGCGGAAGGGTACTTGAACAGTCAAAAAGGCTCTGGCTTTTATGTTGCTGTAGAACTGCCGGAGCAGTATCTGCCTGAACCCAGTTCAATCAAAACGGACTCATCACCGAAAACCAACTTTGACATCAACCGCGCATTTGCTCCGGGTGTGCCTGATTTAGAAGCTTTTCCTATGGCGCAGTGGCAAAAGTTACTTGCTCGTCATCTTTCCCGTACCTGTTTGCTAGGGAACCAAGATATTCAGGGCAGTTGGGCATTGCGTTGTGCTTTAGCTGACTACCTTGCATCAAGCCGTTCAGTAAATTGCTCCCCAGAGCGCATCATTATTACCTCTGGGGCACAGCAAGCGTTGTCAATCGCGACGATGGTAGCTCTAAAACAAGGTGATAAGGTTTTGATGGAGCAACCGGGTTACGCGCAAATGCGGAAGCTAATTCAGTTCCAGCAATATCAATTTGAGCCTCTATTGGTACGAGAAAAACTCGGCTTTGATGTGGAAGCGGTAACCAGCAGCGATGCCGATGCTCTATATATCACACCAAGCAATCAGTATCCGATGGGAACTACGCTTAATACCGAGCAGCGAGGGAAGATTATCAACTGGGCGGTCGAGCAATCACGTTGGGTTATCGAAGACGATTACGACAGTGAATTTCAGTTTTCCCATCGTCCATATACCAGCTTACAAGGGCTAGCGGCTCAAATGGGGCGAGATGATCGCGTACTGTATGTGGGCTCGTTCAGTAAAGTGATGTTTAATGGAATACGCCTTGGCTACCTTGTGGTACCTGAACGTATAGTTGAGCAATGCTTGGTGGTTAAGGATGCGTTAACCGGTGATTCGCCAACGCACACCCAAGAGGCGTTGGCTGATTTTATTACTGAAGGTGGGTTAATTCGTCATATCCGCAAAATGCGCCGATTGTACAAAACTAAGCATGAGCAGATGTGTTTGGCTGTTGAAAAGCACTTTGGCGATAGAGTTAAGGTGATCAGTCAGGCTGCTGGTCTCCATATCACTTTAAAGTGGTTGCAAGGGGTTGATGAGCATGAATGGACGCAACGAGCTAAATCCAAAGGAATAGTGCTGCGTCCATTGAGTTTTTATGAACATTCAGATTTTAAAGCGCGAAATTGGCAAGGAGCGGTATTGGGTTATGGCAATGTTGCATTAAGTGAGATTGATGCTCTGGTTGAACAGCTTTCTGAGTTGTTTGAATAACTACGCTAAGCCTTAATCAGTCACTCGGCGAGTGTTCTTTTTTCGCCACTGTTTCCATGGTAGGGAGAGCACTGCAAAAATAGTAACGGCGTACAGCATAGACCAACCCAAACAAATGAATACTGCGGTGCACAACACGAGAGAAAATCCTGCGAGGACCTTTCCCCAACCTTTGAGCAGTTTGTAGGCTGCTAGCATTGCCAATAGATAGACCAGAACAAAGATGCCGTTTGCGAGCTTTAGGAAGAACTCCAAATCTAGCCCTGATAGTGACCCAATAACACAAGAAGCAAGCAATATAGCGCCGACGATTAACGTGGCATTCGCTGGTACGCCTCGCACTGAAACTCTCGCGATAGCGCTAGTTGGTTTGTGCTCCCTTGCTTGGGCCCACACCATTCGCGCCAAACTTTGAGTGTAGAGGTTCACACTCGCGAAACACGCTGAGAAACCGATAACACTAATAAGCCATTTGGCGTGATCACCAAATAGATACGCACTCAACCACGGAATTGAGGCATTGTCGAACTCAGCACTGCCGTAAGCGCCAAATTTGAGTATCACGACAGAGCAGGCCCAATAGGTGAGTCCTGCGACAAAGCAGCCAACAATAATAGCAATTGGGAAATCACGTTGTGGGTTCTTAAATTCCTCCCCCATATGCGCAAAGGCTTCTATTCCAACAAAGCACCAAAACATGACGCCTAATGCTGTCGCAATTGACCAAGTTGAATCCATTGTGATGGTAGGCATGGTGAGATCGGCGGGGCCAACATCACCTTTCCATAAAAATGCACCAACCAAAGCAAAAATGCTCAGTGCAATGACGGTTTGTAAGCGACCCGATGATTTTGTGCCAAGTAGGTTGACGATGATTAACAGAGCCACCGTAAGAATTTGTGCGAAAAGATGGTTACTCAGTGGCTCTGGTATTAACTGTTGTAGAAAGCCGGCTGCAAGTGCGACAGCAGCAGGTACACCAACAGGAATGACGCTGACAAACAGCCACGCTACGCTGCTTTCCAGTTTACTGTTAAACGCTTTGCGAACAAAAAACGCTGTGCCGCCCGCACTTGGATAGCGCTTACCCAATTGAGCAAAAGTAAGCGCAATAGGACAAATCGCGACGAATAAGATTATCCAAGCCCAAAGGGAAAAGTGCCCAGCGATACCAGCGGCAATGGTTGGAATCATAAATAAACCCGTTCCCATTAACGTGGTGGAGAGTTGCCCAATGCCTGAGATCAGCGTGATGTCTTTTTTGAGTTGTTCCATGACGACCTCTAAACGTCTATGTAGGTGATGCGACAAGCATATCTAAGTTCTCCTTATCAAAATGATGTTGTCGACCGTCAAAATGACGGTTGTTTTGTTTAGAAAGCGCAAATTGTCGGTTTTCAATAAGTTGTATTTGGGTAGAATGACAAGATTAAGGAAAGCGTGGTGATGTTATGGACAAATTTGATCGTCAGATCATAGACCTATTGCGGCAGAATGCCCGCCTCTCTATTACGGAAATTTCAGAGCAAGTCAGCTTGTCACGTTCAGCAGTGACAGCGCGAATCAAAAAGCTCGAAAATGATCGAGTGATCCTTGGCTATCATGCCGATATTGCAACATCTGAAGAGTCGACGATTTGTGCTTATATGGCACTAAAGTTTGATACGTCGGCATCGAGCCATCACTGCGATAATTACGCCAAAGATCTTTACAAAATTGACGGTGTGAAATGGTGTCATGCCATTAGTGGTGAAACCGATATGATGCTGTTTGTTGAAGTACCGAATATCGCCCGTTTGAATGAGATTCGAGACTATATCCAAAGTTATCCAGAGCTTCGTAATGTGATGACACATACCGTGTTAACGGAGTTTTTCAATACCACAGGGAGCAAGTTTGTAAAATGACCGAGAAAGACATCGTCCTCAATTTCTGGAACGTAATGGCAAGCAATGATTTCTATGCGGCAGCAGAGTGTCTTTCGCCTGATTGTGAAGTAATTTGGCCATTGACCAAAGAAGTCATTCGCGGCAGAAAGAACTTTGCCGAACTGAACTCAGCTTATCCAGCAGAAGGTAAGTGGACCTTTGCGATTGAACGTATTGTGGGAGAAGGCGATCAAGTAGTCACCGATGTGATTGTTAGTGATGGCGTTCGCTCAGATAGAGTGATTACTTTTCACAGCATCCGTGATGGGCTAATTTGCAAACAAGTGGAATATTGGCCGGAAGATTACGCCGCCGCAGATTGGCGCACACAATGGGTTGAATGTGCTGAATAACATTAACCTGAATCTGCTGCGCTCTTTGCATGTATTGCTTGAAGAGTGCCATGTGAGCAGAACCGCGGAGCGTTTGCACATCACTCAATCCGCGGTCAGTCGTCAACTAGCGCAGTTACGCGAATTATGCGGCGACCCTTTATTGGTTCGGCAGGGTAACCAATTGATTCCCACGCCAAGAGCGCTACTTCTAAAAGAGAAGTTGGACGACTTATTGGCGGAATTCGATCACCTTCTCGATGACAAGCCTTTTGAACCCGGGGATTGGAAAGGAGAGTTAGTATTAGCATCGAGTGACTATGTCGCGCAATATGTACTCCCTGACATTGCTTCGCACTTGAGTAGTTTTGCTCCTCAGCTGGATATGGCGTATCGACTTTGGCAACCAGACTTTCTTGATAAACTTCATGAGACAGGTATTCATATTGCGTCTTCAATTTATCCAGAACAGCCTAAAGGTGTATCCAGTGTGAAGATTGGTGAGGACTCGTCCGTGTGTTTGATGAAGGCCTCCCACCCGTTAGCAAAGCAAGACCATATTAGTGTCGAAGATTTAATTTCGTATTCTCACATCAAAGTGAACGGTGGAGGGGACAAAGATTCCTATACTGACTTGGCATTGAGAGAGCTGGGTTATACACGCCACGTTACCTTCAAGGTGCCTTTCTTTTCTGCCGCTATCAATCGCTTAGTCTCAAGTGAGCATCTGATGGTGGTACCCGAGCATATTGCCGTGAATCTCGCGAAGCATTGGGATTTAGCCCACAAAGCGTTGCCACTCGAAACCCCTACTCATCAGTATTGGTTAATGTGGCATCCAAAGTACGATACGGATCCGGCGCATAAATGGGTGCGAGAGGAGATTCGCTCGGTTATGCAAATCTCAGAGTATTCCATTCGTTAATGTGCGTATCTACTGCTTATGATCTGAAATCATAGCTAGTATGAAAAACTTTGATTTCTAATTATACCTATTCCATTGATAGATTAGCGTCAAAGAGGGGAGATTCTTATGACACTAACAGTTTGGCTATCACTTTTTACCGTGTGTTTACTAGGGGCGATGTCCCCAGGTCCGAGTTTAGCGATTGTCGCTAAGCACTCGTTGGCTGGTGGTCGAGTGAATGGTTTGGCTACCGCATGGGCGCACGCGTTTGGTATCGGTATTTATGCGTTTATTACCTTGATAGGTTTGGCGGTAGTGCTGCAACAAAGCCCATTGCTATTTAAGACTATTAGCTTGGCTGGTGCAGCTTACTTGGCGTATCTTGGCTTCAATGCACTGCGCTCAAAAGGTGGGGTTGCGGCGAAGTTAGAATCCGGTGAAGAAACGACGGTTTTACAATCGGCGCGAGAAGGCTTCCTTATTTCAATTCTAAGCCCGAAAATTGCGCTGTTCTTCATCGCACTGTTCAGTCAATTTGTAGCGCTAGGTAACGATCTAAGTAACCAAATGATCATCGTCGCGACACCATTTGTTGTTGATGGCTTGTGGTACACCTTCATCACATTGGTATTGTCTAACTCGCGTGTTGTGGACCGTATTCGCTCAAAAGCGGTACTGATTGACCGATTATCCGGTATCGTTTTAATGCTACTGGCAGTGCGAGTGGTTGTGACGATTTGATCATCATTCAGTTTCTCAAAAGCAGCCTAAGTTGGCTGCTTTTTTTGTTTAATTAGTTTGATTTTTTAATGAATTATTCGCATTCATTTGACATGCTACATAGTTAAAAAGATTATTATCAATAAATGTTACCTTGGTTCATAAATCAGGTATTATTGGTGAGATTCCCTACTCTGACAGTGAAGTCTCTAGCTAGAATCATCATTCAACTAGTGTATTTAACATGGCGACTAATTTGGTCGCATATAACACCTAGATAACTTGTTCGAACAAATGGATTTTCCTTATCCCCCGCACAAATGGGTTGAAACAAGATCTTGATTTAAGTGAGAGAAAAGTGAAAAAAACACTTGGCTTGACTCCTGCCATACTATTGATTGGCTTACTCTTAGTCGCCTGGATATTCTTAACTGGTAACAGTTTTATCGGGTTCTTTGGTGTGCTTCTCTTTATCATCGGCTGCGCATTTTTGTTTCGAGCGTACATGAATAAAGTAGACCCTGAGTCGTCTCTGTTCATACGAAGTAAGGTTGAAGACATTCGAAATGAAGGAAGATGCGCCTTTCTTGCCGGAGAGGCAAAGGAGGCCAACCCGTACACTGGTATCGATGGAGAGCTGTGGGATGATGGCTATGATTCAGCTATTAAACAAAAAGAGCCGGCTAAGAAGGGATAACCCTATCATGCTGTCTTTCTTATACACAGCGAACAAAAAAAACATCCTAACTCTTAACGAGGTAGGATGTCAGCAAAGAAGGTTGCTCAGGAACATAGGGGGAGTGTGGAACCTTCAGAAACGTTAGCGACGAACTTCTTCAAACTCGCCTTCAATCGCGTCGGACTTACCCGTATTGAATTCATACTCTTCATGCATTTCTTGTTGCATTTGCTTCACGCGTTTTTCAATACGTTTACCAGTAATCAGGGCTGCGATGGTCAATGGAATCGCCATGATTAGGCTAAATACCAAAGTAAAAAAGCCAGTAATCAGTGCCAATGCAGTAACGATAATTCGATTCATAATCATGACCTCTCTTTCAATCTATGGGTTCATATTATTGCGCTGAACATGAACGAAACATGAATATACCGTTCAATTTCACATCGATTTGTCTGAGGAATGTCAAAGTGTCTTAAAACGAAAAAACGCCTGAGGGTCATCAGGCGTATAAGCGGGGAAGTATATTAGTAATGCGCAAGGCGCTTATTATTTAAAACAAATGCTGGGGTGTTGCTCGTTACACAGTGTGGTTAACGTTGTGGAGCAAGGTTCACCTTATCGAGGGAATGTTTGGTAACGAACACCCATCATTTGTTCCATACAGTGTACAACTTGACAGCTGTAACCAAATTCGTTGTCGTACCAGATGTACAGTACACAGCGTTTGTCTTGAGCGATGGTTGCTTGACCGTCGACCACACCTGCGTGGCGAGAGCCAACTAGATCGCTCGATACGATTTCTGTCGAATCTGTGTAATCGATCTGCGCAGAAAGCTCAGAGTTTAATGCCATTTCACGTAGGTATTCGTTTAGCGAATCACGGTCGACATCTTCACCTAAGTTTAGGTTTGCAACTGCCATTGATACGTTTGGAGTCGGTACACGAATTGCGTTGCCTGTAAGCTTACCTGCAAGTTCTGGTAGTGCTTTTGCTACCGCTTTTGCTGCGCCTGTTGACGTCAGAACCATGTTCAATGAAGCACTACGACCACGGCGATCGCCTGAGTGGAAGTTATCGATCAAGTTTTGATCATTCGTGTAAGAGTGAACCGTCTCAATGTGTCCAGAAAGCACGCCGTACTTGTCGTTAAGTGCTTTAAGAACCGGTGTGATGGCGTTAGTCGTACAGCTTGCGGCGGAGATGATGGTGTCATCTTCTTGAATCACAGATTCATTTACACCAAATACGACGTTCTTGATGTCGCCTTTGCCTGGTGCAGTAAGCAGTACTTTCTCTGCACCGTTACACGCCACGTGTTGGCTAAGACCTTCGGCATCGCGCCAAACGCCCGTGTTATCAACAACTAGCGCATTGTTGATACCGTAAACTGAGTAGTCCACGTCGCTCGGGCTGTTTGCGTAAATAATTTGAATGTAGTTACCGTTCACGATCAGCGCTTTGCGCTCTTCATCAATCACGATACTACCGTTGAACTGTCCATGAACGGAGTCACGACGTAGCAAGCTTGCACGCTTCTCAAGATCACCCTTCTTACCGCCACGTACCACGATAGCACGCAGACGAAGCGGGTAACCAGGACCACTCTTTTCAATCAGCAGGCGAGTAAGTAGACGACCAATTCGACCGAAACCGTAAAGAACCACATCACGAGCTGCTAGAGAAGAGTCTGCGTCACGAGCACCTTGAAGTGCAGTGTGTAAAAAGTCGCTAAGTGCGGCTGTGTCTTCGTGATCTTTCCAATACATACCAGCAAGCTGACCAACATCAACACGGCAAGACGAGATGCTCATTTCGCAAAGCGCTTGGATGATTGGCATGGTTTGTTCTAGAGAGAGAGGGCTTCCGGTGTAACGTCTTGCAATACGGTGAGTTTTGAGAATGTCGATGGTTGTTGCGTTGATAAGCGTTTTACCAAACAGAACCACTTCGATTCCTTTTTGACGATATAACTTACCAATAAGAGGGGAAATAGATTCAGCAATCGTTTGGCTAGTTTGCCAGTCTTGGAGATATTTCTCTGGACTCATTGTTGTTTTGGACCTTTCACGTTTTGGGGGGCTGACCTTACTTTCGGCTAGTACCTCAACGGTAGAGCGTGAAGTGAGGGTGTTTGTAATTAAGTTGTAATAGTTGTGTGTGCGGATTGTACGGGTGGAGGTCTTATTCTGCTAGGAAAAATAAATCTAGTGGAAAGTGTGGGGTAAGGTCTAATTCTTGGCTGATTAATGTGATTTTAGCGGTCTTTTATAGGTATTGACTTTTTCTATCTGCATGGCTTATTTCGCGACAATAATGGATCATTTCAAAGTGATGATATGTAACAAGGTGAACTATGCCTTGAATGATGTGATCTTTGTTGTCTTTACCACTTAAATGGTAAACAACTTTTGCCATTTTAGGAGATATGCCCAAGTCTCTCCTTACAATGAGTTAATTTAACGAAATCTGTTTAAAATTGATGCTGCAAAATTTTGCAAGCTATCACACTTTTGTCTCACATAACTTTGGGTTACATCAGGGCAATGAATAGTGATTTTGGCGTTTTGACCACTTTAGGCGAGTTAAACAGCAAATAAAACACTTCATACAAGTTCATATTTAATCTATGAAAGTAGTCTAGTATTAATTCGAGAGCCTTTTCTTAATACGGGCGAACGGATGATCAAACTTTCTATAAAACTACGTTTAGCTCTACTTGCACTGCTACCTGCGGTGGTGATTGCAGTATTTGCTGTTAATCAGTTCTTTATTAATTCTCAAAGAGTCGTACAACTCAATCAAACGGTTAGTAACATTCAAGGTTTAAAGCTCATTTCTGAAGCATCGCATTTTGTCTATGAGATGGAGAAAGAGCGTCACCAATATGGAGAAGAGCAGCCTTTACCGATTGAAGTGAAAGTGCAACGCGACAAAGCGCTTTCTATTTATGATCAGTTCACTCAAAACAGTCATACGATGGAGTATTCGGATGATTTAAAGCGCGCGATGCTTGACGTAATCTCTGGCGATCTCAGTGACACGGTAGGATCGGGGGATTGGTCATTTCGTTTGTTGCAGGAAATGTCTGAAGCGTTAGTGCAGCACTATCACTTATTTGACAGTGATGAAGCGCACTGGATGCAAGATTTCATCGCCTACCTCGCGCAGCTATCGTATTGGACACAAAAAGAAGCCTGGTTAACGTATCGGTTATTGTTACAACCTAATAGTGTGCCGAATCAGAATATGTTCTTTCAGGCGATAGAGCGTCAACAGCAAAGCTTAGAAGGCTTTATAAAGCTAGGTGCGTCAGACGAACAGGTCGAAAAGCTGCTCAGTTTATACACTTCTCCCCGTTATTTATCGAGCATCGAAGCCCGGGGGCGTTTGCTAGCAGGAGAGATGTCTCAATCGGATTATGTAGGCTACTTGAGAGACCTTGATCACCGTGTTCAGCGTTTGCATGTAATGACTGCGGGATTCACTCAGCAAGTCGAGCACGCGCTCCTCATTCAAGTCAGTTCTCAAAAACAAAGTATCATGCTGATGACATCGGCGGTGATGGTTATCATTGTACTACTGTGTTGGCTGGGGTTTGGTACTTGGTATCGAGTGCACAGCAAATTGGACTCCATTATTCACTCTCTCAACACCTTGATTCATGAGCATGTGAAAGGGGAGAAGGTGGTGGTTGATGGCAATGATGAGTTCACAATCTTTGCGGAACAAGTTAATCGAATGATGGAAGAGCAAAACCGTCAAACAGAAGAGATTTTGCAAACCAAAGAATCGGCCATTTCTGCAAACCGAGCAAAATCCGTTTTTCTTGCCAGTATGTCTCACGAAATTCGCACGCCTCTAAACGGCATCATTGGAATGACTGAGATCTTGTCGCAAAGCGATCTATCGGATCATCAGAAAGAAGTCTTGAGTGACATTGATACGTCGTCGCACACACTACTTACTTTGCTCAACGACATTTTGGATTTATCTAAAATTGAATCGGGCCACTTGCAATTGTCTTTAATCGAGACTGATATTCGTGAAGTCGTTTATCAATCTGTGATTTTATTCCAATCCAAAGCGACGTCCAAGCGGCTGGAACTCAACATCAATTTAGACGAACGTATTCCTACTCGGATTAAAGTTGACGACCATCGCATCAAACAGATCATCATGAACTTGGTCTCTAATGCAGTGAAGTTTACTGAGCAGGGCAGCATTAATATCGACGTTAATTACCAAGAATCTACCACACAAAAGAGCGTATTTTTGACCTTCCGAGTGTCCGATACTGGTGTGGGGATAGAGCAGGACAAACTGGACACCATCTTTGAGCCTTTCACCCAAGAAGACGAAGGCATTTCGCGTCAATTTGGCGGGACGGGATTAGGGCTGGCGATTTGTCGACAATTGGTCGCCATGATGGGTGGACAGCTAACTGCTTCGTCCTCCAAAGGAATAGGGACCAGTTTCGAGTTCTCAATTGAAGTGGAAGCACTACCAAGTGTCGGTTGGCATTCCGAAACCATTCGCAGTGGTCTTCTTATTGGTGATAAATGCGCATATTTCGTACAAATTGTTAAAGAATGCCGCCTTGCCAGTATACAGCTCTCCGAGGTAGAAACTATTGACGCACTCGCTGAATCCTCATGGGACGCTGATGTCATCTTTTATTGTCATGATGGTAAAGCTGAGTTAACTCCGATAGTGGATGAGCTGGAAAACCATGTTGATGTAAGCCGAGTGATCATTTGTCAGCACCACTTGGCAACCACGTATACAAACTCAGAACGCATTCACGCGGTACTGACATTACCTTTTCTCGGTAATCGCTTTAGGCACGCCATTGATGAGCTTGCGCAGGTTGAGCAGAATGCTAAAAGTTACGATGTCACGAAGTCAGCAATGGTCCACAATATCAACCAGTCTCGTACACATCGTCGAATTTTGATTGCGGAAGATAATTTGATGAATCAAAAGATCGCCAGCTTCTTCTTGGATAAAGCGGGCTACGATTACTTGATTGCCAGTAACGGGCAAGAAGCCTTAGAAGCCATCACGAAAGGGGAACAGTTCGATGCCATTCTTATGGATTGCATGATGCCAATTATGGATGGTTTGACCGCAACAAAAGAAATTCGCCGTTGGGAGAAAGAAGTTGGGAGTGGGAAGACCACCATTATTGCTTTGACAGCGAGTGTGCTTGAAGAAGACATTCAGAACTGCTTTGCCGCGGGAATGGATGCTTACTTACCGAAACCTTACAAATCGAATCAACTGTTTGAGTTGTTTAATGAACTAAAGCTTGCTTAAATCGTGTCTGCGAGCCGGACTCCTTACGGCTTCCAGAACGATAAAGAAAAGGAAGTAATATGTTCAAACTTGCTGTGATCGGGACGAACTGGATCTCTCAACAATTTGTTGAAGCGGCGATTCAGACCAAAGAGTTTTATCTTCACGCCGTCTACTCTCGTGATGTAGAGAAAGCACGCGAATTTGGCTCACCTTACAACGCAGAAGCTTATTACGATAACCTCGATGCTTTAGGGGCGGATGAAAGCGTTGATGTAGTATACATCGCGAGCCCAAACTCATTTCATGCGCCTCAGGCAGTGCAGATGCTCAAAGCGGGCAAGCACGTGATCTGTGAAAAGCCGATGGCATCAAATTATTCTCTTGCTCAAGCGATGTTTAAAACGGCTGAAGAAAATAATGTCGTGTTGTTTGAAGCCTTCATGTCGCCATACACTCCGAATTTCCAAGTATTGAAAGATAGTCTACCGACGATCGCGCCTCTTCGTCATGCTACGATCAGTTACTGTCAGTACTCTTCTCGCTATCAGAAATATCTAAATGGTGAGAACCCAAACACTTTCAATCCTGAGTTTTCCAATGGCTCCATCATGGACATTGGTTACTACTGCGTTGGTTCTGCCGTTGAGTTGTTTGGCGAGCCGAATAGCGTACAAGCAAGTGCTCATGTTCTTCCTTCCGGCGTTGATGGTTGTGGCAGCGTGACGCTCGCTTACGATGGCTTTAATGTGAACCTATTGCACTCGAAGGTGAGTGATTCACTCATCCCAAGTGAATTCCAAGGTGAACAGGGTAGTCTGCTGGTGGATATGATTGCCACAGGCCGTGGTGTTGAGCGCATTTTGCGTGGTGAGGACAAAGAAGTACTCACGTTACCTCAAGAAGAGAACCACATGTTCTATGAAGCGCAGGCGTTTGCTAAGCAACTGAAACTTGGCTCGATTGACCCTCAAATGAAGCAACGTTCATTGACGGTCGCGAAAGTGCTGACTGAGGTAAGAAGACAAACAGGCGTTGTATTCCCTGCGGATAAAGTCGCACTAAACTAGGCGCTTGCTTTTCTAAAGCTTTAAAACAGCATCATGCTAAATGGTCTAAAGAACAAAGCCCTCATCGTGAGGGCTTTGTTTTATTTGGCTCTCTTAAGCCGCAGCTTCAGCAGAAACGAGCTTATGAATGGTTTTACGGTATGTTAAATAAGCAGCGATACCTGCCATGAGGTTACCTAGGCAAGCGCCAATAAGCAGCCCTTTAATACCTCCCATTTGGGCGCCAATCCAAAGGCACGGAAGGAAGAACAAAAATAGTCGTAGAGCGGAGATGGTTAGCGCTGTGTACGACTTACCTAAAGCATTGCAGATCGACACCATCAACATACACACACCCAGCGAACCTAAGCTGATAGGTACAATCATCAAATGCATTTCAAGCACACTGGTCACTTCAGCATCACTGGTCATAAGCAGAGCAAGTGGATCAGCAGCGACAAAGGTGATGATGGCGATTAGAAGCTGGAAGCCAAGAACAAATTTCACCGCGATAGAAATCAGCGATTGAATGTCAGCGTAGTTTTTCGCACCCAGTAATCGGCCCACCATTGGCGGCATAGACATGGTTAATGCCAATACCGAAACGATGGCAAAGAATTCGTAGCGAGACCCTAAAGCCCAAGAAGCGACGGCTGCGGTACCAAATCCAGCAAGTAGCTTAGTTGCCAACATCGAAGAAAGTGGTGGCAACAGTTGGCTGATCATCGCCGGCCCCATGATATTGCCGATGGATGTAACGCTCTTAACCACATTCAAATCGTGCCATTCAAAGCTAGCCCAATGATTCCTCTGAACGCGAGGAGCCACTACTAAAATACCGAAGCCAAAAGCAATCACTGTCGCAATAGCGGCACCGTTAATCCCCAAATCAAACGTGAAGATAAATAGCGGATCGAGCACTAAGTTCACACCGCTGGTGACCATCATCATGGTGCCAGGTAGCATGGTGTTGCCATTTGCGCGGCAGATACTGTAGTAGAAGTACAACACCGCACCTACCCAAGAACTCAATAGCCACCAAGGCCAGTAACTGTCGATGATTGGCATCACGGTATCAGGTGCGCTCAACAGCGAGAGAATAGGGTAGCGCAGCAGCCAAATAAGCAGGCCAAAGACCGCAACACCAACAGAGCCAATCATGAGCACTAGGCCTCCTAGCTGCTTAGCATAGCGAGCGTTGTTTGCGCCGAGTGCTTTTGAGATGACCGCTGTGGTCGCGATGCCTAAGCCAACTTGAATACCAATCACCACCATTTGAAGGGGGAGAGTGAAACCTTGTGCTGCAAGGGGAAGAACACCAAGTTGGCCAATGAACGCACTATCAACCAATTGGAAGCTCATTAGTGACAGAACGCCAAACAGCATTGGCCAAGTCATTGTAAAGAGTTGTTTCGCTAACGTCGGTTGGGCATTAGAAGAAGTAGAAGACATACAAAATATGGGTGTTTTTGGAACGGAAATTGTGTTTATTGTACACACTGTACAACAAAGAGACAAAAAGAAACCCCGAGCAAGGCGTGCTTGCTCGGGGTTGAATATGGCAACTAAATCGGCTTATTTTTTACCGCTAGTTTGCTTGTCTTCTTCTGTTAGCTCACGGATACGACGGCTGATGTCACGGCGTGCTTTAGAGATTTCTGCACTCTTGATGATGTGATCGTCAACGCGGTCTTCGTAGTCAGCTTTCATGTTTTTGATGATTGCAACGATCTCGTCGTGAGTCATTTCTGGCTTGATGTAGTCTAGTAGGTTTTCTAGTAGGTCTACACGTTTACGGTTGTCACGAACTTTTTTCTCGTTATCAAGCAGCTCACGTTTTAGTTTGTTTTTACGACGAGCTTGGTTCACGATTTCAAATACGCTACTCATGGTTCCCTTTCCTAATTTGTGAATATCTGACTCGATTAAAGCACAACATCTCGTGGCATAACAGTCTTTAGATCAAACGCGCGGCAGGGTTGAACATTTATCCACCAATTTTGATGTGGTATTAACAATCGCGCGTTAAAAGCGTGAATGTTGCTCACTTGAACGCAGGGACTCGTTGTCATGCTGGGGCCTTCGCTATATTATCGATAGCATTCAAGATAAAGATATGAAGCTCGAAATGAACTCTGGAACTATTGCGGAGCAAGTCGAAAACCAAGATGTCGAATCCCATGACGACTCTATGGCAACGAAGCTCAAAGCCGCATATGTGGCGGCGAGGACGCAACTCGAAATCACCGAAGTTGAACTGAACCGTTCAAAGATAATGATGATTGATGAGAATGGGAAGATGACCAAAGTGTCGATTCTCTCAGAGCATTAAGACCTAACCCGATTCGCAAAGGGTGTCAGGTCCATGCGCTATGCTTTAGCCTGATACCCAAATTCAAATGCAACAATAATAAGGAAATGCATTATGAAAGTTGAGCTAACGGCAATTGAAGCACGAGTAATTGGCTGCTTAATCGAAAAAGAAGTGACCACCCCCGACCAATATCCTCTCAGCCTTAACGCATTGACTAACGCATGCAACCAAAAGAGCAATCGTGAGCCAGTAATGTCGCTATCCGAAGCTGACGTACTGGACGCGGTTGATGCGTTGATCGAACGCCGTTTAGTGAGCGACGAAAGTGGCTTCAACAGTCGCGTGAGCAAGTACCAACATCGATTCTGCAATACCGAGTTTGGCGATCTAAAACTAACGGAACAAGAGAAAGGCATCGTATGCTGCATGCTGCTTCGTGGTGCACAAACGCCAGGTGAGATTCGCACTCGCACAAACCGTCTTGCGACCTTCAACGATGTTAAAGAAGTTGAAAATGTACTTGAGCACCTTGCTAATGATGAAAAGGGCCCATTAGTCGTGAAGCTACCTCGCGAAGCCGGTAAGCGTGAATCTCGATACATGCATTTGTTCTGCGGTGAAGTGGATGTCAGTGAGCTTGCAGTAGCAACGACGGCCCCTTCTTCTGCGGGCTCTGAACGTATTACACAGCTTGAGCAAGAAGTCGCAGAGTTACGTGAAGAGCTTGCCGCTTTGAAAGAGCAGGTTGAATCTTTGCTTTCATGAGTGATACTGCCGAGCAACGTTGGAGTGTTTATCTGATTCGCAACAACCGCAATGCTTTGTATTGCGGGGTAACAAATGACGTGGAAAGGCGTTTTAATCAGCACCAAAGTGGTAAAGGCGCGAAAGCACTAAAAGGAAAAGGGCCGCTTGTACTTGAGTGGTCCTGTGCTTTTGAAAACAAAAGCATGGCTATGAAAGCGGAATACTTCATCAAACAGTTAACTAAAACTAAAAAAGAGTTACTGGTGCAAGAAAGTGCGGCGATTCAAGTTGGTGAAGACCAATCATTCGTCTTTTACTCGCGTAAATGAGTTTCGGCACGCCAATTCGTTTATTGGGAAGGCTTAGGTGTAGTAGTCATAAGTGCAATGTATTGCCAGTCAATATAAAGGTCTCGGCAGTCAAAACGTGCAAACTTGAGCGACTCGTTCCGTATTTTTCCTCGAATGAATACCCAAAATGACAAAAAATAAACCGCCTTTAAATGGCGGTTTATTTTTGACGCGTGTGGGCGAATTATTAATAGTTGTGGGTATCATTTCGAGCGGTTGTACCACATAATACGTTGATGCCCGTTCGGCTTTGTATCAAGAAAATTTATATAGAAACGGGCAATTTATGGAAGATGAATTGATTAGGGTAAAGGATGACTCGGCTAGGCAAAAATAAGAGCAGATCCATGCTCGATAAAAACTAAAAGAGCAATAGATGAAGAAAGCGTTACTATTTTCCCTGATTTCTATGGTCGGTTTTTCTCCAGCGTCTCAAGCAACACAAGTTTTGAATGGGTACTGGGGTTATCAAGAGTTTTTGGACGAGTTTCCCGAGCAACGAAATCTCACCAATGCTTTATCAGAAGCAGTACGAGAACAGCCGGTCCCACTGTCTAAACCGACAAAACGCCCGCTTAAAATATCAGTGGTTTACCCAGGACAGCAAGTTTCAGATTACTGGGTAAGAAATATTGCAGCATTCGAAAAACGTTTGGATAAGTTGAATATTAACTACCAACTGAACCAAGTGTTTACTCGTCCAAATGCTGATATCAAGCAACAAAGCTTGTCATTAATGGAAGCGCTAAAGAGCAAATCGGATTACTTGATTTTCACGCTTGATACGACAAGACACCGTAAATTTGTTGAGCACGTTTTGGACTCAACGAACACCAAATTGATCTTGCAAAATATCACTACACCAGTCCGTGAGTGGGACAAACATCAACCGTTTTTATATGTCGGATTTGACCACGCAGAAGGCAGTCGTGAATTAGCAACAGAATTCGGAAAGTTCTTCCCAAAACACACATATTACAGTGTGCTCTACTTTTCTGAAGGTTATATTAGCGATGTGAGAGGTGATACTTTTATTCACCAAGTAAACCGTGATAATAACTTTGAGCTACAATCAGCGTATTACACGAAGGCAACCAAGCAATCCGGCTATGATGCTGCGAAAGCGAGTTTAGCAAAACATCCAGATGTTGATTTTATCTATGCATGTTCGACCGACGTTGCATTGGGTGCAGTAGACGCACTGGCCGAGTTGGGACGTGAAGATATTATGATCAATGGTTGGGGAGGAGGCTCTGCTGAGTTAGACGCTATCCAGAAGGGTGATTTAGACATCACCGTCATGCGTATGAATGATGATACTGGCATAGCCATGGCAGAAGCGATTAAGTGGGACTTGGAAGATAAACCAGTTCCGACCGTATACTCAGGTGACTTTGAAATCGTAACAAAGGCAGATTCACCGGAGAGAATCGAAGCGCTGAAAAAGCGCGCATTTAGATATTCAGATAATTGATGACAACAACGCGATCAAACATTAAAAAGCGTCGCTCGCTGGCGACGCTCATAACAAAGATCATCATTTTAGTTCTTGCCCCAATTATTCTGGGGATTTTCATTCAGAGCTATTACTTCTCCAAGCAAATCATTTGGCAAGAAGTAGACCGAACCAAACAGCAAACCTCTGCACTGATCCACAATATATTTGATAGCCACTTTGCGGCGATCCAAATACATCATGACAGTAATTCCAAGAGCGAAGTCATTCGTGATTTTTACGCTGATCGCGACATGGATGCGCTCAACTTTTTCTTCCTCAGTATCGACCAAAGCGATCCGTCGCACACACCAGAATTCCGTTTTCTAACGGATCACAAAGGCATCATTTGGGACGATGGAAATGCGCATTTCTACGGCGTAAACGACCTTATCCTTGATAGCCTTGCCAATCGGGTCAGTTTCAGTAACAACTGGTATTACATTAATGTCATGACCTCCATTGGTTCTAGACACATGCTCGTGCGCCGTGTACCGATCCTAGACCCTTCAACAGGAGAGGTGCTTGGTTTCTCATTTAATGCCGTCGTTTTAGACAACAACTTCGCTTTGATGGAAAAGCTCAAGAGTGAAAGTAACGTCGACAATGTGGTGCTGGTCGCTAATAGCGTGCCTTTAGCAAACTCTTTGATTGGTGATGAGCCTTATAACGTTGCTGATGTACTGCAGCGTAAAAGCTCAGACAAAAGACTCGATAAGCTGTTGGTAATAGAAACGCCAATTGTGGTAAATGCAGTGACTACTGAGCTTTGCTTGTTGACGGTACAAGACAATCAGAGTGTGGTGACATTACAAATCCAACATATTCTAGCCATGCTTGCATCGATCATCGGAATGATCATGATTGCTTTAATGAGTAGGGAATGGATTGAAAGTAAAGTTTCGGCGCAGTTAGAATCTTTGATGTCTTACACCCGTTCTGCTCGTGAGGAAAAAGGGTTTGAACGATTTGGCGGTTCGGATATTGAAGAGTTTGATCACATCGGTTCAACCCTTGAAAGTACATTCGAAGAGCTTGAAGCGCAGAAGAAGTCGTTCCGAGATCTGTTTAATTTTGCCTTATCACCCATCATGGTTTGGTCTGAAGAGAGTGTCCTGATTCAGATGAACCCTGCCGCGCGAAAAGAATTAGTGATCGAAGACGATCATGAAATCATGCATCCGGTCTTCCAAGGCTTTAAAGAGAAATTGACCCCACACCTTAAAATGGCGGCTCAAGGTGCGACGCTGACTGGGGTGAACGTGCCTATTGGTAATAAGATCTACCGATGGAATTTGTCGCCAATTCGTGTTGATGGGGATATCAGTGGCATTATTGTGCAAGGCCAAGACATTACAACACTTATCGAAGCCGAGAAGCAGAGTAACATTGCGCGTAGAGAAGCAGAAAAATCGGCGCAAGCGCGTGCAGACTTCCTTGCTAAAATGAGCCATGAAATTCGTACGCCAATCAACGGCATTTTAGGTGTCGCGCAATTATTGAAAGATTCTGTCGATACACAAGAGCAGAAGAATCAAATCGACGTCCTGTGCCACAGTGGCGAGCACTTGCTTGCAGTACTGAACGATATTCTCGATTTCTCAAAGATAGAGCAGGGCAAGTTTAATATTCAGAAACACCCATTCTCTTTCACCGATACCATGCGTACATTGGAAAATATTTATCGTCCGATTTGCACAAATAAAGGGGTTGATTTGGTCATCGAGAATGAGCTTGACCCGAATGTTGAAATCTTCACCGATCAAGTCCGCTTGAATCAGATTCTATTTAACTTGGTGAGCAATGCCGTCAAGTTCACGCCGACTGGCTCGATTCGACTGCACGCAGAACTGGAACAATTCTATGGTGCGGAGAACAGCGTGTTAGTTGTGGAACTGACTGATACTGGCATCGGTATTGAAAGCGATAAGCTCGACCAAATGTTCGAACCTTTTGTGCAAGAAGAAGCGACAACCACTCGCGAATATGGCGGTAGCGGCCTAGGTTTGACCATCGTTAAGAACCTAGTCGATATGTTAGAAGGTGATGTTCAGGTCCGCAGTAGCAAGGGAGTGGGAACAACATTTGTTATAACACTTCCAGTAAAAGATCGTGAGCGTGTCTTAAGGCCTCTGGAGGTCAGTCAACGCGTTAAGCCAGAACTCTTGTTTGATGAGAGTTTGAAAGTGCTGCTGGTGGAAGATAACCATACCAATGCGTTTATCCTTCAGGCTTTCTGCAAGAAGTATAAAATGCAGGTGGATTGGGCGAAAGATGGGCTGGAAGCGATGGAGCTCCTCTCTGATACCACCTACGATCTGATCCTCATGGATAATCAATTGCCTCACCTTGGTGGTATTGAGACAACGCACGAGATTCGCCAGAACTTGAGGCTTGGAACGCCAATTTACGCGTGCACAGCAGACACCGCGAAAGAAACCAGTGATGCGTTTATGGCGGCAGGTGCAAACTATGTCATGCTCAAACCAATTAAAGAGAATGCGTTACATGAGGCGTTTGTCGATTTCAAACAACGTTTCTTGGTAGAAAGAACCTAACGGTTAAATGGCAGTGATAAGTTAGGGCCTGAAGTTAAATAATAAAAGTGAAGAAGGGAGCGCAATGCTCCCTTTTTATTTTGTGCAAACTCATGACTATTAAGGCTTATTGCTAAATTGTGCTAGCCGAAAAGGAGTGCTCCAAGAGCTCGTTCTTGAGATCGTCGGTCATGTTGAGCGGTTCAGCGAACTTTACGCCGACAATCCAACCTTTTTGAAGCTTTTTGATATTGGCCACAGAGCAGCGGTTTTCCTCATCGATATGCCCGCTGAGGGGAGATTCGATGGTGATGATGTCACCAACGGCGAACTCTGGTTCAATCAATGTGGAAATGCCACAACCGGAGAGCGAGAAATCGACTAAGTTGCTTTCGTACCTATTGCTCATGTGATCGATAGTACATGCCAATTGCAATTTATATCGCTCATGCCCTCTTACTGGCTTCGTAGCAAAAGTGGCTGGAATCCTCACAAACAGCAGTGGGGAAGGGCGTAGCAAGTTCATTAATACACTGGTTTTAAACGCAACAACGTGCCCGAGGTCGGTATCGGACACACCGCGAATAACAACGTCCACATTGTTTAGCTTTCTTAGTGCTTGCTCTTCGAGTAAGCGAGTGGGTATATCGAGAATAATATACGCGTTTTCTTTTAAGCCAAGATAAGTTGCAGCATAAATGTACTTTTCTTCCGGACCAAACTCGAAGTTAATCGAGACTCGCATTCCTGTTTTTAGGAACTTATGCAGTTCATCATTAGTGTGAGTTGAAGGCATAACTTCTGACGTTTTAAATTCTTATCGCAGTAGGTTATCAAATCGCTGTTTTTGCTTTCAATAGGCGAGATGAAAAGTTATGCATTTTTGTTCTTATCTGTGAACAGGGGGCCGATAATTTTGGCTAGGATCTTGTTTCATCAAGACATTACTTGCGACGATACTGCCACAGGTGACAAGCAGCAACGCACACCAAGTGAGTGAATCAGGTTGTTCGTTAAAGACTGGAATCGCTAATAAAGTTGCCAATACGGGCGTTAATGACCCAAATGCAGCACTGGCTTCCGCTCCTATCGTTCTAACGGCATAAAGAAAGGTGAAAGAGGCAATCAGACCTGCGCCAACCCCTTGCAGCAGTAGGTGACCAACTAATTCATTCCAAGGCCATTGCTTGATAGGCGTTGTAGCAAGGTAGCTATCAAGCCAACCAAACCCCACGGCGATAACGAGCATGGCAAAAGAAATGACCGATACAAAACCTGCGCAAACATAGGCGTTTAAGTTCGCCACGCGCGCACTAATCGTAAAGATTGCCCACATCAGGCTGCCAACCAAAAATAAGCTGTGTCCCTTAAGTTGTAGCCAGTTGTATTCGGCCCCTAAGTTGGACAATAAAAACACCAGAATGCCAAGTAATACGGCTGATAAGCCAATAATGCGATGTTGACTCAATGGTTGCTGATAACACAAGACAGCGATAGCAGAGACAAATAGCGGTAACGTCCCTGGGATTAAAGCACTGCCATGAGAAACAGGCGCATAGTGCATCGCAGTACCTGCAATCAGAAGATAAGGCAGCCCACTGCCTACAATGATGCCGAGCAAATACTTACTTGGCACCACGCGTATTTTGTTCATGGACTTGAGCACAAACGGCAGTAATACCACGGCAGGAATAAGAAAGCGTGCTAAAGCAATGTCTGCAGGCTGAAGATCGGATATCGCGCCTCCGCGCAGAGAGAGAAAAAAACCTGACCAAAGAAAAAGTGTTGTAATGATTGCAGCGTATCCAAGTGCCATAAGGCATTCCGAGTGTTTGTAAATGATGTGTTAATTATTGAATGAAAGTGACGCTCAATGGTGGCAAAATATGACCGAATAAAACTTAAACTTAGTGAATTTCATCTTGGTATGGATAATATGTGGTGAAATTTGGCAAGGAAGGCGGAATGGATAAAATTGATCGACTGTTATTGGATTTGATACAACAAGACGCGACGATGACAACCAGTGAGCTCGCGGATAAGGTGGGGCTTTCTGCTTCTCCCTGTGCGAGAAGGATCAAACGCCTCGAACAAGAAGGGGTGATCAGTGGCTATCGAGCGATGATTTCTCGGGAGCGAGCAGGAATTGCAATGACGGTGTTTGTCGAAGTTAGCCTCAATAATCATCAGGCAACATCGATTGATGACTTTGAGCAAGCGATCAGCGATATGGAAGAGGTCATTTCATGCCATGTTGTTTCCGGAGCGTATGACTATCTGCTAGAAGTTGTGAGCAAAGATCTCACGGGTTACGAAGCATTCACGCGCAAGTTGCAAAGGCTTGAAAACGTCAAAGACATCCATACTCATCTGGCCATCCGCCAAGTTAAAGGCAACGGTAACTTACCGGTTTACTCATAATTACGACGGTTTACAGATCACTCTTACGCTCAGGTAGCAAGGCATTATGAAATGGCTCGATAGATTACGCATCGCTCATTACCACCGAAAAAGACACAAGCAGTTCGGTGCCGACAAAGCTCGAACCTTAGGTTGGCAAGACACCTTTAGCCAAATCACGCGCTTTGAAGCTCTTTGTCGTGACTTGCATTTGGACGGAGCGAGCATTCTTGACGTTGGCTGTGGCTACGGAGATTTGCTGGCGTTCATTGAACAAGCAGGGCATCGACCGAGCGTTTATGTGGGTATCGATCAGCAGAGGCAGTTTATTGCTGATTCACGCAGACGTCTCTTCCAAACAGAAAATCAGTTTATGCGTGGTGACTTTTCTAAACTTATCTTGCCTAGAGTAGACTATGTGGTTGCGTCAGGCTCGCTGAACTATCAATCAACGAACCCGAACCATACGATCGAGATGATTGACAAAATGTATCATGCGGCAAATTTGGCTTGTGCTTTTAACTTGTTGGATGAGGCTAAATTGCCAAGTATGAGGATGTTGGAGTCCCACAACAAAGAGGGAATAGTGCGTTATTGTAAGCTGTTGAGTGAGCGGAGTTATCTCATCGAGGGGTATTCCGACCATGATTTCACGGTGGTGATGCCTAAGCTGATCAAATAGCGCGCAATAAAAAACGGAGCCAGTTTCCTGTCTCCGTTTGAAATATTCTTTTAAGCCTTATTGGTATTTGTATTTTGAGATCTCACAGTTACCTGTGTGTCTATCAACCTTAAATGAGAACGCGGCTGAATGGTATTCCCTCCCATCGCTCCAAATTGTCTCTCCGAAGATTTTGCATAGGTCCAAATCACTGATTGAACCGAACTCTTTAACGTGCCTAACTACTGACAAAAACTTGGCTTTGGTAGCATTAGGACAATCCCTGTTACTTAATCGATTGATAACCATTGGTTTAGTATCATCTCCAGCCAAATGTGACTTTATATTAAATTTTGTTAATGGGTAAATTACCCAAAAACTGGTCGCAAGTAAAGCGTTATTGTGACGTACTTCTCTATAAATTGACCTGTTTGCCTATTAATTGCTCAATTTCATTAACGGGAACAATCCCAATATGAATAGGGTTATTGAGGCACATTTTGAGCGTATTTCAACGCGCTGGCTTCTTTAGCGTACAGCTGTGCTAAACCCAAATATTGTGTTGCTAGTTGCTTATAGTCTTTAGCAAGCTGGGAGGCGTTGATTTGATACCACTCTGCGCTAATTTGATTCGCTTTTTCATCCGAAATCTCACACTTATCGGCGAGTTTTTCCCAGCCGTTGGCCATCCATGTCGATTCTTTGCTGAGTTTTGCTAATGTGTTGGCTTTGTCAGTGAGTTCTCTTTGGTACTGAATTGACGCTTCGAGTTGATTATGGAAAGCGCGTTGGTTGATTTGCGCGCGCCATAAGAGCGTCAGCTCATGGGGTGAGAAGGTCTGTGAGAGTAACTGTCGTTGCTTGTGCTCGGTTAAGAGTGCATTGAATGTCTCAACATACTGATTGTAGTTGGACTCTAAACGGTTGAATTGGGTAAGATTGTCATTCCAAGATGCGTGATCACACTGGATGCTTGCGTAAGCAGGAAGTGGGAATAGTAGCAATATCCATTTGAACTTATTCATCATTCTCTTCACGTTGGTTAGTTGACGCATCTGTTATGCACCTTCTGTCATTATAGTTACTATGGCGATACTTATTGCTTAAGTCATGCTGTGTAAGGAACAAAAAGGAATAGAACATGAAGAAGGCCCTGATAGCACTGGTTATTCTGCTCTTATTTGGTGGGGCTGGAGCTGCATATTACTTTTTCTTTATGCAGAAAGAAGAGCCCGTTGCTGAACAAAAGCAAGAACCAGAAAAGCCGAATGAGCCAGCAGAGAAGCCGAAACCAATCATGGACCTAGAGGCTCCTGCACCCGAGATCACGGAATACTACGTAATAGAGCGACGTATTGATGTTTATAACAAGCCTGAGCACCAAGCGTTAGTCGTTGACTCATTGTACAAAGGAGAGAAGGTCTCTGTACTGGAAAAGGTCGATGGCTGGTTTCGATTATCGGATTACATTGTGTATGAAGAGGGTGGGGAAGAAACAGCAGAATGGGTCGATTCAAAAGGGTTGTCTGATGCGGAACCTGTTATCAAAGAACATGAGCGTTTAGAAATTCTAGATGGTTACTTACAAAAATCAGACGATTTAAAAACGCACCTCGATATGTTTCGAAACAAAACCCAGCAGTTACTGGATGACGAGACATGTGACCCAAGTGATTTTGAAGAATTGGGCGGCTGGGTTCGCTCGGTGACATACAAGACGCGGAATGTGTACTTCATCTACTGTGGCGGGCTAGAGCAAGAAAACAAAATCTATTTGGATGTCGATAAAGGCGAAATATTTTACCGATGAATATCGCGTCAGCCCCTATGGCAATTGCTTTCCATGGTTGAAAACAGAGATTTATAACTTTTTAGTTGTTAAGTATAAGCAATAGGAATACTATCACCGAGCTGAGTTGAAGAACTCGGCTCGTTTTGTTTTAAGTGAGCTATCATGCCTTGGATTTACGTTAGAAAACTGCTTTTGTTGCTTCTTGTAATGGCTTTGTCGCCACTGCAGGTGTCGGCTGCACAAGCAGAACAGAAATCCTATTTGCCTCACTTCTCCAAGTTGCAGCCATTTACGGCAACCAGCTCTACATCAAGTTCACCTGTAGATTTTGCGGAATTCACAGAAGAAAGCACCCAGTCTCCAGTTTCTGAAAGCCATGCTTTCCAAGACTCTCTTGCTATCTTTAATTCTCAACGTTGGACATCGCACCTGCGTGAGAATATCGAAGACGAACACATTGATTTCATTGGCGATTTAAATGCGCCATTTTATGCTGATGCTGGCTACGCTTATAGCCTAATAGACATCAGTTGGCGTCAAAACCAATCTGTATTTAATCACTTCGTTAGCGACCATCGTCTTTCCGGCTGGAAAGAAACCAACGCCATGTATGTCGCGCTTAATAGTCAATTTTCTGCGTAAGCACCATCACTCTGCACATCTTGTGCGTTCTTAACACGATAACTCTTCAACAGGGCCACTAAAGCTCTGGGGATTCTGTACCTGCATATCGTTCAGGTAAGCGTTTTGTCGTGTCTTGAATTTAATTATTTAAAGCTTCACTGATCAGTGAAGGGATGATGTTTACATGAAGAAAACACGAAAACCACAAAAGAACAGAAAAGTGCTGAATCATTACTCAGCATGGAAATACGTCGTACTTATTACGACCGTTATTATTTTAACCTTGAGCGCGATTCCAACCTGGTTTGGTGAGCAGCCTTCTATTCAGGTCACATTTGCTGACCAAAGCAACAGTGCGATGTCAGTGGTCCAGCTAGACCAACTGTTGAAAACGCATCATATTCCTGCGTCTAAGATCATTGAGAAAGACGGAAAAACCACCATCGTTTTTGATGGCGAAGACGCGCAAAGTAAAGCACGCGCATTGCTTAACGAGCAGCTAGACAAAGACGACAGCATTACGTTCTCTTACGTTTCTGTTGCTCCTGAATGGTTGAACGAAATGGGCTTTAGCCCGATCAAACTTGGTCTTGACCTTCGTGGCGGCGTGCAATTCCTACTAAACGTAGACGTGAACAAAGCGTTCGAGGAACAACGTGATGCATTGGTTGATGAGATCAAAGCAAATCTGCGTGAAGAGCGTATTCGCGGTGTTCAAGTTCGTGCAGAAGCGCACAACCACATCGCAGTAAACAGCGAGAACGAAGCAGGTCTCAAAGCGGCAAGCCAATTCATTCGTCAAAACTACCCTGGTTGGACAATGACTGGCTCAGATCGCGGCTTTGAGCTTCAACCAAGTGAACAGAACATCCAAGAATTCCAAACCACGACACTTCAACAAAACTTGAAGATCATGCGTGGTCGTATCGAAGAGCTGGGTATTACAGAAGCGTTGGTTCAACGCCAAGGCAAAGAGAGCATCCGTATTGAGCTTCCAGGTGTTCAAGATCCAGCACAAGCGAAAAACGTTATCGGTGCAACAGCCAGCCTTGCGTTCTATGAAGTAAAAGACGCAGGTCAAGCTCGCAGTAGCCAAGACCTTGTCTTGAAAGACAACGACGGTCGTACAGTAATTCTGACTAAGCGCCCAGTACTAACGGGTGAGCACATCGTAAACGCACGTGCTGGTGTCGACAAAATGGGTATGTCAGAAGTAAACATCTCTCTAGACCACGCGGGTGGCAAGAAGATGAGTGACTTCTCTGCAACACACATCGGCAAACCAATGGCGACCGTATACCGCGAGTACAAAACGGACGAACGTGGTATGACAGAGCGTAGTGAGCGCGTCATCAGTGTTGCAACTATCCAGTCTCAACTTGGTAGCCAATTCCGTATCACAGGTGCGGGTAGCATGGATGAAGCACAACAGCTTGCGCTGCTTCTGCGTGCAGGTTCTCTAACTGCGCCAGTGACGATCGTTGAAGAACGTACAATTGGTGCATCTCTAGGTGCAGAAAACATCCAAAACGGTTTTGCTGCTCTAGCACTAGGTATGGGTCTAACCCTGACATTTATGGCACTTTGGTACCGTCGTCTTGGTTGGGTTGCGAACGTGGCTTTGTGTGCAAACATGCTTTGCTTGCTTGGTCTAATCGCACTGCTTCCTGGTGCCGTACTAACGCTTCCTGGTATTGCTGGTTTGGTTCTGACTGTCGGTATGGCGGTGGATACCAACGTAATCATCTTCGAACGTATCAAAGACAAAATGCGTGAAGGCCGCAGCTTCGCTCAAGCGATCGACCTCGGCTTCGACAGTGCATTCGCAACTATCCTTGATGCCAACATCACCACCATGATCACTGCTGTGATTCTATACGCGATTGGTAACGGTCCAATCCAAGGCTTCGCGCTAACGCTAGGCTTGGGTCTGATGACCAGTATGTTTACAGGCGTATTCGCTTCTCGTGCAATGATCAATTTAATTTGGGGCCGCGATGGCCGTCGTGATGTGAGGGTTTAATCATGGTCGAAATGCTAAAACAAAATATCCGTAAGATTCGTTACTTCACGACTGCTGTATCGGCAGTTCTAACGATTATTGCTCTTGTTGCTCTGGGAATGAAAGGGCTTAACCTAGGTCTAGACTTCACTGGTGGTATGGTTACTGAAGTGAAAGTCGATAAACAATTGACTAACCATGATCTGCTTAACGCACTTCAACCAAAGCTTGGCGAATCAACATCAGTCACGCGTTCAGGTGAAGATGGCCGTTGGGTGATTCGTTACTCTGCACCTGCAGAAGGTCAAACACTACCGAGCGTAGCAGATGTGCTTAAACCAATCTCACACCAAGTTGATGTGGTAAGTAACAGCATCGTTGGTGCTCAAGTAGGTCAAGATCTGTTTGATCAAGGTGGTTTAGCGCTATTGATTTCAGTACTGACGATTCTTGGTTACTTGTGTTTCCGCTTTGAGTGGCGTTTGGCAAGTGGTTCGCTGTTTGCTCTGGCACACGACGTTATCTTAGTCCTCGGCTTCTTTGCAATCACGCAAATGGAGTTCAACCTAACGGTGTTTGCGGCGATTCTGGCAATTCTTGGCTACTCGTTGAATGACTCGATCATCATCGCAGACCGTATTCGTGAACTGCTGGTGGCTAAGCAAAACTGGAAAACAGAGCAAATCAACGACGAAGCAGTACTGGCGACATTCTCACGTACTATGGTGACGTCAGGTACTACTCTTATCACCGTTGGCGCGCTGTGGATTATGGGCGGCTCAGCTTTGGCTGGCTTCTCGACTGCAATGTTTATCGGCGTACTATCTGGTACGTGGTCATCTATCTCGATTGGTACGGTGCTTCCTGAATGGTTGAAGCTAGAACCAAAACACTACCTACCAGTAGAGATCGACACTGCACCATAATACTTGGTGTGTAAGGTAAAAGTGCTTGCGCCACTCAATTTGAGTGGCGCTTTTTTATCTAGAGAAACGAGAAACGAGAAACGAGAAACGAGAAACGAGAAACGAGAAACGAGAAACAAAATAGAAGAGGGCGTTATTTGACTCTCATCAGTCGATGTTTGACTGAGCCCAAATCAAACTCGATAACCTGGGAGCGCTTCATTGATTCTACTTTGGTGAGCATGGAATCTTTGTAGCCTTTCTTTTTCATCCACTGTAACGGCTCAGAGAAGCTGTCCTCATTGACCACATAAGATTCTCCTTTGTGTTCACCGGCGTAGACATTTACTACCCATACTCGAGCATGGAAATCCAATACCTCACCGATGGCCTGTTTGAGCTTATCTAAAATTTTCTTCATAACTCGGACTTTCTATCGAAAACGCTTTCTTTAACTCATCAACAGCCATACACCCACACCCATCATCAAGGTGCCAGCGATTCGGTTCATCAAGCGGACGTTTTTTGATTGCCCCAGCAAACGCTTCAAGCCTTTGCCACCTGTGGCGTAAAGCGACATACAAATGAACTCGAACATCAGAATAATCGAAACAAGTACGATCAGCTGAGGCGCAAGAGCGGCATTTTGATTGATAAAAGGTGGCAGAAGGGAAATCATAAACGCCCAACCTTTAGGGTTGGCGATTGCGGTAACAAAGCCCTGTAAAACCAAATCCCAGTTGCCACTGGTCGGAATATCAACATTCTCAACGTTGATGGCGAGTTTGCCTCGTGAGCGCCACATTTCGATGCCTAAATAGAGAAGGTAGCCACCACCAATTAATTTAAGGGCGGTAAATAACCAAGGATAATTCAGCATTATTGCAGCGATGCCCAATACCGCAGAGACAGACACCAGTGCCACGCCAACCAGTTCACCAGCCATCATCCATAGGGTTCGGCGATACCCAATACTCATTCCTAACGTGAGAGCAAGGGTCATACACATCCCAGGCGTGATCGAAACAAAGAAGAAGGTAGGGATGAACATGGTTAGCAAAGCGGTATTCATGAATATTGATGATTATGTAATTTATGAGTTAGGGCTCAAAGATAGTGCAAAGTGACGTTCAATGCCACCTTTAAAGAAAATAGTCATGGGTAGCATAGGGCTAACATTCAGCTATTTAATAAAATCTAAATAGCAATTAAATGCGTGCGACATATTAGTGCGCCTTTGCACCAAATAATGGCAAGAATAGATAAGACTCTGTGTTTCTATTTATAAAATCGAATCATATTTTTGGTATTAATTGTTAATCAAATAGATTTCTTTTTTATCAGTAAAGATCAAAGTTGAACTCACTATTTTTAAGTATTATATAGGTAAGTAAATGATATATTTAACATTTGGTAGTATAAGCTTTGAAGGTATTTATCTAATGATTTGATTGAGATTTATTAGTTAAAAAAAGAAAGATGATCTTAAACTACTTGTAAATGTAACGTAGATGAAAAATCACCTAAGTGATTGAATATATGATGGTTTACATTTTAACTTAGTAATCTATTTTTATTTAAAGTTCTTTTTTATCAATGACTTAACCTAGATTAACGTTTTTATAACATTTCATTCTGAGTGAGATCTAAATCAATCTTATGCAAATGATTTGGTTTTTTATTTGAAATGTAACAATTCTAGGTTAACTTAAAAATAAAGGCGGCAGAGGATTTGTTGCCACAAGAATATATTAACATGTCAGTTGGCGAAGAATTTCGCCAGTGTCTTAATTTGCTTTTTTAATGCCGTTAAGAATGGAGTCTTTTTAATGAAGAAAGTCGCTTTGATCACTGGATCAAAAGGCGGAATTGGTTCTGCAATTTCCTCTCAACTAGTGAATGATGGTTACCGCGTTATTGCAACGTATTTTACTGGTAAATATGAGTGTGCTTTGGAATGGTTTAATGAAAAAGGGTTTACCAAAGATCAGGTTCGCCTTTTTGAATTAGACGTGACCGACACCGCTCAGTGTGCCGAGAAATTGGCACTTATCCTCGAGGAAGAAGGGACAATAGACGTCGTTATCAACAACGCAGGTATCACACGTGATGGCGTGTTCAAAAAGATGACTGCTCAAGCTTGGAACGACGTGATCAATACCAACCTAAATAGCTTGTTCAACGTGACGCAGCCACTTTTCGCAGCCATGTGTGAAAAAGGTGGTGGTCGCATCATCAATATCTCTTCTGTGAATGGTCTGAAAGGGCAGTTTGGGCAAGCAAACTACTCGGCAGCAAAAGCTGGCATGATTGGATTCTCCAAAGCATTAGCCTACGAGGGCGCACGCTCAGGCGTCACAGTAAATGTTATTGCTCCAGGATACACAGGCACTCCAATGGTTGAACAGATGAAACCAGAAGTGCTTGAGTCGATCACGAGTCAAATTCCAATGAAGCGTCTGGCGACGCCAGAAGAAATTGCTGCATCAGTGAGCTTTTTAGTAAGTGATGCAGGCGCGTACATCACCGGCGAAACATTGTCGGTGAATGGCGGCCTATACATGCACTAAGGAGTATTGATGATGGAAAAAGTATTTATTGTTGCTGCGAAACGTACCCCAATTGGCGCATTTGGTGGAAGTCTAAAAAATACCTCAGCAGGTAATCTTGCTGCGGTCGCGATTAAAGGCGCGCTTGAGGCTGCATCACTTTCTGCCGATAAGGTTGATGAAGTGATCGTTGGTAACGTAATTGCTGCGGGCCAAGGCATGGGTGTTGGGCGCCAAGCAGCATTGTTTGCTGGTATTCCAGAGTCAGTACCCGCATATGGCGTCAACATGGTTTGCGGCAGTGGTATGAAAACCGTCATGGATGGCGTTTCTCATATTCGCAGTGGCGATGCAGAAGTCGTTGTAGCAGCGGGCGTTGAGGTCATGTCGCAAATCCCATTCATCGTGCCTAGCGTTGTGCGCGACGGTAACAAAATGGGCAACATGGAGTTGAAAGATCTCCTTATTGCTGACGGTTTGACGGACGTTTACAACCAATACCACATGGGCGTAACTGCTGAAAATGTGGCTAAGGAAGTGGGTCTATCGCGTCAACAACAAGACGAATATGCACTCTCAAGCCAACAAAAAGCGGTGGCAGCGATTGAAGCAGGCAAATTCAAAGACGAAATTGTTCCTGTAGAAGTCAAGCAGCGTCGCGAAACCGTCGTATTTGATACGGATGAATACCCAAAAGCAAACGCGACACTAGAAGGTTTGAGCAAGCTACGCCCTGCGTTTGACCGTGAAGGTACAGTAACCGCAGGTAACGCTTCAGGCATAAACGACGGAGCAAGTGCCATCATTTTAGCATCAGAGAGCGCGGTTCAAGCGCACGGCTTAACGCCAATTGCTGAAGTGGTGAGCTATGCTCAATCAGGTTTAGATCCTAAGGTTATGGGTCTTGGTCCTGTGGAATCAGTCAACAAGGCGCTGCAAAAAGCCGAGCTGAAAACCAGCGACATTGATGTTTATGAATTGAATGAAGCCTTTGCTGCGCAAGCGCTAGGTGTGATTCATAAACTGGCAGAAACCAACCAAGTACCAGTGAGCTCAATTCAAGATAAGGCCAACTTTAATGGTGGCGCTATCGCATTGGGTCACCCACTCGGTGCGTCGGGTAACCGTATTCTGGTTACGCTAGTACACGAACTTCACAAACAAGACGGTCAATACGGTGTTGCTTCACTTTGTGTGGGCGGCGGTATGGGCACGGCTGTGGTTGTAAAAGCAGTTAAATAGTTATTTAAACGGAAATTTTTAATTCTTTCTCTAGGAGATAAACCATGTACACTGATTTCTTCAAAACTTTTAGCGATCAAACTGAAAAGAATCTAGAACCATACTTGAAGTTCAACAAGCTAGTGACAAAGAACGTAGAGGTTCTTACTGAGCTACAATTGAACGCAATCCGTACATACAGCGAAGTTGGCCTAAATCAAATGAAAGCGGCGTCAGAAATCAAAGACGTGACTTCTTTAACCGCTTTCAACAGCCAACAACTTACCGTTCTTACTAAGCTTTCTCAGCAGATGATGGATGACAGCAACAAGCTGCAAGCTATCGCGAAAGAGTTCAAAGAAGACGTTGAGCAAATGACTTCGGAAAACCTAAAGACTGTTACTCCTGCGTAATATGTCCACTTATCGCCGCCCGCATTCTTGGGCGGCGTTGTTTTTTCCGAATATAGGAGTAAGACTATGTTTCAACACTTCTTTTCGGACTATCTTGTAAAACTTCAGGAAACCAATCAACAGTGGTGGCATGATTTCGAAGTGAACAAGGCAGTCGTGAATTCTCCTTTGAATAAGGCTATGCAAGAAGTGAACTTCGAGGATACTGCTAAACTGTTCGAACAAGCGGCGAACCAACCTGCTGCCATCTTGAAATTGCAAGCAGAGTGGTGGGAACAGCAGCTTCAAATTTGGCAGAATGTCGCTCTCGCAGGCAATCAAACACAGATTATTGAAGCAGAGAAGGGTGATAAGCGTTTCTCAAACGATGCTTGGCAGCAAGAAGCCATGTACAGCTTTATCAAACAATCTTATTTGTTATTTAGCAAAACCTACCTAGACACACTTGACTCAATCGAAGGGTTGGATGAGAAAACCAAAGAGCGTATTACCTTCTTCTCTCGTCAAGCCATCAACGCACTTTCCCCATCAAACTTCATTGCGACTAACCCTGAGCTGCTAAAACTCACTCTTGAGCAAAATGGTGAGAACCTCCTAACGGGTTTAGAGAAGTTAAAAGAAGATGTCGAGTCGAGTGCGGATATTCTCAAAGTGCGCATGACCAACAATAATGCGTTTCGTGTCGGTGATGACGTGGCAACGACTGCTGGCGATGTAGTTTTTCAAAACGAACTGTTTGAGTTGATTCAGTACCGTCCTTTGACAGAAAAAGTCAATGCGACGCCGTTGCTGATCGTTCCGCCTTTCATCAATAAATACTACATCCTTGACCTAACGGCGAAGAACTCCATGGTTCGTTGGCTATTAGAGCAAGGCCATAGCGTATTTATGATGTCGTGGCGAAACCCAGGTAAAGAGCAAGCTCACGTTGAGTTTGGTGACTACGTGACGGAAGGCGTCGCTAAAGCTGTGACTGCAATTGAAGACATCACAGGTCAAGAGCAAATCAACGCAGCGGGTTATTGCATCGGTGGTACGGTTCTGGCTAGCACGGTTGCGTACTATGCGGCGAAGCGTATGAAGAAGCGCATTAAGTCTGCAAGCTTCTTTACAACGTTACTCGATTTCTCTCAACCGGGTGAAGTTGGAGCGTACATCAACGACACGATTATTAGTGCCATTGAAACGCAGAATAATGCGAAAGGTTACATGGACGGTCGTTCTTTGAGTGTGACATTTAGCTTACTCCGCGAAAACAGTCTGTACTGGAACTACTATGTCGATAATTACTTGAAAGGTAATAGCCCGGTTGATTTTGATCTGCTTTACTGGAACAGCGACAGTACGAACGTGAGTGCCGCTTCTCATAACTTCTTATTGCGTGAACTCTATCTAGAGAACAAGCTAGTCCAAGACAAGGGCGTGAAGATCGGTGGCGTGTGGATCGACTTGAATAAGATTAAGATCCCAAGCTACTTTGTGTCGACCAAAGAAGACCATATCGCGTTGTGGCAGGGTACATATCGCGGCGCACTAAACACAGGTGGCAACAAGACCTTTGTTTTGGGTGAATCAGGGCACATTGCTGGTATCGTCAATCACCCTGCAAAAAACAAATACGGCTACTGGCTAAACGACAACCTTGATGACTCGGCAGATGAGTGGTTTAACAACGCGAATCATCAAGAAGGCTCTTGGTGGACGCATTGGCATCAATGGTTGTTGCAATTCAATCCAGAAGAGCAAGTTGAGCCTTTCCCTGTAGGTTCTGAGCAGAACCCTGTGATTGATGAAGCGCCTGGCCAATACGTAAAGCAAGTTTTGCCTATTAAAGAGTCCTAAACTGCTCCTCACAGCAGTCTCATTTGGCGGCCTACTATAATGGTCGCCTTTTTTGTTTCTAACGTTTCAGGGTAAAGCAGAGAAGGGTACAGTGATATTGTGCTTTAGGGTTTCTGAATGTGGGTCAGAAGAGGAGCTTTTAGAGCCTGTTAGTGACGAGGGTTGTTTAGGATACAATGAAAAAACGCCAAGTAAATGCTTGGCGTTTTCCGTCAACAAAATAGGCAAAAATGTCGACTGGTTTGAGGTGGTTTAGACCTCTTTATCCTTACCTAGTGAGAGTAGCCATAGAGAGATTGCTGCTACTCCGACAAAGCCGGAAAGAATAATGACTGGCATTGCACTGTATCCAAGGAAGTGCCAGATAAAGGATTCAAGATTACTCATTGTCTGTATTTCTCCTTATTGCCAGCCTTCAACGCCGTGCATGTCAGGCAGTTTATGTGCGATACCTTTGTGACAATCTACACAAGTTTTGTCGCCTGACGCCAACGCTGTAGAGTGCTGCGCTGAGGCACGTTTACCTTGCTGAGAGTAGTCCATGTAATCGAACTGGTGACAGTTGCGACATTCAAGAGAGTCGTTTTTCTTCATACGCGCCCACTCACGTTCGGCAAGGTGCTCACGACGTGCTTGGAACTTCTCTGGCGTATCGATGGTCTTCGTTACGAAGTGGGCAAACAGCTCTTTAGATGCTTGAACTTTACGAACTATTTTATCGGTCCATTCATGTGGTACGTGACAGTCTGAACAGATTGCACGAACACCAGAGCGGTTCGAGTAGTGGATCGTTTCTTGAATTTCAGCGACGATAGGAGCGTGACAGCCAGAACAGAACTCTTCTGTGTTGGTCGCTTCCATACCCGTGTTGAATGCGCCCCAAAACAGAAGACCACCAGCAAAGCCTAAGAACAAAACTACACCAGCGGCAGCTTTGCTTGGGCTCGACAGTCTCTTCCAAAACGCTTTAAGTATTTTCATAAGTAACCTCTTAGTACTCGCGTTTCAATTACTGAAGCGAATCGACTGCCTTAAACTCGTTTTCCACTAATGGTTTACCATCGGTTTGTGGAACGTGACATTGCAAACAGAAGTAACGACGTGGTGACATATCTGCCAATACCGCGTCTTCACGGTTAACGTAGTGCGTTACACTGATTTTGGTAGCGCCTGCGTCTTTAGCATTTTTCCAGCTGTGACATGCTAGACATTTGTTTGCGTTCAAAGACACTTCGTAGTTACGGATGCTATGTGGGATCAGTGGCGGCTGATATACATAGCTGTCTGCAACGATTTGGTCTTTTGGAAAGTCTTTAAAATCATCTGCAGGACGCGTGTCTTCAAGTTGCGCGCTGCCACGTAGCGAGTCGAGACCGCCTGTGCCGCCTGGGTTATCCAGTTCTGCTTGTGCAACGCCTGTCAATAAAGCACCTACAGATAAAAGTGCGATAAGGTATTTTTTCATCATTTCATCTCCGCCTTATGGCTTAAATTCTTTTTAGGCCGCCGAGTAGACGGCCCTTGCATTCGTTATTTGACGGTTAAGCAACTTTCGTGATTTTGACTGGACACTTCTTAAAGTCTGTCTGTTTAGACAGAGGGTCAGTCGCATCAAGAATCAACTTGTTAATCAAAATACGGGCATCAAAGAACGGTACGAATACCAAGCCTTCAGGTGGACGGTTGCGGCCGCGAGTTTCAACGCGAACGCGAACTTCACCACGTTTGTTTGCAATCAGAACTTCTTCACCACGGCGTACGTTGCGTTTCTTCGCATCAGCAGGGTGCATGTAAACCACCGCGTCAGGAACCGCTTTGTAAAGCTCTGGTACACGACGAGTCATAGTACCAGTGTGCCAGTGCTCAAGAACACGGCCAGTACATAGCCATAGGTCAAACTCTTCGTTTGGCACTTCTGGTGGCGCTTCGTATGGTGCAGAGATGATCTTCGCTTTACCGTCAGCATTGCCGTAGAAGTCCCAACCTGATCCCGCTTTCGCGTACGGGTCAGAGCCTTCTTTAAAGCGCCATTGTGTTTCTTTGCCATCCACAACCGGCCAACGTAGACCACGCACTGTGTGGTAAACATCGTATGGTGCCAAATCGTGACCGTGACCACGACCAAACGTCGCGTACTCTTCGAACAGACCTTTCTGTACGTAGTAGCCGAAGTGGTGAGCGTCATCGTTCATCTCACGCGCTTCTTCGATAGGGAACTTGTCGACTTGACCGTTTTTGAACAGCATGTCGTACATAGTCTTGCCGCGGTACTCTGGTGCTTTTGCAAGTAGCTCTTCTGGCCACACTTCTTCCATCTTGAAGCGTTTCGAGAATTCCATTACCTGCCATAGGTCAGATTTTGCATCACCGATGGTCTCTACTTGTTGATACCAAGCTTGAGTACGACGCTCTGCGTTACCGTAAGCACCCTCTTTCTCAATCCACATTGCGGTCGGAAGAACAAGGTCAGCCGCCTGCGCGGTTGCTGTTGGGTATGGGTCTGAAACCACGATGAAATTGTCTGGATTACGGTAACCCGGAAGACGCTCAGAGTTAATGTTCGGACCTGCTTGCATGTTGTTGTTACATTGAACCCAGTAACAGTTCAGAACGCCGTCATGCAACATACGGTCTTGAAGTACCGCGTGGAAGCCCGGTTTCGGTGGGATAGTACCTTCTGGTAGCTTCCAGATGTCTTCTGCGATCTTACGGTGTTTAGGGTTAGCAACCACCATGTCAGCTGGTAGACGGTGAGCAAATGTACCAACCTCACGAGCCGTACCACATGCTGATGGCTGACCTGTTAGTGAGAATGGGCTGTTACCCGGAGTCGCAATCTTACCGGTTAGTAGGTGGATGTTGTAAACCAAGTTGTTCATCCATACACCACGAGTATGTTGGTTCATACCCATCGTCCATAGAGACATTACTTTAGTGTTAGGATCCGCGTATTGCTTCGCAAGCTCGATTAGTTTTTCTTTCTCTACACCAGAGATTTCAGATGCTTTCTCTACTGTGTATGGTGCAACTGACTTCTTGTACTCTTCGAAAGAGATAGAAGTTAGCTTTCCAGAGTTCGGGTTCTTCGCTGCTTTTTGTAGCGGATCATCGTCACGTAGACCGTAGCCGATGTCAGTATCTGCTTGAGTGAAGTTCGTGTGCTTGTTCACGAAGTCCCAGTTTACTGCATCGTTTTCGATGATGTAGTTTGCGATGAAGTTAGCAATCGCAAGGTCAGACTGAGGATTGAAAATGTAGCCGTGGTCTGCCAACTCAAATGAACGGTGGTAGTAAGTAGAAAGCACGTTCACTTTAACGTGAGGGTGGCTTAGACGACGGTCAGTAATACGAGTCCAAAGAACTGGGTGCATTTCTGCCATGTTTGAACCCCAAAGAACGAAGGCATCTGCGTTCTCGAAGTCATCGTAACAGCCCATTGGTTCGTCGATACCAAATGCACGCATGAAGCCTACTACCGCAGACGCCATACAGTGGCGTGCGTTCGGGTCGATGTTGTTTGAACGGAAGCCTGCTTTCATCATTTTGGCAGCGGCATAACCTTCCATTACTGTCCATTGACCAGAACCAAACATACCGATGCTTGTTGGACCTTTCTTCTCTAGAGAGGCTTTCCATTTTTCAGCCATGATGTCGAAAGCGGTATCCCAAGATACAGGAGCGAAGTCGCCGTCTTTGCTGTATTTGCCGTCTTTCATACGTAGAAGAGGCTGAGTTAGGCGGTCTTGACCGTACATGATCTTAGAAAGGAAGTAACCTTTGATACAGTTAAGGCCTTTGTTTACTGGTGCTTCAGGGTCACCCTGAGTTGCTACCACTTTGCCGTTTTGTGTACCAACAAGAACAGAACAGCCTGTACCACAGAAACGACAAGGCGCTTTGTCCCATGTGATTTTGGTTTGATCAGAGCTTGCAATCAGGTTGGTTGCAGAAGCTGGTAGTGTAATACCTGCGACAGCAGCAGCTGATGCAGCCGCGTTTGCTTTCACAAACGCACGTCTTGTCATTTTCATACTTCACCCTCGATTTGGGAATGTTGTGTTCCAGTGTCTTTTTCTTCCGTTTCTTCAAGCCCAGTTTCGATTTGGTGATAAACCAGTACTGTGCTCAAGACATTCGGTAAATTATTAATCGCATCGATAGTGTCGGTGATGAAACCTTGGTTCTCAGTTTCTAGCACCACCACGATTTTGCCTTCTGGACTGTCACCGTAGATCTCTGCGTTTTCGTACGCTTCAATCTGGGTTTTCACTTCAGCCAGATGTTCAGGCAGAACATGGACTACCAGACTCGAAATGTGCACTTCGTTTAGTGACATACATCTCTCTCGTTTTATCGCCTTTCGTGCCGACCACTGACGGCTAGGCTGTTATATTGCTCACATTGATGGATGAAGTTGGGCACACTGAGACACAGGCGCCGCAGCCATTACACTCATCAAGGTCTAAATTTGGTTGTGCTACTTTGCCAAGCTCTAACTTGAACTGAATTGCCATCGGGTCGCACATGTCCCCACAGCTTCGGCATTCGACATTTTGTTTTGCTAAACAGCTATCATTGATGCTTGCTTTTGCCTGCCAAGGCTGTTCCGCTTCCGCTAAAAACAGCGGCTCTGGGCAAGCCTCGGCGCATTGGTAACAAAAGGTGCATTCATCAATAGAAAAATCGACAGCGGGAAACCCACCGTCGCTTTTTGTTATAATTTTAGTTTCGCACGCCTCGATGCATTTACCGCAACGAGTGCAATCGTCTGTGAATTGAGTTGGCTTAGCTAACCAAGGAAGACGTACCGAATTGTCCGGTTGCGTTTTACGTGCAAAAAGTCTTCTTCTAGAAAGGTCTACCACTTAGTCACCTCGGAAATTGAAACCCAAACTAAGCATAGTCCACAATTTCATTAATAAACTGTCATTTAAGTACATGAAATTGTAGTTTTTGACATATATGTATAAATACCTCTTAGGAGGTAATTGGGATGCTATATTGTTTTAGATCAATAAATTCCGACGCAGGTGATCACATATTGATAAAGTTGAAAGATAATGCGTGTTGTATAAAGGCAAACATGGTTATCAAACGAGCGGAGTTCAGAGTTGTTTAAAAATGTGAAAAAGTCAGTAACACGCACAATCGCATCTGCCATGATGTTGATTTTGCTTCTTTCAGTGGCGACAACTGGCTTTGCTATTTTCACTCTTGCGTCGAGCCTTAATGATGCAGAAGCGGTAAACGTAGCGGGCTCAATGCGAATGCAGAGCTATCGTTTAGCTCATGATATTCAAAGTGAATCTGTTGACTATTCTTCACATATTGACTTATTTGAGCAGTCAATTTACTCACATTCAATGCTGGCGCTTCAACATTGGTCAGTGCCAGAAGATATTACAAAAGACTACTACCGACTGATTCTTCGTTGGCATGAACTGAAATCGGTACTTAAGAGCCAAGACAGGGACCAATATCTGATCTTAGTCGCTGGTTTTGTTCAACAAATTGATGCCTTCGTATTTAAGCTACAGAACTATTCAGAACAAAAACTGATCAACTTAGCTTGGATTGGTGGGTTAGGGCTTGGCGGCATACTGTGTGTGAGTATGTTCGTTGTGCACTTTGTTCGGCTAGAAGTCGTCAGGCCGCTTCGTGCGCTGGTGTTTGCTAGTGAGCAAATTCAGAATCGCTCGTTTAACGTTTCGCTCAATGTTTCAAGTGATAACGAAATGGGCATTTTGACCAGAACTTTCAATAGGATGGCGAACGATCTTGGTAAGCTCTATCGAGGTTTGGAGCAAGCGGTGGACGAGAAAACACGTAAGCTGCAACACGCAAACCAATCGCTTAGAGTATTGTATGATTCGTCGAAAGAGTTGACTGCTTCTCGCATCCATCAAGAAAATTTCCAAGCGATTTTACAACATATTGCAAGTTTGGAAGGAATTCGTGCTGTTAAGCTCGAAATAGACCAAATAGGGGAACCAAACTGGATACTTACTGAAGGGGAGGAGTGTCGTCATGAATGTGACAGTGAATGTCACACCAAAACACTAACGCTAGATGGCGTACACCTTGGGTATCTACATTGGAAAGCGGGCCTACCGTGCCCGAATGAGTCTCTTATTGATAACTTTGTTCAAATCTTATCTCGTGCGGTATATTACAACCGAGCACAAAGACAAGCAGAACAGCTACTGCTAATGGAAGAGCGCGCTACTATCGCGCGTGAGTTACATGATTCATTGGCTCAAGCTCTGTCTTATTTGAAGATTCAAGTATCGCTGCTTAAAAGAAGCGTGAAGAATATTCCAGACGAGAAAGCAATTGCTCAGACCAATCAAGTGATTGCTGAATTGGATACTGGATTATCGGCGGCATACACCCAGTTAAGAGAGCTTTTGACGACATTCCGCTTAACGATAAAAGAAGGCAGCTTTGGTCAGGCGCTGCAGGAGATGGTTTCGATGCTTGATGATCAAACAGCAGCGAATATCTCACTTAATAATGAGCTTTCTTCAACAGAATTAGATGCGCACCAACAGGTCCATCTACTACAGTTGATTAGAGAAGCGACGATAAATGCAATCAAGCATGCTCAAGCAAACAATATCGAGATTCAATGTCTTGATTCTGATGGGAAAGTCACAGTGACGGTTGCCGATGATGGTATAGGCTTTGAGCAGCAAGACGAAAAATTAAATCATTACGGTATGAGCATCATGCAAGAGCGAGCAACAAGATTGCATGCAGATTTGCAAATTGAAGCTGCAACGAACAGCGGCTGTATCGTAAGACTAGAATTCCAACATAGTAAGGAAGTAAACATTGACAGTGTGTAAAGTAATGCTGGTGGATGATCACCCACTCATGAGGCGTGGTATTCATCAGCTTCTCAGTTTCGAGCCAGAGTTTGAAGTGGTTGCAGAGGCAAGCAGCGGCGCAGATGCGGTTGCTACAGCTCACGAACTAGAACTGGATTTGGTACTTCTTGATCTGAACATGAAAGGCATGTCAGGCCTAGATACGCTGAAAGCGCTGCGCGCAGACGGTTGTGAAGCTCGTATCGTGATCCTGACGGTATCGGATAGCCCTGCCGACATCGAAGCCATTGTGCGAAGTGGAGCTGATGGTTACCTGTTAAAGGATACTGAGCCAGATGAATTGGTTGAATTGCTGAAACAAGCGCACGAAGGGGATAAGGCATACAGCCAAGCGGTAGCTAAATACCTTAATGAGCGAGAAGGGCAAGAAGACGTGTTCGATACGCTGACCGACCGTGAAACGCAGATCTTGCAGGAGGTCGCACGTGGCTTCCGAAACAAGCAGATCGCCGACCGTCTGTTCATCTCTGAATCGACTGTTAAAGTGCACATGAAGAGCTTACTCAAGAAGCTAAAAGTGCCTTCTCGTACAGCAGCAACCGTGCTTTACCTAGAGCGATTTGGTGAAATTAAATAACCTTTAAGCGCCCACTCTAAAAACGCCAGATACAAAAAACCGCCCGAGTTAGGGCGGTTTTTCATTTGTCTGGGCGAATTGAGTACAGGTCACTGTTGTGTTTGCCGCACTCCAAATAGTAATGATGTGCCGCGCGTTTATCTTCCGCGACGACATTCATACTGTGGATTTTCCCCTCTTCGAAGTAACGAATTTCGTACTCTACACTCGTATCAAGTTGCTCAGCAGCAGCCATGCTACGCCTCCATAAACTATCCAGTTGTTATTGATGCAACTTATATGCCATTTAAAGAACGCTGTATCGTTCAAGATTTGGCCTAAAATTGCGCCCTAACTCACTTTTTTGCGAATAGTTGTGATAAAAAAGTTAATTTCAAACTCTATATACTACAAGAGTGGCAATGTCACTTTGCCGGACTGACGAAAGTTTGCCGCAATAATAAGTGATTTAGATTGAGTATAGAACTTAATCAATAAAAAAGGGAATATGGATCGGTGATGAAATTAAAAAGTTTATCTAATAAAGCGGTTCGATATGGATGCATCTTGATATCTATTTTGGTGTTAGCCGGGTGTGCTAAAAAATTTCTATACAGTAATCTTGATTGGGTAGTGATTGAATATTTAGATGACTATGTCTCCCTAGATGGAGAACAAGAGGCGTTGCTGGAAGAGCGTATATTATTATTAGCGGATTGGCATAAAGAAGAGGAATTACCTTTATATATCGATCACTTAAAACAATTAGAAGCGCTTAATAAAGACAGCGTTACGTTGGGCGCCTTGCAATCGAACCGAGAGCAAATGCGCGACCACTATCAACGTTTGGTTTCCAAAGCGGCACCAGACCTGTTTTCACTGAGTATGCAGCTCGACAGCAAACAAGAAATCGAGTTTATCGATAGTATCAAAGAACGTTACAAAGAGCGGGATGAAAAATACGCAGGTAAAACGGAACAAGAGCTGCGAGAAGTTGTCTTAGAGAATACTGAAGAGTGGATGGAAGAATGGCTTGGTAAATTATCAAGACAACAAAAAGCACGCGCCAAACAGCTTTCTCAAGATGTGATCATAAATAGTCCACTATGGCGTGACTATCGCTCTTCTATAATTCAAGAACTCGAATACCTTTTCGAAAATAAAAGTAACAGCGTGGTTTACCAGCAGGTATTCATGAAACTCTTATTTGAGCCAGAAAGTTATTATAGTGATCAACTAACCAAGAATATTGATCATAATATTGCACTAACGGATCAATTCACCCTAGATATTTCCCAAACAATGAGTGATAAACAGTGGCGACACTTCCACGGGAAAGTCCGTGAATGGCGAGAGCTTGCTGAAGACTTATTGAATTAATTCTCTATAAAACAACCTCTTAATGTGAGTGCTGATGGAGCCTGTCAGCACTTTCTAATGAAAAACTGATTCAAAGCAAATTCTTATTGTGGCATGAGCGTAACATGACTTGTCGAACCATGTTGGATAGGATCCTCGCACACCTTACATCCCTGTGCGTGGCATCCTTCGCTCAAAACAATGAGAATAATTATGAAGCATTTAGTTGAAAGATTTCTTCGCTACGTCACGTTCGATACTCAATCTAATCCCCATGAATCAGCTTGTCCAAGTAGCAGCGGACAACTGGTGTTTGCACAGTTGCTTAAAAAAGAAATGATAGAGCTTGGCTTAAGCAATGTGACATTAAGTGATAACGGCTACCTAATGGCAAAACTGCCATCGAACGTTGATTATGATGTGCCTGCTATTGGCTTTATCGCGCACATGGATACCGCCCCTGATGCTTCAGGTAAGAACGTAAACCCACAGTTTATTGAAGACTACCAAGGTGGCGATATCGCACTTGGTCTAGGTGATGAAGTGCTTTCTCCGGTGCAGTATCCTGATTTGCACGAGCTTCATGGCCACAACCTTATTACCACAGATGGCACAACGCTTCTTGGCGCTGACAACAAAGCAGGCATTGCTGAGATTCTTTCTGCGGTCGCTATGCTGATTGAAAATCCAGACATCCCACACGGTGATATTTGTATTGGCTTCACGCCAGATGAAGAGATCGGTCGTGGCGCTGACTTGTTTGATGTTGAGAAGTTCGGCGCGGAATGGGCGTACACCATTGATGGTGGCCCTCAAGGCGAGCTGGAATACGAAAACTTCAATGCAACCAGTGCGGATGTCATTTTCCATGGCGTGAGTGTTCATCCAGGCACTGCGAAAGGCAAACTGGTTAATGCGATGAACTTGGCGGCTAAATTCCAAGTGCAGATGCCAGAAGATCAAACGCCAGAAACCACAGAAGGCTACGAAGGTTTCTTCCACCTAAAATCTGGTGAACTTGGTGTGGCTCGTAGTGAGTTAGGCTACATCATTCGTGACTTTGACCGTGAAGGTCTGGAAAATCGCAAAGCCTTTATGCAGAAGCTAGTCGATGATATGAACGCAGGCTTGAAGCACGGTTCGGTTGAGTTGAAGCTCACTGACAGCTATTACAACATGCGTGAAATGGTTGAACCATATCCACATATTATCGATTTGGCGAAACAAGCGATGGAAGTGTGCGATGTTGAGCCTCTTATTAAGCCAATTCGTGGTGGTACAGACGGTGCCCGTTTGTCGTTCATGGGCTTGCCTTGTCCGAACATCTTCACTGGTGGCTACAACTTCCACGGTATCCATGAGTTTATCTCCGTAGAGATGATGGAGAAGTCTGTTCAAGTGATCGTTAAGATTGCTGAGCTAACGGCCAAGAAGCACGGTTAATCGTGCCAATTAATTAATCTCACCAAAGAGATAAACAAAAGCCCAGACATGTGTCTGGGCTTTTTGGTTGGTTTTGGCAAATGTTTAGAGTGTCTGAACATTTACACAAAAGCTGAGTAACGTCTTAACGAACGCTTTTCTCTTCGATCTCGTTGATTGGTAGCCAGTTTACTTCCACACCCGCTTGGTCGAACATGTCTTGGCTCACTTGAATCTTGTCGCCCCAGCGAGATAAGAAATCTTCAGATTGTTCAGGGCAGCTTACACGTGCAATCCCTGTTTGAATGATTTTTGCTGCGCAGTTCGGGCAAGGGAAGTGGGTTACCCAAATATCACAACCATCTAAGTCACGCTTCGAAAACAAAATTGCGTTCTCTTCTGCGTGAAGCGTTTTTAGATATTTCAGTTCGCGTTCATCTGTATCAACGCTGTCAGATACGCCGTGTGGGTAGCCGTTAAAGCCAACAGAAACAATGCGGTTATTTTTGGTGATTACCGCGCCAACTTGTGTGGATGGATCTTTACTCCATGACGCAACAAGTTCAGCCATCTGGTAGAACCGTTTCTCCCATTTAGAAATCATACTCATCCTCTCGGTCGAAAGCTTTGAATTGTCTGCATGATAACGCATTCAGTTTAAAAAAATAGTCAAAACACTCGCGGTAATTATGAAGTTTCGATTTTTACGTGAAGCTGATGAATTATTGTCTAATTTATCGGTATGTTTTCACCACAACATCACAGTGATTTTCAGCGTGATTCGTGTACATGATCGCAACAATTTTATCCTGCTGATCACCATGTTTGCGAGTCGTTTCATCGGCTTACACTTTGATACACTTTCCCCGGTTTCTCTTGAAGTTTTCGGACAAAGCACCCTGTAAGGTTAGGGTATTGTCAAACGAACCCTGTTCTATAAAGACGGTATATACATGCAAAAGAAACCACTCGTCGCACTAATGGCGGCAACAGCTATCCTCGCGGGATGCGGAGAAGCAAGCAATGCCCAGAAGGGGGCGCCAGCTCCTCTTGTTGTGACTCAGGATGTCACAATTATCGACTACCAACCGAGCAAGTCTTACATCGGTCGCATTGAAGCAGTAGAAGATACGAATATCACGGCACAAGTCTCCGGCTATCTTGAAGCCCGCCATTTCGACGAAGGTCAGATGGTGGAGAAAGGGCAGTTGTTGTACTCCATTGAGCCTTCATCTTTTGAAGCGCAAGTGGCGAGTGCAAAAGCGGCGCTAGCTCAAGCAAAAGCGGCGCTTAAAAAAGCAGAACTCGACCACCAACGTGGTAAAAACTTGTTGCCACGTGGCAGTATTTCCCAATCTGAGTTCGATGCGTTGACGGCGACGTTGCTGGGTGCTCGTGCAGAGCTAGAGGCGGCAAACGCTCAGCTTAAGCTTGCGGAAGTAAACCTTTCTTACACCCAAATTCGAGCCCCATTCAGCGGCCGCATCAGTGACAGCAAAGTAAGTACGGGTGATCTGCTTTCACCATCTTCTGGCATTTTGACCACATTAGTCAGCCTAGACCCAGTGCATACGTCATTCAGTGTAAGTGAGCGTGAGCGTTTAAATCTTGGTATGGATGGTATTAAAGGCGACGGTAGTGCAGAGTCGAGTGGTGTTGAGGTTCAGCTTGAACTGGAAAACGGCGAGTACTTTGAGCATCTAGGTCAATTGGACTTCTTGGGTAACCGTATTAACACGCAGACTGGTACGATCGCGATGCGTGCGGTGGTGCCAAACCCGGATCAGAAGCTACTTCCTGGTCAGCACATTAAAGTAAATCTTCGCGATAAGAATGCGAAAGACGTTATCGTGATTCCTCGACGCGCAGTGCAAACGGACCTAGAAGGTGACTTTGTCATGGTGATGGCTGAAGGTAATGTTGCGGAGCGCCGTAACGTTGAAGTTGGTGCTCAAGTCGAGCAAGGTATCATCATCAAAGACGGTCTGGACAAGGACGATACAGTGATTACACAAGGTCTACAACGTGTACGTAACGGTGTAGAAGTGCGCATTCAATCACCTGCTGAAGACAAACAGTAGGAGGCGCCATGTTAAGTCGTTTCTTTATTCAAAGACCGAAATTCGCACTGGTTATTTCGATCATCTTGACGTTGGCAGGTGCCATCTCATTAGCGATTTTGCCCGTTGCAGAATATCCTAAAATCAGTCCACCATCGGTGAGCGTGACAGCATTCTACACGGGTGCAAGTGCTGAGGTTGTGGAGCAGGCGATAGCCGACCCAATAGAAACCTCCGTGAACGGCGTTGAAAACATGATTTACATGTCTTCAAAGAGTGCTAACGATGGTTCTTACAGCCTAAACGTCACCTTCGATGTGGGTACTGACCCAGATATGGCACAGGTTAACGTGCAAAACCGTGTATCGCAGATTGAGTCAAAACTGCCTCAAGAAGTGCGCATGGTAGGCGTAACGGTGAAAAAGCGCTCTCCTGACTTGTTGATGGTTCTTAACTTCTACTCACCAGACGGTAAGTATGACGACAAGTTTCTTATCAACTACATCAACCTGAACGTAAAAGACCAGCTGGCGCGTGTTAAGGGCATCAGTGAAGTTAACGTTATCGGTGGTGGTGAATACGCAATGCGTGTTTGGTTAGACCCAGAAAAAATGGCTAACCTGAATCTCACAACAACCGATGTGTACTCGGCACTGGCAGAGCAGAACGTACAAGTGGCGGCAGGTCGTATCGGTGCTGCGCCGTACAACAACCCTCAAGAAGTTCAATTCAACTTGGTGACCAAAGGCCGTCTCGAGAGCGTGAGCGAGTTTGAGGATGTAGTACTTCGTGCAAACCCAGATGGTTCTACGGTATACCTAAAAGACGTCGCTCGAGTTGAGCTTGGCAAGAAGTTCTATGACGGTAACGGTAAGTTCCGTGGTCAAGATGCGTCGATCGTTGCTCTGTCACTGCAGTCAGACGCAAACGCACTGGAAAGTGGTCAAGCAGTTATGGATTTGCTTGAGCGCTTAAGCACGAACTTCCCTGAAGGCATGGCTTACGAAACCAGTTATGACACAACCGTGTTCGTTGCTGAGTCGATCAAGGGTGTAGTGAAAACGCTGATTGAAGCGATCTTGTTGGTAATTGCAGTTACTTACCTGTTCCTTGGTAGTGCGCGCGCAACCTTAATTCCTGTTGTTGCGATTCCAGTATCCCTTATCGGTACATTCGCTATCATGCAGGCGACGGGCTTTACCATTAACACGGTAACCTTGTTCGGTTTGATCCTCGCCATCGGTATCGTGGTAGATGACGCGATTCTAGTTATCGAAAATGTCGATACCACCATGGCGAAAGACCCAACCATTTCACCGCGTAGAGCGACTTTGCTGGCGATGAAAGAAGTAACGGGGCCAATCATTACCTCGACCTTGGTTCTATTGGCGGTATTCCTACCAGTAGCCATGCTACCCGGTATTACCGGCATCATGTACCGTCAGTTCGCACTGACGATCTGTATCTCGGTAGTGATCTCGTCTATTAACGCACTAACGCTGTCTCCTGCACTTTGTTCGCTGGTATTGAAGCAGGGTGGTGGCAACACGGCAAACTGGTTCCAAGCGTTCAACCGTGGTCTAGAGCGTGTAACAGCACGCTACGGTCAGATCGCTGGCTTCTTGGTTAAGAAGTCTATGTTGCTGATTGCTTTCTTCTTCGTCGCGGTTGCCGCAGTAACGTTCTTTGCGAAAACAACGTCTACGGCGTTTGTACCTCAAGAAGATAAAGGTATTTTGTTGGTGAACGTGCAGCTTCCAGATTCTGCGTCACTTTCTCGTACCGAAGAAGTGACCAATGAACTGATGAAGATGGTTGAGCAAGAGCCGGGTGTTGATGGCGTGACGGTTGCCAATGGTTACTCATTCATGACAGGCGCCGCAGCATCAAACGGTGCGTCTCTGTTCATCAAACTGCATGATTGGGACACGCGTAACTCGCTTGACGGTGAACACGCTGCTAACGCTATTGCAAACCGTATCAACGGTCGTGCTGCAATGGAACTTCCTCAAGCGGTGGTATTTGCCATGGGGCCTCCGGCAGTTCCGGGTATGGGCGCAGCTTCTGGCTTTGAATTTGTACTGGAAGACACGCTAGGTCGTAGCCGCACGGATTTGTCGATGGTAATGGGGGAAATGATTCAGGCTGCTAACCAAGCGCCAGAAATCGCGTACACCTTCAGTACCTTCCGTGCAAACGTACCGCATTACTATGTCGACATCGACCGCGAGAAAGCACAACAGTTAGGTATTCCACTGTCGTCAATCTTCCAAACATTGCAAGGTAACCTTGGCTCGCTATACGTGAACGACTTCACCATGTTTGGTAAGAACTTCCGTGTGACCATGCAAGCAGACAGCGAACACCGCAGCAGCATGGAAGATCTTGAGCGTTTCCACGTTCGTTCTTCGAGCGGCGATATGGTGCCACTGAGTACATTAGTGAGCTACGAGCAGGTGTTTGAGCCGGATGTCGCATGGCGTTATAACATGTACCGTAGTGCCATCATTCAAGGTCAACCTGCACCGGGTTATTCAAGTGGTGACGCGATTGCAGCTATGGAACGTGTCGCGGCTGAAGTTCTGCCACAAGGTTACACTTACGAGTGGACGGGTATGGCTTACCAAGAAGTATTAGCAGGTAACCAAGCGATTTACGCGTTCGCATTGGCGTTGATCTTTATCTACTTGTTCATGGTGGCGCAGTACGAGAGTTGGAGTATTCCTCTAGCGATCATCCTAGTGGTGCCAGTGGCAACGTTAGGTTCCTTCCTTGCATTGAACTTAACCGGAACGCCGCTTAACTTGTATGCTCAGATAGGTCTCGTCCTGCTCATAGCGCTCGCGGCGAAGAACGCAATCCTAATTGTGGAATTCGCCAAGCAAGAGCGTGAAGAAAAAGATGTGGATATCGATAGTGCCGCGGTGCAAGGTGGTAAGCTTCGTTTCCGTGCTGTGAACATGACGTCTTGGTCGTTCATATTGGGTATCTTCCCGTTGATCTTCGCTGCTGGTGCGGGTCACGTGAGTCAGAACTCATTGGGTATTTCCCTAATTGGCGGTCTGTTATGTGTGCTTCTAGCGGGTACCTTCCTGATACCTGGCTTCTATGCTCTGGTTCAGAGAAAGCGTGAAAAGATCCACGGCGGCAGCACTAAGCTTGTTCCTCTAGATGACGAATAAGCGCTAAGTTACCTTAAATAGAAAAGCCCGAAGCATGAGAGTGCTTCGGGCTTTTTGTTGGTATTAATTTAAATCTGAATATGCGAACTTGGCTTACGCGCTACGGGTTTTAAATTCCGCGACTGCATCGTCCATGTCATGGGCTTGAGCAGAGACAGAATCGACTTCATGTAGACATTCTTGTGCGGATTGCATGTTGTTTTCAGAAATCACGTTCAGCTCAGTAATCGAGTCGCTGACTTGATTCATCACGATGCCTTGCTCTTCGATAGCAGAAGCGATGCGTTCAGAGTTACCTTGAATTGCATGCATGTCTGCGATGATCTGCTGAAGGCTTGAATCGAGTTTCTCAGATGCTTGAAGAGTTTGCTGACCTTGTTCGTTACACTGATCGATATCTGATACCACCATCGACATTTGCGATTGAATGTCTGATACCACGCGAGTGATTTCTTCTGTCGATTGATGAGTACGGCTGGCTAGTGCGCGTACTTCATCCGCTACGACGGCAAAGCCACGACCTTGCTCGCCCGCACGCGCTGCTTCAATGGCTGCGTTTAGTGCGAGTAGGTTGGTTTGTTCTGCAATGTCTTGGATGATGTTCACTGCACCGCCAATCTTTGCAACGTGCTCGTTAAGCGATCCGATTGACTGCTGACTATTCGAAAGAATACCGGTTAATTGACCGACATTCGTTACTGTGGTTTCAACAACGCTACGACCTTGTTCCGCATTGTTTGCAGCTTGGTGAACGCCTTCTACTGCTACAGAGGTACTTTCCGAGATTTCACCAATAGTGGCGACCATTTGCTGAACTGCAGTTGCCATTGATGAAGTATGATCGGCTTGAGCGTGGAATTGCTCCATCACGCCCTCAAGCTCACGATGCATATTATCGGTGCTTGCTGATAGCTGTGCTGACTTCTCTTGCGTGCCGTGAATCAAGTGCTCAAGTTTATCCAACAGATCGTTTAAGTGATGGCTGATGTCCGCCAATTCATCTTTGCCTGCTAACTCTGAACGCAAGCCCATATTGTTGCTTTCGCTGATATTTTTGATCGTCGCAAGTAGGCTGCTAACACGGGTATTGATTGAGCGTGAAATTTGCAGAATCAAGGCGAAGATAACAACGAAGACGACGGCAGTGATGACTTGTTTCACCATGGTGTTTTGCGCATCACGAGCTTCTGCCGCTTGGCTCAACGCAGATGAGAAGGTCTTAAATTGCTCTTCAACTGCGTGTGATAAGGCACGAGTGTCACCCAGTAAACCTTTGTTGTATACCACTCCAATTGTTTGCTTCTGCGTAGCAAGTTGGCGCGCATTCTCGATTAATGAAGGAACATACAAACCTTGCAACAGACCTTCGTCCATTTGCCCGGCTTTGACGCCTTGTGCGAACTTGGTTAACGCCATCAGTTGCTGGTGGTTTGCATTCTGTTCAGCTTCCAACAACGCCTGTTCAAAGCTTGCCAATAGACCGCTGTCGGCATTTAAACCATAGCGCTCGTAAGCGGAAACCAAATTCTGGAACCCTTTTTGATAGGCAAGTAAGTCTTGTTTAAATTGGAGGCTAGAAGGGAGGTCATAACGGTTTAGGATGCCAGACAATTCTTGTTCGGTCCCGACAAATTTATCGACGTTTCCATTGAATTTGTCGAGGTATTTGATGTTGCTGCGTAACAAGAAGTCTTTTTCATTGCGACGTAGGTTAAGGAGACGAATTTCGAGATCGCCAACCAATTTAATCGCGTGATTGAGCTCTTGGCTTTGGTTCGCGAAGTGTGACGAGGTACCCAATAGGGTCACAATACCTAAAATGGCAATTACTCCAAGGGAGTAGAGCTTGTGCCTTATAGTCATAGAGTTTGTCCTGAATAGTTGACTAAAGTAAGGAACCCAACAAGGCTCCCAATGGCTAGCTCTGACGTTTGTTAGTACAGCACTTTCTGGCGTTGCTGTTTTTTTGTCGCTTGCTTGTTTTTACTATCAAGTCTGCGACGTTGCGAAGCGCGAGTTGGTTTGGTTTTAATACGCTTCTTTTCTTGTCGGCTTGCAGATTGTATTAACGCTTGTAATCGATTTAGTGCGTCTTCTTTGTTCTGCTCTTGTGTCCGAAACTGTTGCGCTTTAATGATGATCACGCCATCTTTGGATATCCGACTGTCTGAAAGGGCGAGAAGTCGCTCTTTATAGAATTCCGGCAATGTGGAATGACGTACGTCAAAGCGCAAATGTATCGCGGACGATACCTTATTAACGTTCTGCCCACCATTTCCTTGAGCCCGGATAGGCAATAATTGGATTTCCCAATCTTGAATTGTGACGGAGTTCGAAATTTTGAGCATGATAACTAAATGCCAATAAGGAATGGGATGATGGCTGATAAATTACCATCAGAGATGTACAAATAGAAGAATTGACATGAACACAATAGATTTAAGCCCCTATAAAGGGTTAATTTTCGACATGGACGGCACCTTGATTGATACCATGCCCGCGCATTTGGCGGCGTGGCAAGCAACGGCGGATCGTTTCGACTTCCCTTTCAACCAAGAGTGGTTACACAGCTTAGGTGGCATGCCAAGCTTCAAAATTGTTGGCGAAGTAAATCGTCAGCATGGTTTGTCTCTCGATCCAAAAACCGTTTCTCGCTTCAAAATGGACACGTTTGCTGAGATGGAGCAACACGGGGAAATCATCTCATGCACTAATACCGTTTTGGATGAGCATCTTGGCAACAAGAAGATTGCCGTGGGCACAGGTAGCCAGCGCGATAGCGCACTGCGTCTACTAGCAAAAGCAGGCATCCTGAAAAAGCTGAATGCGGTGGTTACGGCTACTGACGTTGAAAACCATAAACCATTCCCAGACACGTTTCTTATGGCTGCAGAACAACTTGGTTTGAGCGCACAAGATTGTGTGGTGTTTGAAGATACCGAGTTAGGCAAGAAAGCTGCGCACGCCGCGGGTATGGATTGTGTGATGGTAGAAGAGAATAAGTTAGTGTTTTATCCGAAAGCGTAATACTTCGGGCCAGAAAATTATACCCAATAAAAAAACGCCGCAATTGATGCGGCGTTTTTTTGTTTTTGCTGAGGATTATTGGATGTCCAATAGCTCCACGTCAAAGATCAGCACGCTTGCTGGTGGGATAGGGCCAGTACCATTTTTACCGTAGCCAAGTGTGCTTGGTACGAATAGGCGAATCTTCTCACCGACAACCATGTACTGCAGGCCTTCTTGCCAGCCTTTGATTACTTGGTTTAGACCGAACGTGATTGGCTCGCCGCGCTCTACAGAGCTATCGAAAACCGTACCGTCGATCAGTGTGCCATGGTAGTGCACTTTCACTTTGCTATTTGCAGCTGGGTGAACGTCACCAGTACCTTTTTCAAGTACAAGGTATTGCAGACCGCTCTCAGTGGTAATCACGCCTTCTTTCTTGCTATTTTCTAGCAGAAATTCTTGACCCTTCGAAAAGTTTTCGTCTGCCACTTTGTGGTTCGTCCAAGTGCGGTAGATAAAGAATGCCGCTAGGACAAAAATAATAAGAGGAAACAGAAATTTAGACACAATAGCTCCTTGTCTTATTTTGGTTGTTTTAGCAGATAGTTGATGGTGTCTGCCATTGCTTCAACGGTTTCATGACCACCTGTGATCACTTGGTACTTACCATTTACGATGAAGGCAGGCACTGAGTTGATTTGACCACGAGTCGTGATCAGCTCTGCTGTAGTGATGTATTCAAACAGTTTTGCTTGTTGAGCATCGTCTAGTTGATAAGGGCTCACTAGATTACGAGACTCGAATGCTTTCTCTACCGCTGCTTGACGCTCATCAGCAGTCGCTTCTGCTCCCATTTGAACCGCCGCGAATAGCTCTTCCATAAACGCTTTGTCAGGCGTACCGTTCACCTGCATTGCTGCTGTGTAGAAAATGATTGCGCTGATTTGTGCACTCTCATTGAAGGTTACGTGCATTTTCTCGACTTTTTGTTCTGTCAAAGATTCGATTTTTGGCACAAATTGTTCCATGGTACGGCAGTGACCACAGTTCAGAGAAAACACCTCAGTAACAGGAGCCAGGTTGTACTCTGCAAGAGAGACTGGCAACACTTCGTATTGCTTGCCTTGTTGTGGCTGACTATTGCCGTTATCACAAGCCGTTAGGGCAAATACTGCGGCAAAAAGTGCTGCACCTTTAGAAATAGTTTTAAACATGGGTAAAGCTCTAAATAGTAGAATTATTGCTAGTTTATCGGTTAACGGTATCGACGAAAACCATTAATACGGCTTGTTAAACTAAAGTGAGACAATCGAAGAAAGTTTAGACAAAACAGAGCAATGACGCAGAAAATAAAGGTGCTGATGCTTGAAAAAGACGAATCTCGTCCACTTCAAAGGAGAGTAGTCATTCACCGAAAGCCGCAGAATTGGAAAAATGAAGGTGCATATTGGATCTTTGGCACGATAGGTGCTTGCTAAATGAAGATAAATAGCAATGGGCACTAAAGTTTGGGCAATTTAAGCCGACACAGTGAACAAGAATTCATTCTACGTTGGTAACGGTATGAAGCATTGGTTTTTAGTTGCATGTGGTTTCTTAGCCGGATGCACCAGCATTAATTCAGATATGGTTCCGGGCGGCAACATGTTAGACACCGCTCCTCGCACTAATTCAGAGCTTAGACATCCAGAGTGGGGTTATGCAAAGTCATACTCTTCTGCGCCTCGTTATGTCGCTCAGGTACCGAGCTCAATGGAAAAAAAGTCACAGGGCGTGATGTCATTGGAGATGTTCTTAAATAGACATCAGATCGCCCATGAAACCATCAGTGGCGAACATCTTATGATACGTTTGAAGGAGCAAGTTCATTTTCAAACAGGCTCTGCAAGGTTATCGGCGCAATCTCAAGACTGGATACAGAGCCTTGGGCATTATCTTGCCGGACGCACTGACGTCGATGTGGTGATTGATGGCCATGCGGACAGCACGGGGGCGGCGAGCTTCAATGATTCGTTGTCTGAGAAACGTGCGCGTGAAGTTGAAAAGCAGCTACTTGCGACTAGCTTGCCACGCCAAAGAGTGTTCTCTCGAGGCTTTGGTGAATACGTACCGCAGTGTAGTAACGCAACGGCGAGTGGTAAAGCATGTAATCGTCGAGTGGAGCTGATGCTGATTGTCGATCAATAACCACCATTTTAAGCCATTGAGATAAAAGAAAAGAGGCACCGTTTGGTGCCTCTTTTACATCCGCCAATGTTCTTAGGGGGAACTAGGCAAATTCTTTTTCAATGTAAGCGACAATGTCTGAAGATTCGTAAAGCCATTGCGTTTCGCCATCTTTTTCAATGCGAAGGCAAGGAACTTTCACGCGACCGCCACCTTGCTCTAGTGCTTCACGGTGTACTGGGTCATTTTTCGCATCACGCAACTCAATGTTTACAGATTGACGCTTCATAGCACGACGAACTTTTACGCAGAAAGGACAAGCTTCAAATTGGTAAAGTGCGTAGTTCTTCGCTTTGTCATCAACGCTTTTCTGTGCCTCTGCTGAGCGTTTTACGCCGCGAGGTGAGAATACTGCGTTGAGAAGTAGAATGATTTTTCCCAAAATCCAGCGGATAAACTTCATAATGATCCCTTGATGTTCAGTGGGTGAGTGTCCTTGGCTTTCATGCAACAACCGACGTGACGAAATCGTTTAACGAAAAGAGCCGATGCATGAGAGGGCGTAGTCTATCAGGTGTTTGGTTTTGACAAAACCATGTTTTTTATGAGGAAAAAAGACGTTTTACCCAACCAAAGAGTCCACTTGCTTTTGCAGGGTTCGCTTCTTTACCGAGATAAAAGCTTTGCATCAGGTCTGTACGGAATGCATCTAAGTCCATACGTTTGATCACCAGCTCATGCTGCAAGGTATTTTGCGTTTGCTCTGCGTGATCATGAGCAAGGCTGAAATCCATATTCAGGTAGCCTTGAGTGTATAGCCATAAGTGCGTGACCAATACTAAGTCTTCGGCAGACTGGTTAGTGAACTTCTCAGCATGCTCTTCGCCCAACGTATCACTGAATACTTGCTGCATTTTGTGAGTGGATGTGGCGTGCTGCTCATACAGCGCACTGGCTTCGATGTGAGACTTAGTCAAAAGCCCGAGTAAATGCAGCGCAGGGGCTGTGTCAGGCTTGTTTTCACATACTCTAATGAACAATGGGGCTTGTTCTTTTACCCAGCGTCGCCTTGCTGCTTTATGCTCGTCAACGAAGGGAATGTTTTTGAACCCCATTTCTTGGATCAGTTCATTAAGAGGCGTCATTACTTTGCAATTCCTTCACCGTCACTTCGACGTGTTGTTCGTTAATATCAACGAAAATAGAGGTGCCGGTAATCATAACAGATAGGCTAGTGCCACGGTCAAGGTGCTGTGAAATCAAATCGATAGCATCGTAATCTAGGCTTGCCACGTCGACAGGAAGCATGCCAAATTTGCCAGCCATCTTGTCCCACCAAACTGACGCTTTGGTGTTGTAGGTGTAGACTTTTACATTCTTAGCCAAACGGGTCGCTTTCTTGATGCGATCTGGCTCTGGCTCACCAATCTCAATCCAATGTGTGATGGATTGATCGTCCTCAACACGCCACAAGTCCGGCTCTTCTGTTGTAGAGAGACCTTTAGTGAACTCGAGATCATCCTGTGCATTCAAGCAGAACGCGAAAATACGAGCCAGCATACGCTGTGGCTTTTCAGAGGGATGAAGGGCGATAGTCAGGTTTTTTGAATCGTAGTAATCGTTGTTCATATCGGAGATAGCGATACGAAACTTGTAAATTGTTGGTTTTAGAGCCATAGGAAGTATCAATAAATGAAGGGCAAAAAAATAGCCAGCTAAAAGCTGGCTATCATATCAAAATCTTAAAAGGATTAAACTAGAGTGATTTTCTCAGCTTGTGGACCTTTTTGACCTTGAGTGATTTCGAATTCTACTTTCTGACCTTCAACAAGCGTACGGAAGCCGTCACCTTGGATTGCAGAGAAGTGAGCGAAAACGTCAGGACCGTTTTCTTGTTGGATGAAACCGAAGCCTTTAGTTTCGTTGAACCACTTAACTGTACCAGTAGCTTTGTTAGACATGTCTATTTCCTAAATATCTAATTTTGTGTAAATCTCGCCTAATCGGCGCTTATAGCGTGGAAAAATAAATTGCTATTGCGTACCACAGGACGGGGGAGTTACGAGTAATCCAACGAAATGTGAAAACAAAGAACTTTCTTTCTAGCCGTGTTCGAGTCTAGGTTAATTACGGGTATAGTCAACATATATCGACCTCTCAAGGGCAAATATTTGTATCTAGTCACTTTTTATACGGTGTATTTTTGATGTTTTTTCAAATAAATGACGTTGTTGTGAAGTTTTTGGGAGGCAAAATGAAATTTATTATACAAATTTGACTATTTTCCCTAATTATTGTCCAATCTGGTTCGACCATTAAGGAGGATCTATGGCGAAGAACAAATCTAATCCTCAGCCGAATGAATTGGTTCAAGATACCGAATTTGGCAGAGGCGAAATTAAAGACAATGCATTGAAAGCCGTTGTCACCAGTCAACTGTTTAGAACTCGAGTTGTAAAAGCGAAAAAAGGCAAAGGCAGCTTCAACCGGAAAGCGAAGCATAGAGGCAAAGAGCCCTATTCAAAGTTCTCACTAATGTGGATTTTGAATAGGGCTTTTTTCTTGTCTGAAGGTTATGGAGATGCGGTGTCTTAGCGTTCGATTTTGGGTGAGTAAATGGAATAGGCTGTGATTTGCCCTGCAACGATCGCCGAGAACATAAACAGCGCAGACAAACCAATGCTTGGGATCGGCAAAATCGATTGCTCAAAGACGGATTGGCTCGCACTGACCAATACACGGCTACCAGGAACCAATATGATAATGCCTTGAACAATGTAGATAGAGCCCGTCAGTTCCATCTTTTTCGCAATCCAAGTCCCGTATAGGGTTATCAGTACAGTGGTAACCCAAGTGCCCACAACCCAGCCACTTTCAAAACCAAGATAAAATGGCCCCCACATTCCCAACATTGCCACCGGCAAGCCAAGTAGAATGTCGATAGGGCGGGCATTAAAGATCACCCCAAGGCTGATTGAAATGATGAACAAGCCACTAATGTGCATCCAAATAGGAACTGCATTGGTGTAGGCGATGGATTGCGCTTGACCCCAAATGGCTTCACCGATATTAAGCCCCATGGTAATGCCGACAAACAGTTTGATCAGCGTGAGGGCGCATTGCCCCAATAAACTGGTTCCTGAAACCAAATCGTTGAACGCGAGACACTCCAGCGAGTTAGCGATCGAAAGTCCGGGCACAAACAAAACAATCGTAGCGATGCAGAGCGCCCATACTGGAATCGGCAATCCAGTGCTGGATAGGTAAGCGACAATAATGCCAGTGAACAAAGCCGCGATAAACTCAACCGCAATTGCACGTCTCGCTCGGCAAACTTGCTGACATCCCCAGACCATAAAGCCGAGAATAAAAGCAAAGCCGACTGCCTCTAGGGTACTGCCAACCAACATTAAGTAAGCGGGTGGAATACCCATGTTTGCCAATGCGATGATCCATGAAGGATATCCCGCAGGTTCAGGGACAGGTTCGCTACTTGGTTGATTGATACGAATAATGGTGTTGGCCAGCAAACTCAAGTTAATGGAAGCTGGTTTCAGGCGTTTGAGTACCACTGCGTTGTTGTCATCAGGAAACTGATAATTGATCGCGGTTGGTGTGGCTTGAATCATCACATCCACGCCATGTTTTTGCGCATAGTGCTGAGTGTATTTCTCTACTTTGTAAGGTGCACAACCACTGCGATGCAAGGTATCGCCAATTTCGACGATTTTGTTAATTCTATATTGAGAAGGCATGGCGAAAGCGAAAATTTCGGGTCACAAAAAAATTGCGCGTAAGTTAACAAAGTGATTCTTATCGAGCGAATAATCATTACTTTTTTGATGTGATTTTGTGGGCTGTGTCAGGTGTTGTTTCGTTTATCGCGGATTTGCATCGAGAACGGTTGGTACTATCGCACTTTCATTCATATAAATGTCATAATAATTCGCGATAAATTAATAAATACTTCTAGCAATAAAGTACCGTTTTTCAGATGAAGTGTATTAATTTAGATTCATATCAATAAGAGTCTCTTCCCATATCTAAAAGCTCTGCTATATCTTTAGTTCGATTTAAGTCTTAGATAACTCTTTCGGACAGGGTGGCGAGAAGTAGGAATGACTCTCATACGTTATAGTACTTATGTTTGGAAAAACACCACGTTTAGCATTGCTCTATTAATAGTGGGCGTGCTGCATAGTGCTGTGACGTATGGTCATGAGACCCAGCAAGAGACTCTCGTTATCGCCAATTCAAAAGCGTGGAAGCCTTTCTCTTATCTCACACCAGATGGTGAGCCTAAGGGCATCTTAATTGATTTTTGGCGTGAGTATGCCGTTAGAAATGATGTTCATGTTCAGTTTCTTCTGCTTGATTGGGAAGACTCTTTGCTCGCAGTGAAAGAGGGTAGAGCAGACATTCATGCAGGGCTCATATTTTCTGAAGAGCGCAACCAGTACCTAAATTTTGGCACTGTGATCATGCCTATTGATACCCAACTGTACGTGAACAGCGACCTTTTAGGCATCGATGTTGATTCGGTGTTGGCTGGGGAGTCTGCGATGGAGGTGGGGTTAGTTAAAGGGGGATACGAAGAGACTTTCGTTCGTAAGCGTTATCCCAACGCCGCAATCAAACAGTTTGCGAATAATGATGCATTATTAAAAGCCGTTACCGACAAAAAGATATTTCTGTTTGTGGTCGATACTCAAGTGTCTAATTTCTATATGGCGACGACATCAGATGCAGTGACGTTCCTGCCTGCATTACACCTTTATAGCAAAAGCTTGAGAATCGCGACGGGAGAGGCGAGCTCAGAGTCGATCGAAGCCATCTCCAAGAAATTTGAAACGGTGTTGGAAGCCGACAAAGATCGAATTTTAAGTCGTTGGATCCACGTTAAAACGGTTTATCCCGCCTATCTAGCGCCCCTTGCTGTGTTTGCTCTTATTATCGCGGCTATGTTCCATATCTTTTCACTCAAACGCACGGTGGCTCTGCGCACGCGGCAACTCACTATGGCGAATCAACAGCTTTTTGAGCTCACCCTGACTGACCCTCTCACTAAGCTTTATAATCGACGTCACTTGATTGAGCGTTTAGCGACGTTAAGTAACGTAAGGCGAAACTTGACCGTGATGGTGTTTGATATTGATGACTTCAAATCCATCAATGACCAATTCGGGCATGTGGTTGGCGATCAAGCCATTATCGCCGTTGCGAATACGGCGAGAACCGTGATCGATGAAAGAATGACGTTGGCACGCATTGGTGGTGAAGAGTTCGCTTTGGTGACAGCTTCGCTCTCTGCTGAAGAAGCTGAAGTACTCGCACGTACAATTTGCACCCAAGTGCATTGCTCTCCAGTGACTTTGGATGGACAAACGATTAGCGTGAGTATCAGTTTAGGCTGTGCGTATTATCCAAAATTTGATGAACAACCAAGCCTGCAAGATGCAGATCAACTCATGTACCGTGGCAAGGCAAATGGGAAGAATCGTGCAGTGTTCCAAATCATTAACAGAAACAAAGTTGAGCCATTACTTCGTAAAGCTCAGTGAAACTTTGAGCGAGCTCTCGCTGACCTCTATTCTCTTCTTGCTATACTGATCTGAACTCTCTGTTTTTATTGTTATTTCTGATGCTAATCGTGTCGGGATTCAGTGCCGAGGACAGTTATGCGTACTGCTTTGTTATCTCTCATGTGTTTGTTCACTTCATTTACCGTTGCTGCTGAAAGTGCCTTAGAAATCGTGCAAAAATCAGATCAGGCAATGCGCGGCGATTCCAGTTATACCGAATCCACTATGGAGATCATTCGTCCTGATTGGACTCGGTCGATGACCATGAAAAGCTGGACCAAAGGGACGGATTTGTCTTTGGTGTTGGTTACGGCGCCAGCCAAAGATAAAGGCAGCGCTTCTCTAAAACGACAAAGAGAAATGTGGAATTGGGTACCGAGCATTGAACGCGTCATCAAAATTGCGCCATCTATGTTGAGCCAATCGTGGATGGGCTCAGACTTCACCAATGATGACTTGATCAACCAGTCTTCTATCGTGGTCGATTATCAGCATCAACTAAAAGGTGAGGATGTGTTTGATGGCGACAAGGTTTGGGTGATAGACGCCTTCGCAAAGCCAGATGCCCCAGTGGTTTGGAGCAAAGTAACATTGTGGATTTCCAAATCGACCTACCTACAGCGCAAAGTAGAATTCTACGATGAGTTTGATGAGCGAGTGAACGTGATGACGACTTATGACGTGGAAGAACTCGGTGGGAGGAAATTAGCGACCAGAATGGAAATGCAGCCGCTTGATAAGCCAGACAATAAAACCGTACTCATCACCCACCAAGCACAGTTTGATTTTGATATCGATGACGGTTTTTTCTCTCAGCAACAGATGAAATCGCTGCGCGACTAAGTTTGGGTAAATGAACGGCTAAAAGAAGAAACGGATAATCAAACATCAACGGAAGGATACGAATCAATGCTTGTGAAACTGGCTTGGCGAAACCTCTGGCGACAAAAGCGCAGGACACTACTGACGGCGTCTGCGTTGGCATTGGTGTTGTTTCTTTCGCTTATTACACGAGCGTTTCAAGAAGGCAGTTATACGTCCAATATCAAAAATGCCGCCAAGTTTTATACGGGTCTGATTCAACTGCAAAACCCCGAGTTTGGTGACTCTTCCAGCATTGATGATGTCTTGCCGCAAACCAACACCTTCATTTCGGCGGCGAAAAACAATCCCAATATTGATGTGGTATTACCTCGGGTAGAGTCTTTTGCTTTAGCCGCAAAAGATGAACGCTCAAAGGGTGTGATGGTACTAGGCGTTGAGCCTGAAGCTGAAGATCGGTACTCCAATATCAGCGACAAATTGATTGAGGGAAGCTACATCCAATCAGGGCAAAAATCAGTGTTAGTTGGTGGTGGTTTAGCGAATTATTTGCAACTCAAGGTTGGCGATGAACTGGTGCTATATGGTGCCGGTTATCGAGGACAGACCGCGGCAGGTTTGTATCAAATCTCGGGCATTCTTCATTTTCCTTTGCCGCAGCTTGATTCTCAGTTGGTGTACATGCCGCTCGATACTGCGCAAAACCTGTATTCATTGGATGGCCAAGTTACCGCATGGGTTTTGAATACTGAGAGTCTAAGAGACTTACCTGATACCGTTGAACAACTTAAAGCCGAGTATGGCAAAAATGTCGCTGTGAAGGATTGGAAAGAGTTGTCGCCAGAAATGGCACAGCAAATCGCCTTAGATAAAGCGGGCGGTATTTTCTTGATTTATATTCTCTACGGCATTGTTGGTTTTGGCTTGTTTGCGACTATCTTGATGACAACATTAGAACGCCAACGTGAGTTCGCAGTCATGCTGGCAACCGGAATGCTGCGTTCTAAGCTCGCCCTTCTGCTCACGATAGAGTCTCTGTTTATGTCCGTCATTGGCATCATTATTGGATTTATCGTTAGTGCTCCTGTGTTGGGGTATTTCTATTTTAATCCAATCGAAATTACCGGCGATGCTGCCAAGCTCATGCGCGAAAGTGGTTTTGAACCTATTGTGCCCGTTTCGCTCGACCCACACTTACTGCTCAATCAAATCGCCGTCGTGCTGTTCATTCTCTTGTTGTGTTTACTTTACCCAATGATTCGTATGCTTCGAATGCCTATTGCGGCAGGGTTAAAAGGAGGTGCTCATGCTGGTTAAGTTGGCTTGGCGTAACTTGTGGCGTAACAAGTTGAGAACCTCAATCATGCTCGGTGCGATGGTATTTGGCTTGATGGGCGTGGTTGCCATGATGGGGTTTATGAATGGCTTGGTCGATAGCATGATCAAGAACGCTATCTCTTGGCAAACCAGTCACTTTCAGATCCAGCAAAAGTCCTACTTGGTCAATCCTGAGCTAAAAGATGTGATTCCCGATGCGAATAAGATAGGCAAAGTGTTATCGGCTAATCGAGAAGTGAAAGTCATTTCTGAGCGATTTCTAGCAGATGGCATGATAGCGTCGGCGCGCAGCACACGTGGTATTCGCATCAACGGCGTTAATATCGAGCAAGAGCAAAACATCACGCCACTCTCGAAACATATTGTCGACGGGGAATGGTTGAGTGAAGAAGGCAGAAATCCGATTTTGGTGTCGAGCAAGATAGCCGAACGATTAAAGCTACGTGTCGGCTCCAAAGTCGTACTCACTTTGTCTGATGTCAATGGGGAGGTTGCAGGCGCGGCATTTCGTGTTCGAGGTATATTCAAAACACCATCGACAGGGTTTGATGACGGTAATGTTTACGTCCGCAAAGCAGATCTTGAAAAGGTCGCGGGGCTGAGTGGCACACACGAAATCGCGATACTCCTTACTTCTAATAACGATACTGAGCTCAAGCAGATACTGGCGTTCACTCACTCTATTTTGCCGCCGGAAAGTAAAGACTTGCTCAGCGTGAGACCTTGGCAAGAGATCCAACCTTTGCTCTCGACCATGATGAGCACAATGGATGTTTCCAACCAAGTGATGCTGGTGGTGTTTGTGTTGGCGATGACCCTTGGCATCATCAATATCATGTTGATGTCGGTGTTTGAACGCACACGAGAGTTCGGTGTGTTAATGGCTGTCGGGATGCAAAAACACAAGATACGCTTGTTGATCGTTTTTGAAACCTTGTTCCTCGGATTAAGCGGTTGTGCGCTTGGGTTGCTCGGGAGTGCAATTATGCTCAAGGTGCTGAGTGTTACTGGATTGTCGCTGGCTGGTATGGCGGAAGGGCTGGGGGCTTATGGCGTAGATACCTTGCTCTATCCACGGGTATCAATAACGGAATATCAAATGATCATTGTCGCGATTTTTGTTGCCAGCCTTATCGCAGCCCTGTATCCCGCACGACAAATTTTGAAGCATCGACCTGTGGATGCCATGGCGGAGAAAAGCTAATGACCATCAAACTAGAAAAACTAACTAAGATTTACAACGCCGATGGTGATTTCCCTGTGCACGCAGTGCAGTCGGTAGACTTGGAGATTAAGCAGGGTGAGTTCGTTGCGATCATGGGGCCATCTGGTTCGGGTAAAACGACGTTGCTGAACATGATTGGCGGTATTGATGCCCCAAGCTCTGGCAAAGTGGAAATCGACGGTTGTATGATTTCATCGATGTCAGAAAAAGAACTGATTGCCTATCGTCGCGATAATATAGGCTTCATCTTCCAAGACTACAGTTTGTTACCTGTGTTAACCGCGCTTGAGAATGTGGAATTCGTCATGCAGCTGCAAGGTAAAACCGAGCGAGAATGCCGTGAACGTGCGACGTCCTTGCTTGAACAAGTGAGGTTAGCGGAACAAATGAATAAGGTGCCAGGCAATATGTCCGGCGGGCAGCAGCAGCGCGTTGCGGTTGCTCGTGCTTTAGCGCCGAAGCCTCGTTTTGTCATGGCGGACGAACCCACTGCCAATCTAGACGCCAAAAGCACCGCGGAGCTGCTCGACATTATGGAGCAACTGAGTGAACAAGAAGGAACGACGTTTATCTTCTCGACTCACGATCCGCGAGTGATAAAACGTGCACACCGAATTATCGTGTTTGAAGACGGTCGTTTAGCGCGTGATTTCAGTAATATCGATAATCGCGCAGAGAGGTCGCATGCATAAAGCTGTTTCCCATTTGTCTGCGATTTGTACCAACGCTCTCCGATTACATACTTACTTGCCAAGAACGAATACAAGTGCAGTGTTTATCAAGGCGTTAAGTCTTTCTCTGCTTAGCCTTCAGGCTGGTGGCGTCTTTTCTGCGGTTCCCGGATTAGAGCCACAAAAGTCATGGGATTTGGATGGTTACATCAAATACATGGCAACCTACAGTATTCCTGATGGCGCTGATAATACGTTTGATAACCTAATACACAATCGACTTAACTTTGAATACCGTTTTTCTTCTAGTTTGCGAGTGAATGTTGGGCTACGAAATCGAGTACTCTGGGGCGATTCTAACAACTTTCCAGGCTATGCCGATTTGGTTGCGTTGGATTCTGGTTACATGGATTTAAGCAAAAACTGGCATGAAGATGATGTGATCATCAACAGTCAGCTTGATCGCTTGTATCTCACTTGGCTGCAAGATGACTGGGGAGCGCAACTAGGGCGCTTCCGTATTAACTGGTCGATGAATACGATATGGAATCCAAACGATATCTACAATGCGTATTCGATTTACGATTTTGATTATGAAGAACGGGCAGGCACGGATGCCGTCATGTTGAGCAGGAAGCTGGGTTTTGCCGATGGGGTCGATTTGGTGTTTTCGCCTGCTCGTGAATCAGGGCAAAACAGTGCCTCACTGCGTTATTTCGCCAATCAATCGGGATGGGATTACCAGTTTATTGCAGGCCGAGCTCGGATGGATTACGTACTCGGCGCTGGTTTTGCAACGGATGTGTTTGATGCGGGTTTTCGAGGAGAACTCACGTGGTTTGATCCCATTGATCCAGAATTTGAAGGTGAACCGACCAAAAAGACCGCGGTTGCCAGTTTTGAATCGGATTACAGCTTTGGCGGAGAACGCAGTTGGATGGGGCGCGCAGCGTGGTTATTTATCTCCGAACCGCAAGATGCATCGAGCGCATTGGCGTATTTGAACCTTCCTCTCGATGCAAAAACATTGAGCTTTACACGAAATACATGGTATGCCGATATGAGCTTTGATTTAACGCCTTTAAATCGTGTCACGCTCTCGGCCAGCTACTACGATGACCATTCCTATTTCCTTGGTATGTCGAGTAACTACTCCCTCGCTAATGACTGGCAATTACTTACAGTAATCCAAAGCTTTAACGGCAGCAGTGGTAGCTTGTTTGGCGAAGCGCCTGCGACTCTGTTGTTTGCGAACGTAAAGTACAGCTTTTGATGCTGACTGTTCCTTTATCAGTAAAATAAATCGCCAATAGGTTCCCCAATTTTTACGATAAGCACCCGGATACATTCTTTTTTGTTTAACGTGTGATACATATATTTAACATTCTTATTAATCTCGTTATATTTAGGGCTCATCGTTGTCAGGAGTTTATGGATGAACCTTACGATATCAGGGAAGTTGCAGCTCAGTTTTGTGCTGCTAGCCGTACTTTTTATGGCATCAGCGGTATTCACGTATCGCAACGTTACCACCGTAGAGCAATACGCCTCTTCGCTACTTAAATCCGATTTACCGACCGTAGACACTAGTCGCGGTATCCAACAGTCCGTTCAAGCGTCGCTGTCCTCTATTCGAGCCTACATGTTGCTAGGTGGCGATGAAGAGGCGAGCGCACGTCTAAGTGAGGACGTACGCAATATCATGGCATCTACAGACGAGTCACTTCCAACGTTGCAGGCTTTGATCTCTGAACAGGATTTTCAAGCGATCCAAAGCCAGTGGGACGCAGTAAAAGTTTCTCTAAACAAGCTGATTGAACTTAGCCACAGTGATGAGAACTTACCCGCGCACAACCTCTTTATTAACGAAGCGGCACCCATTGCAGAAGTGGCACTTGATCAGCTTCAAAGCTTAATCAACGAAGAGTCTGGAAACCCATTTGGTGGAGACAGAAAGCGTCTGTTTAAAGTCTACGCCGACAGCTATACCTCGCTCGCCAATGCATTGTCTGCTCTGCGAGATTTCCTGTTGTACGGGCAGCAAGATCATCTGGACAAATACCATGACTTGATTAAGTACCACAATCAGTCTGTCGCGGAAATCGACAGCAAACTCGACAGACTGACTGATAACGACCAATCATTGTGGTCACTGTTTAAAGAAATGCAACAACTGTACTTTCCTTTAGCAGAGCAGGTAATTGCATTACGTCAGTCACCAGAATGGAACGAATCAAACTTGTTGATGGCGAACGAACTGTTGCCTGCAGCAGATGCACTAGACCAAAGCTTAGAGACGATCGTATTGGCGCAGCAAAGTCGTGCAGATCAAAGCGGGCAGGGCATTAATCAGTCGATCAAGAACGTACTCACCACCATGCTGATTGCGGCGGCATTGGTTTTGTTTTCCGCAGTCGCTATTTCAAAATACATGGGCAATACCATTGGTCGCCGAGTGAAAAACTTATCGGAGCGAGCAAAGACGATCGCTTCAGGGGACGTTTCTCAGCCTCCGCTCACGGTTGTGGGGAAAGATGAATTGGCAGATCTTACCGATTCGATTAACCGCATGAACCAATCGTTAGCGAGCATTGTGGCAGGGGTAAGTGAGAAAGCGAACCAAGTGGATACCAGTATGGGAGCTTTGTTGAAATCGGCGCAAGTCACCTCATCGAATGTAGAGCAGCAACAGACCAGCATTGTTGAAATGGGAAGCCAATTGGATGAAATCGCTTTAGCCGCGCGTAACACCCTAGATCAAGCCAATCAATCGGTGCAGAAGCTTTCTGATTCAAAAGGCGAGATTGAACAAGGTCGTGATGCTTTAGAGCAAAACAAAGTCACCATGGAAAGCTTGCACGGCAGCATTGAAACCGCGAGTACGCAAGTGACGCAGTTAAGCAAAGAGAGCGAAGCCATTGGTCGAGTTACTGAAGTGATTGAAGGCTTGGCAGAGCAAACCAATTTATTGGCATTGAATGCGGCGATAGAAGCGGCGCGTGCGGGTGATCAAGGGCGAGGCTTTGCGGTTGTGGCGGACGAAGTACGTATGTTAGCGACTCGCACTACTCAATCGACGACAGAAATCAACGGCATCATCAATGCGATTCAACGTTCGACTAATTCAGTGGTTGAGGAAATTGAACACAGCCAATCACTTGCAGAGCAGGGTGCAGAGCACATTGAAAAAGCGGTCACTCGTTTGCTCGCTACTACTGAGCAAATCGGTTCTTTGAATGAGCAAATGGCAGAACTTGCGGCAGCGGCAGAGCAGCAATCGCATGCGACCAATTCGATCACGGGATTGATGTCTGATATTACTCAATCAGTGGACGAAGTTTCGAATAACAGTCAACGTGCATCAGAGACGTCATTGCAAGTAAAAGAACAAGTTACTGAGCTGAATCAACAGATGGCAACTTTCAAGACCGCATAAACTTTATCTAGAAAAGCAAAAGCCCAGTACCTTGCAATAAGATACTGGGCTTTTTGTTGGATGATACGCCGGTATTCGTCTACTTGCTCATTGGATTTGGCTATTTAAATCATAGCTAAAACCAAATTTTCTTCACCGAGGCGGAGTCGTAATATGACTCCATCGGCAGCAAATACTGCAAAAGAATTTTTAAACTTTATACCAATCCCGGTAAGAGAATCGTTCGTTACTACGATTGGTATCATCCTTCTAGGAGCAAGATTATGAATAAACAAGTAAGCCTAATTGGTCTAGACAGCGAACAATCAGCACAACTAGCTCAACAACTCAATCAGCTACTAGCGCATTACCAAGTGTTGTACATGAACTCACGTGGTTACCACTGGAACATCAAAGGTCAGCAATTCTTCGAACTGCACGTAAAATTTGAAGAGATCTACACGGATCTACAAACAAAAATCGACGAGCTTGCAGAGCGTATTCTAACCTTGGGTCATACTCCAGCACACGCATTCAGCAACTACTTGGAAGCAAGTGAAATTAAAGAACATCAAAACGCGACTTCTGGTGAGGAGTGTGTACACGGTCTGGTTCAAGGCTTTAGCGTTCTACTTCTAAAACAGCGTGAGATTCTACAAAACGCGGGTGAAGCAGATGACGAAGGTACAGCGGCATTGATGGGTGACTACATCCGTGAGCAAGAAAAATTAATGTGGATGCTTAACGCTTACCTACAAGGCTAAGCGACGCATCACCCAAGCAATCGTTGGGAACGCATGAAACAATCGGGAATAAGTCATAAGGGGCACGTTGGTGCCCCTTTTTTTGTTTGCGTGTTTTATGTGCGTGTTTATGTTCGCGGTAAGGATTGGAAATGGTTCAACAAATCACTGAGTTCGCTAAGCGCCAACGAGGCTGAGTCATTGAAGGTTTCTTGATTACCGTGATGAACAAGGCAAGAGGGCATCCGCGCGTTGTACGCAGCCTGTAAGTCATAAAGATAATCGCCAACATAAAGCACTTCATCTGGCATTAAGCGCCACTCCTTCGCCAATACCTGCAAAGATAGTGGGTCTGGCTTGGGCGGGAAACACTCGCGAGTGATAACTCGCTCCACTGAAATTTGGTTGTGTTCTAGCTTGCGTTGCGTGGCGATTTGACAGTTGCGCGTCACGATAGCGGTTTTGATTTCATTTTGATGCAAGTGAGCGAGCAATTCATGACAGCCGAGCATGGGGGCGGACTGCTCAGCATCAGAAATCTCGTAATCAAATATCACGTTATGAGCGTGCTCTCGATGATGAGGGTGCTCAAGTGCTTCGACAAAATCTAATAGATCTTCACTCTGCGGACAACCGAGCTGTCGACGCAGTTCACCGAAGTTCATATCAGAACTCACCAAGGTGTTGTCTAAATCGAACACCACGGCTTTAATTTTATCGAGCTGTAAAGGGAATGGATTCATAATGACCTCGTACAACTTAACCGAACTATCGTTTTAAAAAACAAAAGGTTATTGTTAAGTTTAGATTGTTCTGCTTAGATTGTACGAAAATAAATCAACCATGTATCACAAAACAAGGACGAGCCATGATCATTCCTAAACCATTACAAAAAGGCGACACCATCGGCTTTTTCTCTCCGTCATCTCCAGCCACGGTATTTGCTCCAGAACGTTTTGAGCGGGCTAAAGCGTATGTGGAAGCACATGGTTACCAGGTAAAAGCAGGCTGCTTAACGGGTAAAACTGACCAATATCGCTCGGGTTCGATTCAAGAGCGAGTAGAAGAATTGAATGCGCTGATTCGTGATCCCGAAGTGCGCTGTATTATGTCTACCATTGGTGGTTACAACAGTAACTCATTGCTACCTTACATTGATTACGAGGCGCTGAAGCAAGATCCCAAGATTATTGTTGGTTATTCGGATGTGACGGCTCTGCTCATGGGCATTTATGCACAAACTGGCATCGTTACTTTCTATGGTCCTGCTTTGGTGGCCTCTCTGGGTGAATTCCCGCCATTGGTGGACGAGACCTTCGCTTCGTTCGAATCGATAGTGAATACATTAGTTGGCTTGGAGCATCAATACATAATGCCACAAGGTTGGACGGATGAATGGATAGAGTGGGGCGAGCAAGACCGCGCAAAGCAAACCTTGCAAAACCATTGGCATTTCAAAGGCGAAGGCAAGATCACTGGGCGTTTGATTGGTGGCAACCTTAATACCATGACAGGCATCTGGGCAAGTGAGTTTATGCCGAGTATCGAACAAGGCGATATCTTGCTGGTGGAAGATTGTTTGCAGGGCATTGAAACGGTCGAACGCTCTTTTGCGTTGCTTAAGCTTTCTGGTGTGTTTGATAAAGTCAGTGCGGTTGTTCTTGGCAAGCATGAAAAGTTCAACGATAAAGGCACAGGACGAGCACCTATAGACGTGTTGCTAGAAGTGCTTAACGGTCAACCACTACCGATTTTGTATGACTTTGATAGCTGCCATACTCACCCAATGCTCACCGTTCCATTGGGATCGACCATGACGCTCGATTTTGACAATGAAACAGTGGCAGTGAGTTTAAAGAGCTAGCTTTTTTGGCTATCCCTTCAGACAAAACTATTTCTCCTCAAGACGAAAGATTTTGCCGCTGTCGGTAGAAAAGTAGATATAACCATCGGGGCTGATGGTTATATCTCTTACTCGCTCACCAAGATTCTCCATCAATCTTTTTGATTCGGTGAGCTTGCCATTCTCAATAGAAACCACGTTGATGTGCGCCAGTTTTAATGCACCGGCGAGGATTTTTCCGTCCAGCTCTGGGTATTTATCGCCACGGTACAAAATCATATTACTGGGTGCGATAGAAGGGATGTAAACCAGCTTGGGATCTTCCATTCCGGGAAGCGATTTGGCTTCCCCGACGTCCAATGGTCCCCAATATTCTTTGCCATGAGAGACTTTTGCCCAGCCGTAGTTCGCGCCTTTCTTGATTAGGTTTATTTCATCGCCGCCGCGTGGTCCATGCTCAATCGACCACAGCTGTTTTGTTGCTTCATCGTAAAACATACCTTGTGGGTTGCGGTGCCCGTAACTCCATATCTCAGGACGAGCTTCGGAAGGTTTGAATGGGTTGTCTTGCGGAACCGAACCATCAAGGTTGAGACGAAGAATACTGCCAGCATGGGTTTGAGTGTCTTGCCCATTATCACGTTCGCCACGGTCACCAATTGAGAAGTAAACTTTGTCGTCAATAAATGAAATTCGACTGCCGTAGTGACGCCCTGTGTCGGTGATGGCATCAGCAATAAAGAGATCTTTCCAACCCAGAAGCTGATTGTTTTGCAATTGCGCCGTCGCTAACGCTACCGTATTGCCGTTGCTCGTGCGCTTGCTGTAGGTAAAGAAGAGTTGTGGGTTTTGCTTATCGGCATTCGGTGCTAGCGCGACATCCAATAAGCCAGCTTGTCCACTGGCGTTCAGATTGGGAACGTTAAACAGCTTTTGAGGTTTGCCTGTGGTGATATCCAGCAACGAAACCGTACCGCTCTTTTCATTGACGATAACGCGTTGGCTATCTAAGAACTCGATCCCCCAAGGGATCTGAAATCCATTCGCCACTTCGTTAGCGCGGTATTCGGCAGCGTTGGCAGAAAAGGATAAACAAGCGAGTAGGGCAGCAGCAATCGTTCTCATGGTTCCTTCCAATATGAATCGTATTATTGCTTAAAAGCTAACACTAAAAGAGAACGTTTGTCAGAGCATGAGTAGTATCAGAATGTAAAAAATCCCCGATACGAGATCGGGGATTGAATTAAGGCAATAGAGAATTGTTTAGTTAGCGAGATTACATCGCTTCTTCGAAGATCTTAGAGATTTCTTCGTGAGTTGCTTGTTTAGGGTTAGTGAAACCACAAGCGTCTTTCAGTGCGTTGTCTGCTAGTGTTGGGATGTCTTCTAGCTTCGCACCAAGCTCCTTGATACCTGCAGGGATGCCCACATCTTTCGCTAGAGTTACGATAGCGTCGATAGCTGCTGCCGCACCTTGTTCTGCTGACATACCTTCTACATCTACGCCCATTGCTTTCGCTACATCACGTAGGCGCTCTGGACATACTTGCGCGTTGTAACGCTGTACGTGAGGTAGAAGAATCGCGTTACAAACACCGTGTGGAAGGTCGTAGAAGCCACCTAGTTGGTGTGCCATTGCGTGCACGTAACCTAGAGACGCGTTGTTGAACGCCATACCCGCCATGAACTGTGCGTATGCCATTTGCTCACGAGCTTCTAGATCTTCACCATTTTTCACTGCTGTGCGTAGGTACGCTTGGATAAGTTCAATCGCTTTGATTGCTACCGCATCAGTGATTGGTGTTGCCGCGATAGATACGTAAGCTTCAATCGCGTGAGTTAGGGCATCCATACCTGTTGCCGCAGTTAGCGAAGCAGGTTTAGCTAGCATTAGCTCTGGATCGTTTACTGAGATAAGCGGTGTTGTGTGCTTATCAACGATAGCCATCTTGATGTGACGCTCTTCGTCAGTGATGATGCAAAAACGCGTCATTTCAGATGCAGTACCTGCAGTCGTGTTGATTGCGATAAGTGGCATCATTGGTTTTGCAGACTGGTCTACGCCTTCGTAATCTGCGATTTTGCCGCCGTTAGAAGCAACAAGTGCGATACCTTTCGCACAGTCGTGTGGTGAACCACCGCCTAGAGAGATAACGAAGTCACATTCGTTATCAGTAAGAAGTGCTAAGCCGTCATTAACGTTGCTGATAGTAGGGTTTGGTTGAGTGCCATCGAATACAACGGTTTCCACGTCGCGTTCTGCCAGTAGATCTTGAACCTGCTTTACTACACCGATTTGGTTAAGAATCTTATCCGTAACAATCAAACCTTTTTTAAAGCCTTGAGATTGGATGCTGTCTGTTGCGTCTTTCAAACAACCAGCGCCCATTAGGTTTACGGTAGGGATAAAAAATGCACTTGTCATATTGGATTGCTCCGTCGTTATTTTTAATAATCTTTCTTAATCTGTCATTTACTCTTGCATACTCCATTCTTGGTTGAGATTGATCTAGAACAAGATTACCCCCTTAGAGGTACCTTTAAGGATGAAAATGTGATGCTAGTCTTGTTGCACAGTGAGCTAGTGCAACATTAAATCAACAGATGGGAAATGATTCATTTATTACGCAAACGATTGGCAAAAATGATAGGGCTAGTGTGTTTCTAGATTAAGTGAGGCGAAAGTATAAAAAATCCCCATTAATATGTTCTTTATCAACGGGGATTGCTATGGTGTGTTTTAAGCAAACGTTTTCGATTTAGGCGATTTTGACTAACTTATCAACCAGTTTTTCAATGCCTGACGCAGCTTGAGAGATATTCTCCGCTAACATATAAGCTGGAGTTGAAAGTACGTTGTGTTTCTCGTCGAAGTATATCTCATCTACCTGACAGTTTACGTGCTCTCCACCCATATGACCAAATGCAGCAGCCGTTGCTTCATCGTTACCAATTGTGCCTTGTACGCCTTGGTCGTAAATCAGAGGGATAATGGTTGGCGCGATGCATAAATAACCCGCAGGTTTGCCCGCTTGAGCGAATGCACGACACGCTTGGGCTACATGAGTATTAATCGAACATTCCGCCCCTGAGACGGCGAAGTCGGTTAAGTTTTTCGCGGCACCAAATCCACCCGGAAGCAGTAGGGCATCGTATTCATCAACGTTGAGTTTGGCGACATCATCAATGTTACCGCGAGCGATACGAGCCGATTCGATCAAGACGTTGCGTGTTTCATCCATTTCGTCACCAGTTAGGTGGTTGATGACGTGGAGTTGGTCAATGTTAGGTGCAAAGCAGTGCCAAGTTGCCCCTGCTTTCTCGATGGCGTAGAGCGCCAATACTGCTTCGTGGATCTCAGAACCGTCGTAAACGCCTGAGCCACTTAAAATAACTGCGACTTTTTTCATGATTGGATTCCTTTACTCTGAGCGTTCCTTAGATTGTTCTTCACTATCTAGACCACGCGTTTCCGAATGTGTTTCAACGTTTTCACTCTCGTCGTCTTCATCATAGTAGCGCACAACAAACGGTGTCAGCATGACACTCGAAGGTAGAAAATGTTTCATATCGACTCCAACCGCTTAATAGAGTGGTTTTTATACCTATTTTGGAAAAAGAGTACGTTGAAGCGGATCATTTTTGAGTTAAGCTGCAGTTTCCTTTGGCATCCATGAGTACTAGGTCACATAGATAATATGCAATCCTATCAATTTCGTTTCACCCTCTACGGTTGTATCGCCATTCTTTCTTGGAGCTGTTTACTCGGCATAGCAAGATTGGTGACCGAAAGCTTGGGGCCAGTAGGGGGCTCAGCCATGCTTTACTCGCTGAGCGCCATTTTCCTGTTGATTGTGGTTGGCATCCCAAAACTGTCGTATTTCTCACCCAAGTATTTAGTTCTGGGTGGAGCGATGTTTGTCTGCTACGAGATCTTCCTCGCGCTGGCATTGGGCTACTCCAATTCTCGTTCTCAGGCGATTGAAGTCTCGATCGCCAATTATCTTTGGCCAGCACTGACTGTATTGTTTGCTGTGTTGGGCAGTAACAAAAAGCCGAACTGGTTACTGTACCCGGCAGTTATGTTGGCATTCATTGGTGTGGCGTGGACGGTCAGTGGTGATAGCGGTTTATCACCAACGCAGTTAGTGGCTAATATCAGTAGCAATCCGATTGTTTACTTCATGGCATTTGCAGGCGCAGTCATCTGGGCGGTGTATTGCAATCTGACTCAAAGACAGCAATCGAAGCACAATGCGATCACTTTATTCTTTATCGCGACAGCCATTTCTTTGTGGATCAAATACGCCTTTACTGATGAGCCGCCAATGGCATTCAGTTGGGAAGCAATGGGGTACTTAATTGCGTCTGCGGCTTTAATGGCTGGTGGCTATGGATTGTGGAATATCGCGATTGTTGGCGGCAATATGGTGTTTCTCGCAACCTTGTCTTACTTTACGCCGATTTTTTCTGCTCTGTTTTCTTCTATTATTCTAGGTGTCACTCTAAGTCACAGCTTCTGGCAAGGCGTCGTAATGGTAACGGTTGGTTCGCTGATGTGTTGGTTAGTCACCAAAGAGAAGCGCGAAGCGGCTGGGTAATTCAATATACCAACCCCTCCAATCCTCCCTTTTTTTTGACATCCAAGCTCTCAACACTCTGAGCCAAAGGGGAGGGACTGGTCCTGCATTCGAGAATAATTCAGTGCTCATTGTTCGCATTCGCCGGATCAGTAGAAGAACGGCGAGCTGAAGTTAGCAAAGAATAGTTCTCCCTATTCAAATGCAAGGCACTGTTAGTGTAGTGGTCAAGTAAAACTGGCCACGGTTTTATGAGGAAACCAGAACTGTCGTTCTGATTCATTTGGTGTTAATCCACCATTATATTGATGGGGACGATGCTGGTTGTAATACCCAACCAGATAATCCGTTACTGCTTGGTTCGCTTCTAGAAAACTTCTATAGCCATTCTTTGGTACCCATTCC
>NZ_JAHGAD010000027.1:0-311055 GCF_030248375.1 Vibrio sp. B181a | reverse complement strand
GGATAAGGGATAAGGGATAAATAACGTTGCAGTGATTTCATCGCATGATGGTTTCGTTGTCAGCACACACCTTGCTGATTTTCGAACGTTCAGTGGCTAAAACTGAATATCATCACGCGAGAAACATTTGGAGTCATATCGAGTTTATTGTGCGTTGCTCATTGTGAACTGAGAAGTGGGGTGGCGATACCTTGCACATCGATACTTTAGATTGAGAGGAGTAAAGAAAAGGAATTGGAAGGAAATGTAATTATAGCTCGAACATTTTATCAAATTCTCTTTGCTCCATGATGTCCTCAATTCGGCGGCGCGTTCTTTGTTTAATCGCAGCTGCGTTTTGTTCGGACTCTTTCTTTTCTTGCTCAATCTGCTTCTTGCTTTTGTTTGCCATGTTTTTCACCTTGGGAATTTCTTCCTAAATTTCCGCATCATTCATTAATGCACGAAAATTGATTTATTTAATAATAAAACTTCCTAGCTTTGAACCTGAGTCACACAGAATGTCACCAGAGTAGGTTTTCTCACAGTATTTAAAATCAATGAGATAGCAAGCGGATTGGAGTTTTGGCAATATATGGCGCCTCAAAATATCACTGTTAAGTTGATGAATTTTGGCGTTCCAAGAGATGTCGGGTTGTTTTAAACGGAATTCAATCTCTATCATTTATTCTCCTGTTTTTTAGTGATCTTTTCTTTATTCAATAATTGGTACCAGTGTCTTTGGCGACCTGTTCTTTTAGACATAATTTTTCCTAATTTTAAGTAAGTGAAATACCAACGATGGCTATCTATATTTGATAGATATAACGTTCCAACGATAGATATCGTGTCCGCAGCCCATTTATTTTAGGCAGCAGAAAACCGAGCAAGAATACTTGCGGGTTGTTAAGTGTGAGGAATTTTTGAAGGGGGAGAGAGTTTGGTGCAGCGAGGAAATGCTGCACCAAGAAAAGCTATCTTATAGAGGAGTAACTTCAGTCGCTTGAGGACCTTTTTTACCGTCTTCTACATTGAAGCTTACTTTCTGACCTTCAGTCAAAGTTTTGAAACCGTCAGCAACGATAGCGTTGAAGTGTACGAATACATCTTGGCCGCCGTTGTCTTGAGTTAGGAAACCAAAACCTTTAGTTTCGTTGAACCATTTTACTGAACCAGTTACTTTACCAGACATAAAAACCTCTGAAATTAAACAATAATATACGAATTGTGGTGGATCTTTTTTAAGCTATTGAATGTGCAATCAAGAGGAAGTTTTACGCAGGAGTCTGAACCGAGAGTTCAGGGTGTTACTGAGAGGGAACTTAAACTAAATGTAGCATTAACAGCTCTTTTCTAGAGCCAGCCGCCACTATACAGGGTGTTTAAAAAATAGCTACATTTATTTTTCAATTTTTTTCGTTCGAAAAAACTGATGGAGTAGAACAATTTCATCCCCTCATGATTTTTATCCGTCTTCCTACAATGAATCCATACCAATAAGGGAGGCAATATTATGAGTACAGTGAGAGAGATTCGTCAGATCATTCCATCGCACGCAACAGCAGATGGGGATGGAGTGAAAATTCGTCGCGTAGCCGGATTCAACAATACGAGCTTTTCACCATTCTTGATGGTGGATGAATTGAAATCAGACCAACGAGCAGACTATGTTGGCGGTTTTCCTCCGCATCCACATCGTGGTATTGAAACACTGACCTATATGCTGACTGGGCACTTCCAGCATCGTGATCACATGAACAACGTTGGTGAGCTCCGTTCCGGCGGCGCGCAATGGATGGCGGCAGGCCGTGGTGTGATTCACAGTGAAATGCCAATCATGGAAGACGGTGAACTACATGGTTTCCAAATTTGGATTAACCAACCAGCACGAGACAAGATGTCTCCGGCGCAGTATCACGATTTCCAGCCGGAAACCATTACCGAGCATCGTGCAGAGGCTCATGGTTTAGTCCGCGTTATCTCTGGTGAGTTGAACATTGGTGATGAGGTAATTCAAGGCCCATTGAGCCGAACGGGTGTGCCGGTGACGGTTGCCGATTGGCGAGCTCATTCAGGCGCCTCGCTCAATCTTATGACGCCTAAACATCATAATATGATGGTCTATGTTTACAAAGGCAGCATCAAAGCGGGTGAACGTGTTGTCACGCAAGGCGAGATGGCATTGCTTTCTCAAGGAGAATGGGTGGCGCTACAAGCCAATGACACCAGTGGCGTTTTGCTCTTTATTGGCGAACCGATTAATGAACCTGTCGTGCACTATGGCCCGTTTGTGATGAACAGCATCGACGAGATTGAACAAGCGATTCAAGACTACAATTCTGGCGTGTTTGAAACCTACTAAGGCGTTTAATGCCTGATAGCCAGTACCGAGTCTTGAAAATGATGCTCTAGGTTTGAGTACGAGAGGAAAACTCGAAGTGATTTGGAGCCCGTTAATTGGGCTTATACGCAAGCAAAGACGATATCCACTGCCATCGAATTTGCATCAGCCACACCGACATGGTGTGGCTTTTTTTGTTGTTCAGGTTTTATGACCGAGAATCGGTGATTGAGTGAAGCCCGCTTTTTGGGTTGGGCGAGCGTTTAGCTTTGTTCCCAGCGCTCGATTGCGTGCTGACCATATTCCACACCCAGTTCATAAGCTTCACGCAAAGGCTCAGGGGATCGGCTCAAACGCTTTAACTTAAAGCCTTCTGGTGGGCAGATTTGAATGATCTCAACGCCTGCTGGTGGATTGTTTATTAATTCCAAACTCTGGTTGTATCGGACATGACGCGTAAGCATTGGCTCGATCAACGCTGGATGATCTTTCAGTAAACGAGAAGTGAGCTTTTCAAACTTAGGTTTGGATTTGCGATAACTGGCCGGTTGACTCCGTAGCACCATGATTTTTGTCGCGCCGCGTTTGATTGCTTCAGCAACAGGAATGGCATCCGCTACACCACCGTCTACGTACCTTACGCCATCTAATGGCACACCATTGCGGTACATAATTGGTAACGCGCTGCTGGCTTTCATGGTCTCCGCCAACATCTCTACGGAAGGTGTTAGGTATTCTGGTTGTCCGTTGTCTTGTCGTGTGACGCCTAAAAAGAACGGTCGAGGATCGGCAGAGAGCACGGCTCGATCAATGCCTAATTCTTTGAGCGTGACGTCCCACATCCAATCTAAATCCATCATATCGCCACCGCGCACGAGTTGCGTGGGGGAGATAAACTCTTTGCGTAAGCTGTAATCGAGGTAGATCTTGAGGTTTCTGCCCGGCATTTTGGCAAGGTAAGCCGCTAAGTTACTAGCGCCTGCCGAGACGCCCCAAAAGCTGTCAAAAGGGGAGAAGTCTTGTTCCATAAAGTGATCGAGTATGCCGCAGGAGAATACCCCGCGCATCGCGCCGCCTTCTACAATCAGCGCTCGAGAGCCAACTTGTTCCATCCTAGCCATCCGTTTTGATTATTTTGATTTGGGATACGAGTTAATTAGAGTAACGGATCTAATGCCCATACCCAAGTTGTGTTCGCTTGATCGTCATCTTGATGAATCTTTGGTTTATGTTATAACATAACAATAATCAAAAATATTAAACGGTAGCGAGTGTCTTGTGTGGGGGGAGAATGAGCGATATTGACGCCATTATTAAGCATGTAGAGGTCAGCTTTAGAGCTCAAGGAAAGCAGTTAACATCGCAGAGGAAGCTGGTGTTGCAAGCGCTGGTTCATGCCGATAAAGCGCTTTCTGCTTATGAGCTAGTGGATTATTGCAAAGCTCACTTCGATAAGAATATTCAGGCGATGTCAGTTTATCGGATTCTGGATTTTCTTGAAGGCGAGCATTTAGCCCACAAGCTTAAAGTTTCCAATAAATACATCGTCTGCTCCCATATCCTCTGCGAGCACGAACACGGCGTTCCTCAATTTCTCATCTGTTCCAAATGCAACAAAATCAGCGAGCAAGCCATCGATCCAACCTTGATTCACGGTCTGCAATCCCATGCAAAAGAAGAAGGTTTCACCGTTGTCAGTCCTCAATTAGAGATCAATTGTGTTTGTGATGACTGCGCGAAATCCAAGTAAATATAGTTGTTTTTGAATGTCCTCTATCTGCGTATTCATCACCACTCAATGACGTTTATCCCTTCCCACTACTAGCATTATCAGCAAGGAGTTCTGAACCGCTATGTCTACAACACTGATTAAAAACGCCCTTGTCGTCAACGAAGGAACCATTACTGAGACCGATTTACGAATTGTCGGTCAGCGAATTGACACTATCTCAGCCAACATCGCGGCGAAACCGGAAGATACGGTGATTTATGCGAAAGGGTGCTATTTGATTCCCGGTATGATTGATGACCAAGTGCACTTTCGTGAGCCGGGGTTGACGCACAAAGGTTCGATAGCGACAGAATCCCGGGCAGCGGTTGCCGGCGGTATTACAAGCTATATGGAAATGCCGAACGTTAGTCCTGCAACGACAACCATTGAGGCGCTAGAACGTAAATTCTCTATTGCCGAGCAGAGCTCCCTCGCGAACTACTCTTTCTACCTTGGTGCGACCGAAGACAACCTTGAGCAAATCAAACAGCTTGATCCGAAGAAGCACTGCGGCGTGAAAGTGTTTATGGGTGCTTCGACGGGCGATTTGTTGGTCGAAGCGCCTCAAGCCTTAGATGACATTTTCCGTGATTCACCAGTGTTGATTGTGACGCACTGTGAGAGTGGTCCTGTGATTGCGCAAAACAAACAGCGACTACTTAAAGAGAAGTCGGAATTTACCGTTGAAGATCATCCGTTACTGCGTGATGACGAAGCGTGTTATGCGTCTTCCTCTTATGCGGTAGAACTGGCTAAGAAGCACAACAGTCAGTTGCATGTTCTGCACATCACAACAGCAAAAGAGTTGGCACTGTTTGAGGCTGGTTCTATCGAGAACAAAAACATTACCGCTGAAGCATGCGTTCATCACCTGTGGTTTAGCAATGAAGACTACGCAGAACGCGGTAACCAAATCAAATGTAACCCAGCGGTGAAATACCCAAGCGATCGTGAAGCGCTACTAAAGGCATTAAGCACAGGTCAGATTGATATCATTGCGACGGACCATGCCCCGCACACTTGGGAAGAGAAGCAAGAGCCTTACGACCAAGCACCTGCGGGCTTACCTCTGGTGCAGCACGCACTGCTGTCTTTGTTCGATCAAGTGAGTCGCGGGCACATGACGATGGAGCAAGTGGTAGAGAAAACCGCTCACAACCCAGCGATTCGTTATGGTGTTCAGGAGCGCGGTTTTATTCGTGAAGGCTACTTTGCTGATTTGGTGCTGGTGGATACAAATGCGCCGACCTTAGTCACCAATGAAAATAGCTTATACCACTGTGGTTGGTCGCCATTTGCTGGCCATCAGTTCACGGCACAAATTCAGAAGACTTGGGTCAATGGCGGCCTAGTGTATGCCAACCAACAAGTGAATGAGCGCGCTGCACACGCCATGCGATTGGTATTTGATCGCTAGGATTCACGTTTTTCAAAAACTTAGATTATTTGAAAGCTCAGTTTATTTTCGAAAGCTTACATTTATCCGCTTTCTTTGAGCTTTATTTGTAGAAGTATAGTTGTCGTAGCTTGAGTGTCTTTGAGGCACCGAATAAAGAGAAATCAATATGTTAAGAAGAAATCCTACTGGTCACATGCCGGAAGTATCGGAAACGGCGTTCATTGATCCAACGGCGATCATCTGTGGCAAAGTAATCATTGAAGATAACGTTTTTATTGGTCCTTACGCGGTGATTCGTGCCGATGAAGTGAACGAGCAAGGCGATATGGAAGCCATCGTCATCAAGCGTGATACTAACATTCAAGATGGCGTGGTCATCCACTCAAAAGCAGGCGCTGCCGTGACCATTGGTGAGCGCTCATCCATTGCGCACCGTTCTATTATTCATGGCCCATGCGAAGTCAGTGATGACGTGTTTATCGGTTTTAACTCCGTGGTGTTTAATGCTGTGATTGGCACAGGTTGTGTGATTCGCCATAACTGCGTGGTGGATGGACTAGACTTGCCAGAGAACTTCCATGTTCCGCCGATGACCAATATCGGCGCCGACTTTGATTTGAACAGCATCTCCAAAGTGCCGCCAGAATACTCGGCGTTTTCGGAGTCTGTGGTTTCAGCAAACCACGAGCTGGTGCAAGGCTATAGGAGAATTGCCAATGAGCTCTGAGAACCAACCCATACTTGGTGTTCCTACTAACATCATTACTGGGTTTCTGGGCGTAGGAAAGACCTCTGCGATTTTGAATTTGATGGCGAACAAGCCAGAGAACGAGCGCTGGGCGGTATTAGTGAATGAGTTTGGTGAAATTGGCGTTGATGGCAGTTTAGTTCATGGGCAAAAAAGCAAAGAGCAGCAAGTGTTTATTCGTGAAGTACCCGGCGGCTGCATGTGCTGTGCTGCGGGGTTGCCAATGCAAATCGCCTTAAACCAACTGCTTAATGAAGCGAAGCCAGACCGTCTGCTGATTGAACCTACTGGGCTTGGTCACCCGAAAGAAGTGCTGCAAGTGTTGTCGACAGATCACTATCGCCAAGTGCTTTCGCTACAAAAGAACATCACTTTGGTCGACGCGCGTAAGCTTGCGGATGTGCGCTATACACAGCATGACACGTTCAACCAACAGATTGCGATTGCCGATACAGTGGTGGGTAACAAGCTCGATCTCTATCAAGAGGGTGATACCCAGAAGCTCGAAGCTTACGTGGCGGAAGTTGGGCGCCCGAATACAAAGGTGGTTTTTGCTCAGCATGGTGTGATTCCGTTTGCCGAATTTGAAGGTGAGACCACCATTCATGAGCATCCGCCGCACCATCACCACGCAAGTGACAAGCCGTTGGCTTCAGATATGCCAATGCCTGAGAGTGGTGTGCTCAAAGCGACCAATTCAGGCGAAGGTTTCCAGAGTGTCGGTTGGCGTTTTTCACCGGAGAAAGTGTTCGATCGCCGGAAGTTGATCCCTCTTCTGGTCGAGCTGGAAGTGGAGCGCATGAAAGCGGTGTTTATTACTGGCGATGGCATTTATGGCTACAACCTCACGCCTGATGGGCTACAGGAAGTGGAGTTGGATGACTGCGCGGAAAGCCGAATTGAACTGATTGCAGACAGCATCGATGAGCAATTTGAGGCACAGCTTCTGTCTTGTGAATTGGTTTAAGGCTAATAACAGCGGGCATTATCCTCATTAATGCCCGTGCTTCTTTCTTATCTCCCTCTGCGTTTTTTCCTATTCCTATTCTTCATTAACACCACGATCATGATCTTTTGGTGATGTGGACTTTCCATATTGACATTGTTTGATTGTCAAACTAAATTAAAATCAAATAATTTGATAATCAAACTAAAATTGGAAGGTAAGTGTCGCAATGGCTGTATCGCAACATTCACATGATTTCTTTTCTCATAACCAGAAGGGTGAAAAACGCACGCTCTACGTATTGATCCTAACCGTGACCACCATGGTGGTGGAGATTGCTGCCGGAACCATGTTTGGTTCAATGGCATTACTCGCAGATGGTTGGCATATGGGGACACACGCAGCGGCATTTTGTATCACCTTGTTTGCTTACCGCTACGCGAAACAAAACGCCCATAATGACCGCTTCTCATTTGGTACGGGTAAGGTGAGTGTGCTCGGCGGTTTTACCAGTGCGATTGCGTTAGGGATTGTGGCATTGATGATGATGGTCGAGTCGATTCATCGTCTCTTCAACCCAGAAAGCATTCAGTTTAACGAAGCCATTATGGTGGCGGTGATTGGTTTAGTGGTTAACCTTGCAAGCATGCTGCTTCTGCAAGATCACCATCATCATGGGCATGACCATCATGATCACCACGAGCACGAACATCATCACGACCACAACCTAACCGCAGCGTACTTTCACGTATTGGCGGATACGTTAACGTCTCTGTTGGCGATTGTCGCGCTGATTGTCGGTAAGTTTTACGGTTGGATTTGGTTAGACGCCATGATGGGGATCGTTGGTGCCGTTGTGATTGGTAAATGGACCTTGGGTTTAATGAAGCAAACAGCGCCAGTGTTGTTGGATGAGAGCATCAACAAGTCTTACCGAGATGAGATTACAGAGACGCTTGCACCTTATGCTGAGATTGTTGATTTACACATCTGGAAGGTGAGTGGTCACCATTACTCTGCGGCAATTGCGCTAAAAAATCACAGTGACAAAACGCTGGATGAATTTAAGCAATTACTGGGTAAATTTGATAAGATTCACCACCTAACTTTGGAAGTTCAAACGACTGAGTGATGCGCGAATTGGAAAAGCTGAATCAAACGCTTACCGAGTTCTATGACAAAATGTCTTCTTGGGAGCAATCTGTAGTAAAAGGCACGGGTTATTCACTGGCTCAAATCCACACGATTGAAGTGTTAGGTGGGCATGGTGCGTTGCGTATGAAAGAACTGGCGGAGAAGCTCGGTATTACAACAGGCACGTTAACGGTTCAAATTGAGAAACTGGTAAAAGCGGAGCTTATTGAGCGTTGTCCGCATCCAGAAGATCGCCGCGCAATTGTAGTGAAGCTCACTCCTGCTGGTGAGGAGATTCACCGTCATCACAATCAGCTGCATTTAGATTTGGTGCAAGACTTAACGCGTAATATCGACCCGGATCATCAGGCGATTTTGTTTGCTTGCTTACAGAAGATGAACAGAGAATTTTGATTGCGCTTTTCGTTCCTACACTCAGATATTGAGTCTCGAATAGCAAAAAAGTAGAGCACCGAAATGCTCTACTTTTTTTTATAAGCTCGATAGAATCTGTTCGATTGGCAGCTGTGTAAACGCATACGTAATGCCAACACAGAATGCAGCGCCGGTAACGCCCATGGCGACAGTCGTTGCGAGTAGCAGAAGGGTAATCTTAGGCATTAGAGATTAAACTCCTTCTTAAAGGTTGGGTAAATGACACCATTTGCTTCTTGGTAGGATTTAAAGCCATAACCAAACGCAAATGCTGCCACCACAATGGCAAATGCCGCAATGTTTCTTCCTTTCATCCTTAAACTCTCTACCAATCGTTTTTCTATTGCTTAATGAATTCGGGTTCTTCAATTACTGGGTAAAACACACAAACAGTACCCATGCTGTTGTTAGCACAAGTAGCGGTGTGAATACTTTCTGAATTGAAGCGCCATCGGTTAGGTCATAAATCACGATCGATTCTTTATAGAATGCGCGTTTGAATGAACCAAAGCTGATTTCATTTTTAACGTCAGATTGCTCATAGTGATGACGTGCTGAGTCTGCCATTTGAGACTCTAGATCTTGCATCTCGTATTCTTTGTTAAAAAATGCATCCCACGCCGAAATACGTGCAATAGCTTTTGGTGAACGATTGCACTTCAGTTTTTCTAGACGCTTAGCGTATGCAGCTTGATATTTATCCACGATGATTTCCTACATGAATAGACTGTAATGTTGAACACAGCGTTAAATGCTCTGCTCAGTGGTTGTAAAAATTAGAAAATGAGAATCAAAAGGGAATTTTTACATGAGTAGGAAAGTGGCCAGATGAGGAAGTACGGCATTTGATTGTTAAAGAGCTCAAGGAAGGTTATCCCTTGTGTTGCGGATAATATGGGCTGCTTCTGGATGCGACAAACAAAAATAATTAGTGAGGACAACAAGCAATTTTTGTTGCGGACTTGGTCATTCTGAGCATCGAGACTCGTTTAACATGAATAAATACTAGGTATAGCAAGGGCTTGAGAGGTATTTCGATATGGGAGTTTGTTAAGCACTTGCGGTGAATAAAGTTCATAACTGCTAATTATAAATACATCAAAAAGCGATATTATTTTTCTCGTTGGAGTGCTTAATAAAGATTGAGAGTTTGATTTTCTCGTGCAATCCGCCGCAGTCTTTACTCCTTCTTTGCACTCAATCCGAATATATTTCCCCCCTCCATGGTGATATTTGGATTGAGTGTCTTTTTTAGTTATTTAGTGTCTTCTTTAGCTTGTTACTGTCTTTTCGCTTTGACGATAAGATTTGCTAACTGTGCAAACCCAAAGCCGCCATTTTCCTCAGTCAAAAAGCTTGGTTGATGGTTCAGTTTCGCCAGTAAAGGGCGAATGTTGTTCACGCCAAAGGTTGTTGGCAACCATTCAAACATGCCTTCATCATTCAATGAATCACCCACATACGTGATGTGCCCTAAGCTCGGCAACTCGCCATTATTGAACTGCCTAATGTAGGCTTCACCACTAGTGCGCTTACTATGATTGCCCACCCACGCATTGATGTGAATTGAACTCAATGTTGCATTGACGGGGTGAGATTCCACATTCAAATTCACGATGCGATTAAGAATTTCCATTGTTGTGGAAGGGTAAACTGGCGTTCTATCTTGTGCGATGTTCACCGCCACGTCACAGTAACGAAAGCTCTGATCTTGGCTGAAGTCGACATCAGGATACTCTGCCAAAATGCCCGCAATGCTTTCTTGCAATGCATACTGTTCTTTGCGCATCACTTCTGCCGGACGGGCAAAGGTGGTGTTGAATCCTGTCGCGTCTTTTCTCATCCAAAACGCGCCATTTTCACCAATTACACCATGCAGTGACCACATCTTTGCCATTTGGTCACACCAACCAGCGCAGGCGCCTGTGACTGCGACCACTTTTACGCCCACACGCTCTAGCTCGGCTAACGCAATTAATGTTTCTGGTGGCAGTTTGCCTTGCCAAGTCAACGTGTCGTCCACGTCGGTCAGCAGCCATTCGATCTGTTTCAGGCTCTCCATATTGAGCTCTGATAACGGGTTAGGCATTCACCACTCCTTGATTGTTTACTTGAGGATTGATTGCTTGGGTTTCGTCACTGACGTCTTGCAATGATTCCGCTGGGGCTAGTGTACACTCGATGCGTTTTTCTGTATTGGCATCAAATAGATGAACATGCTTTGGTTTGATATCCAGACCAAGCTTGTCGCCAATTTGAATCGGCGTATGCCCCTCAACACGAACAACCAGCTTTTGTGAATCATCGCCTTCTGTGCGGCAGTAAAGCAGCAAGTCAGCACCGAGCGATTCAATCAATTCGACTTCTACCTGCAACCATGGGTTATGTTGGCTGATTTGTAAATGCTCTGGACGAAGACCCAGTTTAACTTCATCCAAATCCAAGTTTGTTGTGGATGTAGGAAGCAGTGCGTCACCAATAGTAATGCCATCAACGCTAACATTGCCATCTAAGATGTTCATGGATGGTGAGCCAATAAAGGTCGCGACGAACAGAGAAGCAGGGTTATCGTAAATCTCTAGCGGTGTACCAACTTGTTCGACATTGCCTTTGTTCAAGACAACAAGCTTGTCTGCAAGCGTCATTGCTTCCACTTGGTCGTGAGTAACGTAAACTGACGTGGTACCAAGGCGACGTTGCAGCTTCTTAATTTCTAAACGCATTTGAACACGCAATTTCGCGTCTAGGTTAGACAGAGGCTCGTCAAACAAGAACACCTTTGGTTCACGCACAATTGCGCGTCCCATGGCGACACGTTGACGTTGTCCGCCAGAAAGTTGCCCCGGTTTACGGTCGAGTAGATGATCCAACTCCAGCATCTTTGCTGCTTCGTGAACCAATCGTTCGATTTCCGCTTTCGGTGTTTTGCGGTTGCGCAGACCATAGGCCATGTTGTTGTACACCGTCATGTGTGGGTACAAGGCGTAGTTCTGGAAAACCATGGCAATGTCGCGCTCGCCAGGTTCGAGATCGTTGACGATTGTGGTGTCGATTTTGAGCTCACCAGAGCTGATTTCTTCTAAACCTGCAATCATGCGAAGTAGGGTGGATTTACCGCAGCCACTTGGGCCAACCAGCACGACCATTTCACCGTCGCAGATATCAAGATTGAGTTTTTGGATCGCCTGATAGCCGTTCGGATAACATTTAGCGATATTTGAAAGAGTTAACGTGGACATTTATTTCTCCGAATCTACCAGACCTTTAACAAAGGCTTTTTGCATTGCAATTACCACAATTACTGGTGGCAACATGGCGATAATGGTGGTGGCCATAATTTTGTTCCATTCGATCACACCATCAACCACTCCGAGCATCTGTTTAATGCCCATCACGATGGTGTAGTACTGCACGTCGGTGGTGATCAAAAGCGGCCACAAATATTGGTTCCAGCCGTAAATGAAGGTGATGACGAACAGTGCCGCGATGTTGGTACGCGACAGAGGCAACAAGATATCGAAGAAGAACTTGATCGGTCCTGCGCCATCAATTCGTGCTGCTTCCACTAACTCATTCGGTACCGTTAAGAAGAACTGACGGAACAAGAAAGTGGCTGTCGCACTGGCAATCAGCGGAATGGTTAAGCCGTAAAACGAGTTGAGCATGTTGAGGTTTGTGATCACCTCAAACGTCGGCATGATGCGAACTTCAACGGGTAACATCAGCGTGAAGAAGATCATCCAGAACGCCAGCATTCGTCCCGGAAAACGGAAGAACACCACTGCATAGGCAGATAGGATGGAAATGCTCAACTTACCGATGGTAATGCACATCGCCATAATGAAAGAGTTCAGCAGCATGCTGCCAATCGGCAAAGTATTGTTGTTGTACTGAGTGTCGTTACTCAACAAGTCAGTAAATACGCTAAAGCCCAAGTCCCCAAACCAAAGTGGAGTGCCAGTAGCAAAGGCGCTGTTCTCATGGGTGGTTGCTACGATTGCAATCCAAACCGGAAGCGCAATCGAAATGATGCCAAGAATCAAAATGACATGGCAAAACAGATTAAAAAACGGTCTTCTTTCTACCATCAGTACGCTACCTTCTTCTCAACATACTTAAATTGAATCACAGTCAGGGAAGCGACCAATATCATCAGAATTACGGATTGCGCGGCCGATGAGCCTAAGTCCAGACCAATAAAACCATCGTTGTAGACTTTGTAAACCAAGGTGGAAGTGCTGTTGCTCGGGCCGCCTTGCGTCATCGCGTGGATGATGGCGAACGTATCAAAGAACGCGTAGACAAAGTTCACGACCAACAAGAAGAAGCTGGTTGGCGAAATTAGTGGGAAGCTAATAGTGATAAAGCGCTTGATTGGACCACTTCCGTCAATGGCAGCGGCTTCGTGCAGAGACTTGGGTACCGATTGAAGCGCCGCAAGGAAGAACAGGAAGTTGTAGCTGATTTGCTTCCAAGTCGAGGTGATGATCACCATCCACATTGCATGGGTGCCATTGAGCGTTGGGTTCCAGTCTACGCCAAACAGATGCAATAACTCGGTCATCACACCGATGGTTGGGTCGAACAGGAACAACCAAAGCGAACCCGCGACGACAGGGGCGACCGCATAAGGCCAAATCAAGAATGTACGATACATGGTTGCACCGCGGATGATTTGCTCGGCAAAAGCGGAAAGGATAAGCGCACTGACCAACGCGAGCACCGCAACGCTGATGCTAAATTGCAGCGTGGTCATTAACGAATCTAGGTACAGTGGATCATGGAAGAGCTTTTCAAAGTTCTCCAAACCCACAAACTCACGGCTCATACCGAAAGCATCTTCAAGTTGTGAAGATTGGAAAATGGCTTGTCCTGCCGGCCAGATGAAGAACACCAAGGTGATCAACAACTGAGGTGCAATCAACGCAACCGGAAGCCATTTATGTTTAAAAACAACAGGTGAGGACATACAAATACCAAAGTAAAACAGGCAAGGTGTGTGAACGAACTCCCCACCCAAGGTGGGCGGGGAGAGTACGTACCTGAGTGGTTATGTGAATAAGACTCAGCGCACTATTGTTCGTTATTAATGTTCGTTACTTCTGCGTGCGCTCAAAGCGACGTAGCTGCTCGTCACCGCGACGAACCGCATTGTTTAGCGCAGCTTGTGCCGTTGCTTTGCCTGCCCACACTGCTTCTAGCTCTTCGTTGATGATGTCGCGTGTTTGCAGGAAGTTACCAAAGCGAATGCCTTTCGAGTTTTCTGTAGGCTCTGTCGAGGTCATTTGCAGAACGGCTGTGTCGGTGCCAGGATTCTTAGCGTAGAAGCCTTGCTCTTTGGTTAGCTCATAAGCCGCTTTGGTGATTGGTAGGTAACCAGTGAACTGGTGCCAATCTGCTTGAACTTCTGCACTAGAAAGGTAAGAGAAGAACTTCGCCACGCCTTTGTATTCCTCGTTTGAATGGCCACGAAGAACCCAAAGTGATGCACCACCGATGATGGTGTTTTGTGGCTTAGCGACGATCTCTGAGTCGTAAGGCAGTTGCGCTACGCCGATATCAACGTCTTTCATGTTCTCTTTAATGCCAGCCAGACCTGCCGACGAGCCCATAGTCATTGCACACTCTTGAGTGTAGAACAAAGGCATACCATCAGATTGGCGACCGCCATATTTGAAGATGCCTTCTTTCGACCATTTACCCATCTGTTCGATGTGACGAACAAACGCAGAATCATTGAACTTGAACTCAGTGTCTAAGCCAGCAAAGCCGTTGTTGTTATTGGCCACAGGAACGTTGTTACGCGCACCGAAGTTTTCGATCTGCGTCCATGATTGCCACGTTGTGCTGAAACCACACTTCGCACCAGATGCCAGCAGCTTACGAGACACTTCTTCCATCTCTTTCCATGTTTTTGGTGGGTTTTCTACGCCAGCTTTTGCGAACATGTCTTTGTTGTAGTAAAGCACTGGTGTAGAGCTGTTAAATGGCAGGGAAAGCATGTTGCCGCCGTTGGTGGTGTAGTAACCCGTTACTGCCGCAAGGTAATCATCTGGATTAAACGGCTCTTTGGTGTCGTTCATCAATTGGTAAACTGGATAAATTGCTTTTTCTGCACCCATCATGGTGGCTGTGCCGACTTCGAACACTTGCACGATTGCAGGTTGTTCTTTTGCACGAAACGCAGCGATAGCACTTGTCATGGTTTCTGCGTAACTGCCTTTGTAAACTGGCTTGATCTCGTATTCTGATTGGCTTGCGTTAAAGTCTGCGGCAATTTCGTTGACCTTTTTACCTAGCGCGCCGCCCATTGCATGCCACCACTCAACCTCAGTTTTTGCTTGTGCTTGTGTGCTGATCAATGCCGCTGCAACAGCAAGTCCGGCGAGGTGTTTCATAGCCATAATGATTCCTTTTCATAGATGATTTGAACAGGTTGATTCCTTGCGGATGTTCACTTTGATAATGAATCCGCTTCAAAAAATTCAAATGAACATTAAATGAGCCAAATGACGTTCTAGTTACAGAAAAATGAACTTATTTGAGCATTATTTTCGTCACGATTTTGTAATCAAATCGTCATTGAGGACTGAGATAGTTCATTTGAAAACAAATGAAAAAGACGGAATAAAAAATGACAATAACGGCACACCGTGGCTTATCCAGTTTGGCTCCAGAAAACACCTTATCGGCAATACAACGCGCCATTGAATTCGGCTGCGAATGGATTGAAATCGACGTTCAGCTCAGTGCTGACAACATTCCTGTGGTTATTCATGACAACACCGTAAACCGCTGCACGAACGGCCGAGGCAAAGTCAAAGAGCTGACTTGGCACGAATTAAGATTGTTGGACGCTGGTTTATGGTTTGGCGATGACTTCGCAGGCGAACATATTCCTAGTTTAGAAGAGACGCTTGAGCTCACTTCGAGAGCGGGCGTGAAGCTCAATATTGAATTGAAGATCTACTCAGGCGATGAAATTGATCTGCTGTGCGAAAAGGTTGCACAGGTCATTGAGCGTTTGGACGTCGAGGCGGATGCCATTCTCTTTTCTAGCTTCAACACTGAAGCCTTGATGACGATGAGAAATTACCTGCCAGAAGTGAGAAGAGGGCAGTTATGGCAAGAGATTCCAGACGATTTTTCTATCGTGTTGCAACACATCGATGCTTACAGTGTGCATTGTGATTACCGTTTCTTGACTGAGTCACAAGCGAAGCAGATCAAGCAGTTTGGCTATCAGCTGTTTTGCTATACACCGAACTTTCCCCAATTAGTTGAAGCACATTGGCAGTGGGGAGTGGATATGATGATTACCGACATTCCGCAACGTTACAAAGTAGAAGTGCCTTCAGCCAAGCGAGAACCCGCACTGAATGAATAACCTAAACGTCCGCCAGCAAAGCATCATTGAACTGGTTCATCAGCAAGAATATTGTTCGATAGAAGAGCTTGCTCAACGCTTTGAAGTCACGACGCAAACCATTCGACGTGACATCAATCAGCTTTGCCAATTAGGACTGACCCGACGCCATCATGGTGGTGTCGGATTGCCTGCTACCTTAACCAACCGCAGTTATGCCTCTCGCCAAGTCACCAATCAACAAGAAAAGCAGACCATCGCCGATGAAGTGGTCAAAGCTATCCCGAACGGGGCGACTTTATTTTTGGGTATCGGCACGACTATCGCGTTGATTGCCGAGCGTTTGGCGAACCACAGCGAGCTTCGTGTGGTGACGAATAACTTTGAAGCGGCACACATTCTTTCTCACTTTGAGAATATTGAAACTTGGATTCCCGGTGGGCGTATTCGTACCAACGATCGCGACGTAGTAGAAGGCTCCGCAGAGCAGTTTTACGGCCAGTTTTCGGCGGATATTGGCATTATTGGTTGTGCAGGCGTGACCGACATCGCGCAGTCGCATTCCGACATGATCAACCTTGGCAGCACAACGATTGATACTCAGCCGTTCGCGATGGAACACGAATTACGAGAAGCCAAAGTGAGCCAAGCGATTTTGGCTAACTCGGAGCAAAAGTGGCTAGTGGCGAACAATAGTAAATGGCAGCGCAGAGCCAATACTAAGGTGGCTCCGCTTAGTTATTTCGATCGCGTTTTCAGTAACTAATAAAAGAAGAATAAAAGAACACAAAAAAGCCGCCATCACAGGCGGCTTCCGATTATCTTTTGGCTATCTCTCGCGTCGTTACTTTCCGCTTTTTGTTCAGCCTAGTCGTGGATAGGTACAACCAAAATATCAACCGGAGACTTGTTGATCAGATGTCTTGAGTAAGAAATGATCTTGCTCCAGAAATCTTGGTGGTGACCACAAATCAGTAGGTCGACTTCTTGTTCTTTAATGGTTACTTCTAGTTTGTCTGCCAAGTCACCGGTGCCGACAAAGAAGTGCTTCAACGGTTGCTCCATATAATCGCTGAAGGATCTCAAACACTCCATAGAGTGCTCATTCAACGGCCTTTGATCTGGGTCCGCTTTGATATCAACAAGCTCACGATAAATCTCACCATGAGTACCGTCGATATGGATAAATGATATCTCGGAGCCGAGATAACTCGCCATAGATACAGCGCGGTCAATCAACACAGTACTCTCATCAGACAGTTCCAGTGCGACTAGGATATGTTTGTATTTCATAACCATGCCCTTTTGTGGAATACGTTACTAATAGCATAGTATGTCTTGGCGAAAAAATGTGTTGCTAAGATCCCGAAATTGCTCAAAAAAGTTTTGGCAAATTATCATCAGCAGAGCAAATGGAAGGCATTGATAAAAATAAAAAAAGAGCCGGTATCAGTACCAGCTCAATTCAATCTCTAAAGGCATATCACAGCGTATTTTCTCGCCGCACATTTCATCTGAAGCATTGAGGTGAACCAGTTTTGCTGATGAGTAGCTGCTGCCACGAAAATGATCCCTTGCTTCACAAAGGCTCGCGAACGTTAGCGGGCTTTTGTTTTCATTTAATATCAGTGATCTTGTCTGGTTTTCTACGTTATAAGCGAGGTAGATACCACCCTCGACTGATTCAATCAAAAGATTCATAGCCGTTTCCCTTGGTGTGTCACTCTCTGGATATTACGGCGAGCGATAGAATTTAGTTCACTTCCTGTGTTTGAATTCGTTTTTCCTAGATCTCGCTCGTGACAGAAGTCGCTTGCTTTTTATACAAGAAAGCCTTTAGACTTTGTCTATCACTTCTTTAGGAGATTACGCCAACATGAACAACTAAACCTGTCATCCAACTCTCATTTTATTTTTTGGATTTACAGGGTTAGTAGGCGTAGCTCACTTTCCGATATTTCTTTGCTGTCATCTCGCTTCTGTTCGAGTTGTTCTTATGGGCGAGTGTCATTGCATCGATCTCATCTCTAGATTTATCTCAAGCTACGGCTGTTGTCCCTGTCATACAGGAGGCAAATTATGCCAGTTTTACAGGCTTACAATATCAGTCATCAATTTGGTAACGGCGAAACACTGTTTCAGCAAATCTCATGTTCTATGACCAAACGTCGTGTTGGGTTAGTCGGACGCAACGGTGTCGGAAAAGCGGTGTTTGCATCGATACTCAGCGGTGAGCAAACGCCGACCAGTGGTACGGTCACCTTACCAAGGTCATTTGCGGTCTATCGTCAGCAACCATCGCACTTGTTAGGTGGCGACCTTTCGATTGCCCAGTTTTTAGCAAAGGACAAGGTACTGAGCGCTATCAAGCAGATCGAAATGGGCGATTGCTCTGAATATTTGTTTGAGGTAGTGGGCGAACAATGGGATTTGCCGATTCAACTTGCTAAGCAGCTTACAGATATGGGCTTACCGCCACAGCCCGAGTTCACTTGCTCGCAATTGAGTGGCGGACAGTTAGCGCGTTTGCAACTGTGGCAGTTGTTTGAAAGCGAGGTGGAATTGCTGATCCTTGATGAACCGTCGAACCACCTCGATAAGCATGCCAAGCAGTGGTTGATTGACTCGATGCGCAGTTTCTCAGGCGCGATTTTGCTCATCAGTCACGACCGAGAATTGCTGCGCGAGATGGAAGAAATCTGGGAGCTATCCGGTTTAGGCTTACAAGTGTTTGGCGGCAATTACGATGTGTATGCGGAGCAAAAGCGAACAGAACTGCAAGCGGTGGAACGCCAATTAGCCAGTGTCGAAAAGCAAAAGAAACATTTGGAAGAACAAGCTCAGCGCAATCGCGAGAAAGCGGAGCAAAGAGCTGCTCAAGGTAACAAGTTGAGAAAGGATGGCAGTCAGCCAAAGATCTTACTCGATGGTATGAAAGACAAAGCCACAGCCCGAGCTGCCAGTCGCAATAAGAATGAGCAACTTCGCCAAGCGCATCTACAGGAGAAAGAGCAGAGCTTGCGAGCGCGTAAAGAGCAAATCAAAGGGCAAAAACTGTATTTGGCAGACAGTCAAAGTCGCTCACGAAAAGTCGTATCGTTATTAGAAGCCGTGTTGCTATTTGGGACTGCTCAACCTATTACTGCGCAAGTTCATGCGGATGATAAAGTACATTTGCTGGGCAAAAATGGATGCGGTAAATCGACTTTACTGAAAACCCTGTTGGGCGAGTTCTCATTGCAAAGTGGTGAGCTGCAAGTCAATACGCCGCTTTATTACCTCGACCAGCACTTTGGTGCGATACAACCTGAACTCTCCATGTTGGAAAACCTGACGCAACATTGTGAGGGAATGAAAGAGAGCGATGCCAGAACATTGCTAGCAGGCATTGGTTTTCGTCGAGACAGTGTATTTCGTTTGGGGAATGTATTAAGCGGCGGTGAGAAAATGAAGCTCGCGATGTTGATTGTCAGTCATCAACCAACTCAGCCTTTATTGCTCTTGGATGAGCCGGATAATCATCTCGACCTAGATTCGAAAATTATGCTTGCCCAGGCATTAAATGCTTACCGAGGCGGTTTTATTCTTATCAGTCATGACCAAGATTTTGCCGCGGAGTCGGGTGTGTCTCGCTGCATTGAACTGAGCTAACACCAATCAGCGATAAACCGAGGTTTGTCTATCTCACGGGGCAAAGTGACTCACTTTGTCTCCGTGGATTCACAGCTTTATTCAGACGATTAGAATCATTTCTCCGATATAGGTAAGATGCTTGATGCATTACACAAAACAAAAACAGAAAAGGAAGTCTATGAAAAAGAAAACCTTAGCATTGGTGACGGCGTTTGCGATGACGGGAATGTTGCCGAGCGCGTATGCAGAAGACTCAACACAAAAGCTGGTTGAACACGTACACAAAATGGCGGTGAAGTACCCAACGACAAAGAAAATCGATGTGGAAGATGAGTATTTTGGTACCAAAGTCAGTGACCCATACCGCTGGTTAGAAGATGACCGCAGCAAAGAAACGGCTGATTGGGTCAAAGCGCAGAACCAAGTCACGTTCGATTACTTGGCGCAAATTCCTTATCGTTACCAGATTGAAGAACGCTTAACTCAGTTAATGGATTACGAGAAGTTAGGGCGTCCATTCAAAGAAGGCAAATACACTTATTTCTACAAAAACGATGGTTTACAAAACCAAGATGTGCTTTACCGCCAACTCGATGATGGCAAGCCAGAAATTTTCCTCGATCCAAATACTTTTAGTGAAGATGGCACAACTTCGCTGGCGAACGTGAGTTTCACCAAAGATGGTTCTTTAGTCGCTTACAGCATTTCAGAAGGCGGTAGCGACTGGCGCAAAGTGATTGTGCTTGATGCCGAGACCAAAAAGCCTGTCGGTGAGACGCTGGTGGATATTAAGTTCAGCGGCGTAAATTGGCTGGGGAATGAAGGTTTCTACTACTCAAGTTACGACAAGCCAGAAGGCAGCGAGCTTTCGGCAAAAACCGACCAACATAAGCTTTACTATCACGAGCTAGGTACTAAGCAAAGTGATGATAAGCTTATCTTCGGTGGTACAGAGGCAGAGAAGCACCGATACGTTCGCGGTTACACTTCGGACGACCAACGTTACCTGTTTATTTCGGCAAGCACGTCAACGTCGGGCAACAAGCTGTTCTTGAAAGATTTGACCAAGCCAGACAGTCCGCTGCAAACCATTTTGGATAACACCAATTCTGATACTTGGGTGATTGATAGCAAAGGCACCAAGCTGTATTTGGTCACGAACTTAGATGCGCCAAACAAACGTGTAGTGACGGTGGACGCGAGCAACCCTGAGCCAACGAATTGGAAAGATTTAATTCCTGAAACTGATAACGTGCTTAGCCCATCAACAGCGGGCGGTTACCTATTCGCAAGCTACATTGTTGACGCGCTTTCGATGGTCAAACAATACGATATGGACGGTAAGTTCATTCGTGAAATCAAGCTGCCAGACATCGGTAGTGCTTACGGTTTTTGGGGTAAGAAAGAAGACGCTGAAGTCTACTACTCTTTCACCAACTACAAGACGCCAAGCACGACCTATCGATTAGATATCAAAGAGGGTGACAGCGAGGTTTACCACAAATCGAACGCACCATTCGATCCGGCACAATTTGAATCTCGTCAGGTGTTCTACAAATCGAAAGACGGCACCAAGATCCCAATGATCATCACCTACAAAAAAGGCACGCCGATGGACGGCACTGCGCCAACGATCTTGTATGGTTATGGTGGTTTCAATATCAGCCTGACGCCTTACTTCAGTCCAAGCAGAGCGGCATGGTTGGAAATGGGCGGAATCTACGCTGTTGCGAACATCCGTGGTGGTGGTGAGTACGGTAAAGAGTGGCACAATGCTGGCACCAAGTTAGAGAAGCAAAACTCGTTTGATGACTTTATTGCCGGAGCTGAGTTCCTTATCGATAAAGACTACACCTCATCAGACAAGCTTGCGATTAATGGTGGCTCGAACGGCGGCTTGCTCGTCGGGGCAGTGATGACGCAGCGCCCAGAGCTGTTTAAAGTGGCACTGCCGGCAGTTGGTGTATTGGATATGCTTCGCTACCACACCTTCACGGCAGGAGCGGGCTGGGCTTATGACTACGGTACCGCAGAGCAAAGTAAAGAGATGTTCGATTACCTCAAAGGTTACTCGCCAGTTCATAACGTAAAAGCCGGCGTTAAATACCCGGCAACTATGGTAACAACCGGGGATCATGATGATCGCGTGGTGCCAGCACACTCCTACAAATTTGCTGCCGAGTTGCAGTCGAAACAAGCAGGTACAAACCCAACCTTGATTCGAATCGAAACCAATGCAGGTCATGGTGCAGGTACACCGACTAGTAAAATTATCGAGAAAACCGCGGATGTTTACAGCTTCACTTTGTTCAATATGGGCGTCGAAAAATTGTAAGTGAGAGGTTAGCTTCAAGCTTGGGCATAAGTTCATTTGTAATGAATCACAACGCAGTCTTCGGGCTGCGTTTTTTTTTATCTCAGCCAGTTAATAACAAGGTTATAACGCATATAACCATAGGTGATAGAACTTCCTATTATTCTTCCTCTTAGTTTTCTACAGCGTTTAATCGTCTATCCCTAACTTATCCAACGTTTGTTTGCAGATCTTTATTTGATGGGGATTGGATAACGCATTCAGTTAGTTCAAGTGGAATAAATATAATATGAAAAATCTTACCAAAATCGTTGTTGCGGGGTCCCTCCTCTCGTGTGCAGCAGCGCAAGCAGGAGGTCTGTACTTGTACGAGACTTCCACTACTGATATCGGTTTGGCTTCTGCGGGCATGGCCGCAAGGGCGCAGGATGCTTCGGTCATGGCGGCGAACCCCGCGGGTTTGTCTAACGTGGCAGGCCAGTCATTTTCCGGCCATCTGATCAGCTTGTATGGCGATACCACGCTAGACACGCTTGGTGGCGGTGATGCAGGGAATATCATTGGCTACGTCCCACTTGGTTCTGCATTTTATAGCCAACAGGTGAACGATAAGTGGACGCTTGGTATTGGTATGTACGGCAACTACGGCTTAGGTCTGGAATACGACAAGCTGTTCAGCCGTATTGATATTCCTAATGCAATTACTCAGGCCGTGACGGTTCAACCTTCTGCTTCATACCGTATTAACGATCAATGGTCTGTAGGTGCTGCATTGGGCATCCATTACGGCATTTTAGATATGGATGTCAAAGTTGATGGTACGGCAATCGCTGGTGGCATTGAAGATACAGATACTCAAGTCAATGGCCGCGTTGGTGTGCTGTATGAGTTGAATTCAGGTACTCGCTTAGGTCTGTCTTACTCGAATGAAACTGAGTTCGAATTCGACGATAAAGACTTCTCGACCAGTGCCGTTGCGCCTCAGCAGTTGGTATTCAGTGCTTACCATGAGCTCAACGACAAACTGGCGGTACTGGGTAACTTGAACTGGCAAGATTGGAGCGCGTACCAAACGCTGATGGATGTTGAGACGCAAGACACTTACCAAATTGCACTTGGCACTCAATACAAGGTGAACAGCAAAGTCATGTGGAATGCAGGTTTCGCATTTGACTCTAGTATGTTTGCAGATCAATCCAATGGTGATCTCACCATTCCTTCAGGCAATGCTTACCGTTTAGGTACAGGTATTGACTACAAGATTGATGAAGCAAGCACCGTTTCTGTTGCCTTTGAAGCAATGCTTATTGAGTCGTCTGAAGTGAAAATGGCGGGTATTCCTGTTGCAAGCTTTGATGATCCTGCTTTGTACTTCCTGAGCATCGGCTACAGCTGGAAAAACCAATAAATCAGTTTAAAACAACGGTAAGCAGGCTTTCGCTTACCGTTGTTTTATTGTTATTGATTGCTCTCGAGTTTTTCGCGGTATTGGTCTTGCAGAATGTACATGCGTTTTACATCGCGGTAGCTACCGTTAATGAAGTACTCTTGCACGAGATGACCTTCCTCAATAAAACCGCACTTCTGGTAAAGGTGAATCGCTTTTTCGTTGTCTAAGGCAACTAACAAATAGATTTTGTGCAGGTTAAGAATTGAGAATGAATAATCCAAAGCTCGATTGATCACCTCTTCGGCATAACCTCGCCCTTGATGATCTGGTGCGATGATGATTTGGAATTCAGCACTACGGTGAATGTAGTTAATCTCAATCAGCTCTACCAGACCAATTAATACGCCGTGTTCATCTTCCACTACAAAGCGGCGCTCGGCGTCGTCGTGAATATGTTTGCGGTAAAGCTCTTCTAATTCATCGTGGGATTCGTACGGTTCTTCAAACCAATACGTCATGATATTACGGTTATTGTTGAGGTCGTGAATAAAGCGCAGGTCTGAACGTTCTAAAGCACGAATTGTGAGACCATTTTTCATCGTCTATCTCCGGATAGAAAAAGCATAATTAAATGCGACTATAACCATGCCATCTTAGCCTATGAGGGGGAAATCTCCCCTTTACTTCTTCGAGTTTATGCTTGTAAAAGCGATCTTCGTCATAGCCCTGTAATGCCTTTAAAAATAAGGCTTATCGCAACAACAAAAGTTAATCATAACGACAAAAAACCTGATTAGGTTAAGGGTGCGATTTCAGATTAAATACCGCCAACGACTTAAGGTCATAATCTACATAAACAAGGTATTAAATATGTTTTCAATCGGTGACGTAGTAGTAGCTACTAAAGGTATCGATCTAGGTGAAATGGTTGTTACAGGTCTGAGCAGCGGCGGTTTCTACGTACGCGTTCAAGCTGGTGAAGCAACTCTGACTTACCCAGCTAAAGATGTTAAGAAAGCATAATTTAATTTGCTGACTTACAAAAAAGGTAGCTCACGAGCTGCCTTTTTTTATGCCTATAATTCCTTCCTAAATTCCTACTTTATTTCGTTCTGAATTATTTTTAATCGAATTTAATATGTTTGGTTAATATATTGGTGCTCTCGTCATTTTTGACTCATATCAATAAAAGTTGCGGTTTTAAGTTGTTGTTTTTATGTTATATTTTTCACTTATTGCCCCAAGTGTCTGTTTTTACGAACTTTAGATGTTAAATTCGTTGCTCATCTAAATATTCGATTAATATCAATTCCTTTTTCCCATTTTTAAAAATATCGCCATTTCAATAACTTTCGCCCCAACTGATTTAGGGGAACAGTGATGAATAAAAAGAAAATAACGCTAGGGATTGTAGGAGTTGGCTTGGTGGCGTACTTCGGTACAGTCTATATGGTGAACCAAGACGATAAAAAAGTGGCTCAACAAAATCTAACGCAATTTAGTTCGTTAGATCAATCGACACTGGATTATCAAGCGATGAAGGTATTGGCGGATAAAGGTTGTGGCTACTGTCATACGCCGAGCAGTGAAATGCCTTTCTATTCTGAAATGCCAGTGGCAAAACAAATTATGGAAGCGGATGTAAAAGTGGCCATGCGTCACTTTGACATGACAAACTTGCTGGATGACGTGAAGCAGAACGATCCAGTTTCTGAAGTGGCTTTGGCTCGTCTTGAGAAGGTGCTCTACGACGATTCTATGCCGCCAGCGATTTACCTGACCATGCACTGGTCTGCAAGTATGTCGAAAGATGAAAAACACACGCTGCTGAAATGGATTCGTGAAAAGCGTGCTGAGCGCCACGCACAATCACCGGTATCTGAAGAACGTAAAGCCAAAGTTCTACAACCAATTTACACTACGTTTGAAACCGACGCAGACAAGGTTGAACTGGGTAAGGTGCTTTACCACGACACACGACTTTCAGGCGACAATACTGTCTCATGTGCATCATGCCACAGCCTTGATACAGGCGGCGTGGACCGACTCGTAACGTCTGTTGGTATTCATGGTCAAGTTGGTGGCATTAATGCGCCAACCGTGTTTAACGCTGTGTACAACAAGCTGCAATTCTGGGATGGTCGTGCCGCGGATCTGCAAGACCAAGCGGGTGGTCCTCCGTTTAACCCGATTGAAATGGGCTCTATGGATTGGGATGAAATCGTCGATAAGTTAAGCCAAGACCCAGACATGGTCGCGATGTTCCAAAAGGTTTACTCAGGTGAGATTAATGGCAGCAACATTACGGATGCGATTGCCGAGTTTGAGAAAACCCTAACCACACCAAACAGCCGCTTCGACCAATACATGATGGGGGATACAAAGACGCTGGACTCGCACGAGAAATACGGCTTGATGCTGTTCAAGAAGTACGATTGTCAAACCTGTCACGCGGGTGAAGCGATGGGTGGTGAAACGTTTGAAACCATGGGCATGAAAGCGGATTATTTTGCGGACCGTGGTACCGACATGACGGATGCAGACCTTGGTCGTTACAACTTCACTGGCAACAAAGAAGACAAACATAAGTTCAAAGTGCCAACCTTGCGCAACATTGAACTGACCGCACCATACTTCCACGATGGCCATGCCGATACGCTAGAAAAAGCCATCTACGACATGGGTAAATACCAAGTCGGAGTGGAAATGTCGGATGAAGAAGTGGATGCCATCAAAGCGTTCTTGAAAACACTGACGGGCGATTATGAAGGCCGTCCTTTAAGTTAAGCTGAGGCATTACCGACAAGTTTGTTATCGCTAAAACGATAGACTTCGCAATCAAGACCACCTTTGACTAAGGTGGTCTTTTTTATGGAACAAATTCAATCAAATAGGGATTGGTATGATTGATCATTTTGAAATTAAGGTTGTGGATTTTGATGCCTGTGTCGCTTTTTATTCCAAGGTTCTTATCACTTTGGGCATCGAACTAAAATGGTCAGACGAAGCAGCGGCAGGCTTTGGGTTAGTTGGTGAGTCCAATACGCGCTTCCTGATAGAAAAGGGGGCTCAAAGTGCCCCTTGCCACGTTGCGTTTAAAGCGAATGATAAAGCGTCCGTCGAGGCATTTCATAAAGCAGGTATTGACGCTGGTTTTACTTGTCATGGTGAGCCAGGCTTGCGTGAGCACTATGCGCCAAATTACTACGCGGCGTTTTTTTATGATCCCGATGGTAACAACATCGAAGCGGTGGTTTATTTATAGAGCGTTAACGATAAGATTGTCAGTGGATACTTACTGATCGAACGATCGTTAGGTCATTGGTTTTACGATCAAGATAGAAGATAATCGAGCTCCTATTTCATCCCTACAAAAAGAACGAAAATACTATGAAAGTTGTCGTCAAAAAGGCACAAAAACAGCACGCTCAAGGCATTACCGAAGTTCTCAATCCCATCATAGAAGAGGGCTTATACACAATCCTTGATACCACCTTCACTCCAGAAGAGGAAGAAGGCTTCATTGAAAGCTTTCCTGAAACGGGTGTGTTCAATGTGGCATTGAATGTAAAAGAAGGGAACGAGGAAGACAGTGCCGTGCTCGGTTTCCAAAACGTAGAGCCTTTCGCCAGTTATACCAAGGCATTCGCACATGTGGGTATTATCGGTACGTTCGTCGATGCCAAGTGCCGTCGACAAGGTGTCGCGTCAGCGTTGTTTACCGCCACCTTTGCTGATGCGAAGTCCAAAGGCTATGAAAAGTTGTTTGCTTATGTCCGAGAGGACAACCCCAACGCGCTCGCAACGTATCTAAAACATGGCTTTGAAGTGGTTGGTACCGCTAAGAAGCACGCTAAGGTTAACGGCCAATATATCAATGAAGTCATGATCGAGAAATTTCTCTAGCACTTAAAAGGAAAGCAAGATGCATAAGTCAGCAGGTATCATCATTAAAGACGGTGCGTTGTTAGTGCTGCGATCAAAAGGCAAAGACACCTTCTATGCGCCGGGTGGAAAACTGGATAGTGGTGAAACATCAGAGCAAGCATTGTGTCGTGAACTGCAAGAAGAAGTAAGTATTGTCGTGGCGGAAGATGCCTTAACGCTGTTTGGTCGCTTTGAGGCGCCTGCACACGATAAAGACGGCATTACTTTGGTTATGGATGTGTTCTTCGTAAATGATTATTTGGGCGAGGTGGTTGCCAGTAACGAAATTGAAGAATGCCAATGGGTAGATTCTTCAAACGTGGATGACATCGCGATAAGCACAATTTTCCGCAATGAGGTCTTCCCACGCTTGGTTGAGCAAGGATTAGTGAAGTAGCGGCCTAATCACGAACAGAATACAAAAACGCCCACAATGCCGATCATACTTTAAGCTTTCCACATGGTTGGTTAGAACAATCACTTGCAGGTGAGCTGACGCCAATCCAAGGCACACCCTCTTGTGTGAAAGGTTTGGATAGTCCTGCTTACTGGTAAGGCTACCCGCCACAAAAAACGGAGCTCGAAAAGCTCCGTTTTTTAGTATTTAGCGAGTGCTAAATAGTATTGTACTCGTCCAGTATTAACTGGCTCACTTGAGCGATCACCTGATCGCGTGCCTGCAAGGATAAATCGGTTTCAGTAATGTAAATGCTGATGTAGATCGGTTTATGATTCTCTTTCCAGATCATTGCTGTGATGCCGCGTGATCCAAAGCCACCTGCGCCAGAACGATCGGCAATCGACCAACCCTTTGGTAATACAGAGCGCATCAAAGAATCAGAGACTTTGTTATCCTGCATCCAGATTTTTAATTGAATGCGTGATTCGTAGGATAGCGCATCACCTTCTAACAACGTATGCAGCGTATTTACCATGGCATTAGGTGTTGTGGTGTCTCGCTTGTCGCCCGGGTTCGCCTCGTTCAGTCTTGGTTCAAAACGGTCAAGACGCGTTGCTTTATCACCGATAGAGCGCAAGAACGTAGTGACACCGCGTGGACCCCCAATGCTACGCAAAACAATGTTGGCTGCGGTATTGTCGCTCATCAGCATTGCGGCTTCACAAGCATGCTCAATACGCGTTGTTTGACCTGCCATACGATCCATTACTGGTGACCAAACCACCATATTGCGCTCTTCTACTTTGGCTGTGGCGTTTTTATCGAGCTTTTCATTATCCATGTCACTAAGCATCGTTGCACATGCAAGCGTTTTGAATGTGCTCATCATCGGGAAGCGCTCGTCGCCTCTATAGTCCCAATGTTCATCGGTTTGAGTATCCCAGACAGACACTCCGATTCGACCCGAAATATGCTCTTCAATCGCGGAGATGTCTTCATTAAGTTTGGCGGCGTACGTTGCACTCGAACAGGCTAACAATCCAAGTAGCAGAAATAGCTTTTTCATTATTGATTTTCTTAGTGTTATTTATTTCGGTTCACACTCAGGCGAATATAGTCGAACTATAGCGAGTTAATACTCTAATGACTGTTAGATTATTGTCTTTTTTCTGTAGGAATCTTTTCATACACCAAGCTTTCCCCGTTTTTACGCTGATTGACGTAGCTTTGTGGGCACGTAACGGCTTTGGTATCAAAAATCGAGATGGTCAGTGAGGTTGAGCGTTTTGGCAAAAACGAGTTGTTTATCCATTTGGTAGTATATCGCTTCATCAATAGCTGCCATTGAAACGCGTATCAGCTTTTCATTTGGTAAAGCCTCAATGTCTACTTGGTCTTATTGTGATAAAGGGTTCCTTTATGAGGTGTAGAGGTACAGCTCAGTTCGCCAATTTTTGTTCTTCAACATCCTCGCGATTTCATTGATATCCTATTATTACCTATTACTTCCGAATCTTAAGCCGCGTTGACAGACTCTAGCTTAAGTAGGTGCTCATAGAAGAGCCCTAGCAACTTGGGTTGTCGTGGATGAAAGGCACTGACAAGAACGATTTCGGTATTGTGTTGGTCGTTATCAACCTGTGTGATACTGATCTTATTAGAGAAATGTTCCAGACCAGCCCACATAGGAACGAACGATACACCCACATCCTCACTAACCAATTGTGCGATCGCTTCGAGAGAGTCTAAATCGAAAATAGGCGCCTTTTTAATGCGGTTGTGGATCATGTACTTTTCGGCGATTTGTCCTCCCCAGCACGTAGGATCATAACGAATGTAAGAAGATGCTTGTAAGATCGACATAGGAGAGCCTTTGTATTTTGGGTGATGTATTAGAACTAATGGTTCTGTTCTCAAAGGCAAAGAACGTAATGATTTGGGTAAGCTGGTCGGTGGTTCTACCATGATCGCCGCATCAAGTAATCCCTCTTGTAAATCACGATATAAATCAATCGAATTTCCAGGAATCACTTGGAATGTTGCGTTCGGAGCAGCTAGACGAATGGACTTTAGTGCTCCAGGGATAAAAGCAGTTAAGGACGTAGAGTTTGCACCCACACGCAACGTGCCACTCAGACCTGAATCTTGTACAGAATCAACCAATATTCTGACATCCTGTAATAGACGTTTAACTTTCGGTAACAGTGCTAAACAAGCGTCAGTTGGTTGGACTGTACTACCAGCTCGGCTGAACAATTTGCATTTAAACTCTGCTTCAAGTGCTTGGATTCTTTGGCTTACTGCGGCTGGTGTGATCATTTGAGATCGTGCAGCACTTGCTATAGAACCTTCTTCCACCACTGAAATTAAGCTTTCCAAGAACCGAGTATCCATAGTTTTCCTTACGAATGAACATGCTAAAACATAGTTTTTCTTTTCTATGTGCGATTTTAACATACTGACAGCTTGCAGTGTTCGTTTTACAGCTTATGGAGTTTTACTATGGATTATAACCTTTGGATTGCTTTTTTTATCGCTTGTCTGATGCTTGCTATTTCCCCCGGAGCGGGTGCCATAAATAGTATGTCTATTGCGATGAAATATGGCCTAAAAACGAGTTTGATAGCGAATTTAGGCCTGCAGTGTGGGAACGTATTTAATATCACAGTTGTTGGTATGGGGCTTGGGGCATTATTAGTCAAATCAGAAGTGTTATTTTCGTTGATAAAGTGGGTTGGGGTAGGTTATCTGATTTATTTAGGTATCAAAAAGTTTAAAGAGCTGCCAAATCTTGCTGATAAAGAAGAATCGATAAATACACAAAGCTATTCTAAATTGTTTTTTCAATCGATATTGGTCAACATCACTAACCCAAAAAGTATCGTTTTTTTGATTGCACTGTTACCGCAGTTTATTGTTCCTACTTACTCTTATCACGAGCAATTACTGATATTAGGTACGACCTTGATTCTCATTGATGGAACTGTGATGTTTGGCTATTCATTGGTTGCTAGTCGTATTGCCAAGTCAGTTCAAGAGCCGAAAAATGCCGTCATATTGAATCGAATTTTTGGCAGTATGTTTGTTGGGGCAGGTACTCTACTGGCCTTTGGAAGCAGAAGCTAGTATCAGGTGCGGGATTAATACTGCTTTAAAAAGGAGCTTAACTGTCAGCTCCTTTGTTTCTTCAGGTCATTATTTACAGTTCAATCTTTTTAACCATTCCCGCTTCTGCGTGACCTGGAATGTTACAAGCGAACTCAACCTTGTTGTCTCCGTGGAAGTGCCACAGTAATTGCTTGGCTTTACCCGGCTCAACTGTGACTGCGTTGCCTGAATCGTGCATGTGGTCACCACTCATGTTCTTCATCATTTCACGATGTTCTAGCTGCTCTTTGGCAGAACCGATCGTGAACTCGTGGTTGATTTTACCCGTGTTCATGACTACAAACTGCACCACATCGTTTGGCTCAATCTTGACATCTTTCTTGAACTTGATCGTCATGTCATCACTCAAGAGTACGTGTACCACTTTATCTGGCTTTGCGCCTTTTGCTGGCATACCTACCGCAGACATGCCTGGCATATCCATCATGTTGGAGTGGTCCATTTTGCTGTGATCCATCTTCATGCTGCCGTGGTCCATGTTTTCATGCTTCATATTGCTATGATCCATATCGCCATGATCCATGTTTGAATGATCCATTTGTGCAAAAGCAGTCGTTGTTGTTAAGGCTAGAGCAAGAGTGATTAGTGTCTTTTTCATCTTTTATATCCTTGTTTTAATTCATTAATAATTTGGTTGTTTCCCCTCAAAACTGAACGTTTGAGGGGAAAGTTGGGATTAAGCGTTGTTGTTTACATCACTAGCTTGTATGCTAGCTTGGTGATTAGTCGCATTGCTTTGGCACAACTCACGTTGTTTCCACAGCTTGAAGATGGCTGGCAGTACTAATAGCGTCAGTAGTAATGCTGATGCCATACCACCAATCATTGGTGCGGCGATACGTTGCATTACTTCTGACCCTGTACCTTCACCGTACATGATTGGAATAAGGCCAATAATGACCGTCAGTACCGTCATCATTACTGGGCGAACACGTAAGCCTGCACCTTCACGAATGGCATCGGTTAGGTCTTTCGCCTCAAGCTTTTGCTTGCTCTCTTCTGCATCCAGCTTTTTGTAGTGCCACGCTTGGTTAAGGTAGACGAGCATGATGACTCCAATTTCAACCGCGACACCTGCTAGGGCAATAAAGCCGACCCCAACGGCAATCGAGAAGTTGTAGTTGAGGATATGCATGAGCCACAAACCACCGACCATAGCGAGCGGCAGGGTAAGCATGATGATCATCACTTCGCCGACACGACGGAAGCTGAAGTAAAGCAGCAGCATAATGATGGCGATGGTGATTGGTACCACGACACTCAAGCGGTCTTTCGCACGTTCCATGTATTCGTATTGACCAGACCAAGCCAGCGAGTAACCCGCAGGAAGCTCCAATTGATAAGCAACAACCTGTTGCGCTTCTACGACGTAAGATCCAAGGTCACGACCATCGATGTCGACAAATACCCAGCCGTTCGGGCGTGCGTTTTCTGTCTTGATCATCGGAGGACCGTCTTCATAACGAATGTCCGCTACATCAGCCAGCGCAATACGAGCGCCATTTGGAGTGACTAACGGCAGGTTTTGCAGTTTTACCACCGAGTCACGGTAGTCTTGTGGGTAACGAACATTGATTGGGTAACGCTCTAAGCCTTCGATGGTTTCACCCACATTCATGCCGCCCACTGCGGTCGAGATCACCTGCTGAACGTCTTTGATGCTTAAGCCGTAACGCGCTGCCGCACGACGTTTGATGTCGATCGTGACATAACGACCGCCTGCTACACGCTCTGCGTAAACCGATGCTGTGCCCTGAACGCCATTAAGAATTGGTTCCAACTGAGAACCGATCTTCTCAATCACTTTCAGATCAGGCCCCGCGATCTTGATGCCGATAGGGGTTTTGATGCCCGTTGCTAGCATGTCGATACGCGTTTTGATTGGCATTACCCAAGCGTTGGTTAATCCCGGGAATTGCACTAGATCATCGAACTCTTTACGCAGTGATTCTGTCGTTACCCCTTCACGCCATTGATCGCGTGGCTTCAACTGAATCACGGTTTCAATCATGGTGAGTGGCGCTGGATCGGTTGCGGTCTCAGCTCGACCAATCTTGCCCCATACCGTCTGTACTTCTGGGACGGTTTTGATCAGCTTATTGGTTTGCTGTAGCAGCTCACGCGCCTTACCAATCGAGATTCCTGGGTAGGTTGTTGGCATGTACATCAAGTCGCCTTCATCCAGCGGCGGGATGAACTCGCTACCCAGCTTACTGGTTGGGTAATAAGCCGACGCCATTAGACCTAATGCAATAATAATCATGGTCTTAGGGTACTTTAAGCTGGTATTCAATAGCGGACGGTACAACGCGACCAAGCCGCGGTTAACCGGGTTTTTGTGCTCCGGTAGCACCTTACCGCGAATGAAGTAACCCATAAGTACAGGGACGAGTGTGATTGCCAAACCTGCTGCCGCTGCCATGGCGTACGTCTTAGTGAAGGCAAGTGGCGAGAACATCTTGCCTTCCTGACCTTCTAAGGCGAACACAGGCACGAAGCTTAGAGTAATGATCAGCAATGAGAAGAACAGCGGAGCGCCGACTTCTTCGGCTGCCTTACTGATGACTTGCCATCGGTTTTTATCGGTCAGTGGCGTTCGTTCAATGTGCTTGTGAACGTTTTCGATCATAACGATTGCACCATCCACCATGGCGCCGATGGCAATCGCGATACCACCAAGGGACATAATGTTGGCATTAATACCTTGCCAATGCATCACGATAAACGCAGTGAGAATGCCGACCGGTAGGCTCAGAGCGATAACCAACGAAGAACGAATGTGGAATAAGAACAACGCACACACAATCGCAACCACGATGAACTCTTCTGCAAGTTTCTTCCATAGGTTTTCTACTGCTGCATCAATCAGAGTCGAACGGTCGTAAGTTGCAACAATTTCAACACCTTCTGGTAGGCCGCGCTGTAGGTCTGCAAGCTTGTCTTTTACTTTTGCAATGACTTCACTCGCGTTCTCGCCAAAGCGCATTACGATAACGCCACCTACCGCTTCTCCTTCGCCATTCAGCTCTGAGATACCACGACGCATCTGTGGACCAAGGTTAATGTCTGCGATGTCGCCTAGTAGCAAAGGCGTGCCTTTCTCGGTGACTTTTAGAGGCAATGATTTGATGTCTTCAATACTGGTTAGGTAACCCGTGGTACGAACCATGTGTTCGGCTTCCGCAACTTCGATAACGGACGCGCCGGTTTCTTGGTTGCCGTTTTGGATTGCCATGTTCACTTGTTGCAAAGTGAGGTTGTACGCACGCAGCTTGGCAGGATCAATTTGTACTTGGTACTGCTTAACCATGCCGCCAACGGTCGCGACTTCAGAAACGCCATCAACGGTTTGCAGTTCGTACTTCAAGAACCAGTCTTGCAGGCTACGAAGTTCGGCCAAATCGTGCTTACCGGTTTTGTCTTGTAATACGTAGCTGTAAACCCAGCCCACACCCGTTGCATCAGGACCTAACGTCGGTTTTGCGTTTGGTGGTAGCTTTGGTGCTACTTGGCTTAAGTACTCCAGCACGCGTGAACGTGCCCAGTACATGTCGGTATCATCGTTGAAAATGATATAAACGTAAGAGTCACCAAAGAAAGAGTAGCCACGAACTGTCTCGGCCCCCGGCACAGCAAGCATGGCGGTGGTGAGCGGGTAAGTAACTTGATCCTCAACGACTTGAGGAGCTTGACCCGGATAGCTTGTCTTGATGATCACTTGCACATCAGAAAGATCCGGAATCGCATCAACAGGCGTATTCTTTACACTGTAAAGTCCGCCTAATATAAGGGCTAAGGTCGCGACCAACACTAGGAATCGGTTGCTCAGTGACCAACGAATAATAGCATTGATCATAATTAACCCTCGACGGCTGTTGTTGCAGGAACTAGCTGTTTAAGAACATAGTCAGACCCTTGTTTTTCAACTAGAAATCGAACCTTTTGTCCTTCTTCAAAACCGGATAAATCCACCTCTTCACCGACAGAGAAGTTCATCTCGCCTGCATCCCAGTTCCATTCAGCTACTGGCAGGTGATTTAAAGTGATCATGCCAAAATCAGCCATCAGCATCGTGATGTCACCAGTTAGCCAAACTTCTGCTGCAATGACGCTTTCATCTGCCTTGTAGTCGATGATTTGGTACTGGCCAGATTCTGTCTTTTGCATTTCAAATTCAATGGCTTGGCCTTTTTTCAAGTCACCCATATCAACGCCATCAGCGAAAGTGAAGTTCATCACCATGCCAGGCCAATCCCACTCTGGTACCGGCTGGTGGTTGATGGTCAGCATGCGGTGATCTTTCATTACATCGGTGATTTCACCTTTTGCCCATGCCGTTTCTGCTTCTGGTTCGACACCGTTAATACGAGATAGATCTGCAGATTGGCTAGATTCAGAATCGAGCATGAAGTGCGCAGAGGTGACTATCTTGTCATCTTGCTTCAGACCTTGTAATACCTCGATTTGCTCTCCGGCTTCACGACCAACTTCAATTCGAGCTGAGCGGTATTTACCATCGCCTTCTGCCAGAACTACACGAGTCATACCACCGGAACGAATGACGGAGGACTTAGGAATGGTCAATACGGCATCGTCGGTCACTGGTTGCAGCGCGATGTTGGCAAACATGTTTGGTTTTAATTCGCCATTTGGGTTAGGAAATTTAAGGCGTACACGTAATGTACGTGTTGTTGGATCAAGGATTGGGTACACGTAATCTACGACCCCTTGCCATTCATTGCCCGGAATCGCGTCAAGGGTCATCGTGGCTTGAGAACCCGCTTTCATCCAGTGCGCTTGACGCTCAAAGACTTCCGCATCAACCCAAACATTGTCCAACGGACCTGCACTGATCACCGCTTGAGCAGGGGACAAATAGCCACCCTCACGCACGTTTAAGCTTGCGATAACACCATCAGCAGGCGCTTTGATTTCAATGGTTTGCGATGCTTTACCACGACGAGTAATGGATTTGATTTGACCACGGTCTACACCAAGCGTCACCAAACGCTCTGTCGCACCTTTCACTAAACCGTTGCGACCAGTGCGGTAAGCATTCAGCAATTCTTCTTGTGCTTTAACCAGTTCTGGAGAGTAGAGAGTGAAAAGAACATCGCCTTTCTTCACCTTCTCACCCACAGCATTGATGTAAAGTTTCTCTACCCAACCCGCAACACGAACGTTTGTTTGCCATAGATGGCTTTCATCAAAGGCAATATAACCAACGGTCTCGATACGTGGGGACAGTTTTTCCAAGGTGACTTTTGCTGTCTTTACACCCAAGTTGTTTTCAACGGAAGGGTCGATAGTGATAGTACCCGGTGCACTTTTCTCACCAGATAGATCTTCCGCGTAAACCGGAATTAAATCCATGCCCATTGGGGATTTGCCCGGCTTGTCGCGTTTGTAGTTCGGATCCATTGGGGCAACCCAGTAAAGCGGATCATTAGAGCTTGTAGCAGATTCGCCACCCATCGCACTCATGTCGTGAGCCGAGCCCGTAAGAAAATGATTAGCACCAAACCCTAAAGCACCACCAACAATCAGCGCGATGGTTGCAATCTTAAATGTTTTCATTGTTTTACCTTATTATTTTTTAAATTCAGACAGTTCTGGCTGCTCGACTTGATAGTCGAAACCACCGAGCAGGGTGGCTAAATTGCTGTTTGCGATGTTGAGATCGGTCAGCAGACGTTGTTGCTCTAATTGCAGAGCCAACTCGTCAGTCGTGGCAGAAATCACATCGTTAAACTGCGCTGTGTTGTTTTGATAACCCCGCTCAACGGCTTGAATGCGCGCTTTCGCTTGAGGCAATAAGGTGGATTGATAACGTTCTAAACGCTGGGTTAAGTTGCCGCGATCAACCAGCAAAGTGTTCACCTTGGCATTCATCTGCGTTAGTAAGGTGTCCTTTTGTGATTGCGCAGCACCAACTTGGTTCTGGGCGGCAGCAAGGCTGCGGTCTTGGCGGCCTCCTGTGAACAACGGAATGTCCATGGTGAGGTAAGCGCTGACCAAATCGGAAGCGGGCTCACCCATCATGTTGTCAGCTTGACGGTAGGCATACATTACCTCCACACCAAACTGCGGGTTGTAGGCTTGCTCCGCAATTTCTACCTGAGTTTTATTGGCAGAAATGCTGACGTCGGCCATCTTAACCATCGGGTGTTGGCTGAGTTGCTGGTAGTGCTTGGTGGAGTCGATGCTGGAAGCAAGTTTGTTGTTCAGCATGTCCCAGTTCAATTGATTGCTCGCGTGCAGAGCCTGTTCGTTTGCCAACCAATCTGACCCCAACCATTCGGAGAGTTGAGAGATAAGACGACGTTGCATTTGTTCGTTGGCTTGCAGTTTTTCATCCAACTTGCTGACTTGAAGTTGGGCGTTAAGCAGATCTTGCGCTTCACTCTTACCAATCGAATAGTTGGTTTGAATAAAGCTTTCCATCTCCTTCATCAACTTGCGGTTCTCAAGCATGATTTGCTCCGCACGTTGCTGGTAACCAAGCTCTAACCAAAGCTGAGTCATGCTGTTGGCTACCTCAAGCTCACGAGCATGCACTTGAAGCCCAAGGCCGTCGGCTTGTTGATTGGCTTTCTTCTGCTGTAAATCAAGCGTAGAGCCACGCTCAAACTGTTGCATTAAACCAACGGAAATGTTGGTCATTGGGTCTTCATCGAATTTGAAGCTGTCGACAGGCAAGCCACCAAAACCCACTTTCAGTTTTGGGTCCATCAAGGTCGCACTCGCGACGCCCGTTTCACGCATGGCAGCAGATTGCGCTGAGTATTGCTTACGATTGCCATCATTACTCAAAGCGACGTTGATCAGTTGGGCAAGCTTGGTCGTTGAAGCTCGCTCACTTGATGCGGAATGTTGCGCTGCGTGCGTCTTTTTACCTGCGGCGTTAACCAAGGTTGGCGCAGCGACCATAGCCACCATAAAAATAGGTGCAGCTAAGCGGTATGGTTTGATATCCATAATCTAAATCCAGTGTTCGCCGGATCGATGGAGGTGCGGATTTTATTGCGGGAACAGTAAAGCCTTGTTACCTCATCGTTCAGGCGCATTAAAACAACCTGCGGTACACACGCAGGGTCGAATGCTAGGACGGATTTAGGCTATAGGAGGTCGGTACAGGTCGCGGCTGACGTGTACGACTGGGGAAGCAACTTCAGGAGTAATAGTTGCGCGATAGAGGACGGGCATTGGGTTATTGATAGGATTCGGTAGGGGGACGAAAACTATCGTACATGCGGCAGTACAGCAGGTATGAACCATGCCGGAGCCTCCACCACAGTTCATGCTGGTTTCTCTTGCATCGCTATTTTCTGCTACGGACGCTTCGGACATAGAAACGTCAGTCATGGAGACGTCCATCATGCCAGGCATACCGCAGTGTTCGCTGTCACTCATCATAGAAGGATGATGAGCCATGCCAGTAGACATCATTTGAATATTCATCAGCGGCTCACTGTTCGCCACACTCGATACTAAAAGTACCAGTGTTGTGAAGAGAGTTAACCAGATTGTATGCAGCGATTTTAAGTGCATACCCTTTCCCATGTGTTTGATGAAAATGATGAAACCCCTTCGATTCTAAAGGTTAACCATAGGGGAAGGTCAATGTTTTATTGCCCTTCTTATTAAAATAGTGCGTTCACCAGTTTCTGCATATTCGAGGGAGTAAAACGTTTGTTGAGTTCTTACTTGTGATACTTCGCGACAGAAGTGCTTTCTTTTTATGACACGAAAAAAATGTGGTTTATAAGTTTTGTATCACACCGCCTTGTCTTGCAAATGTTTATCCTTATAGAATGTATGGTTTTGTTTGTGCAGATGTGGATTTGCTTTGCTGCGGAGGTTGTATGATAGAAATTGTCATCGATGGAAAATATAGAATTGTAGAAGAGGGGTTGACCCTTCTAGAAGCAGCAAAAGTGTGTGGAGTTGAGATTCCATCGCTGTGCGGAATGAACAAAAGTAATGAAAAAGTACCGTGTGACTTGTGTGTGGTTGAAGTTGAAAGCGGCGGTACTAAGCGCGCGTGTGAACTTGAAGTGTACCGTGGCCTTAATGTGGTCACGCAATCAGAACAACTAAGCGAGCATCGCAAAAAAGCTTTAAACCGCATCATGACGGACCATTACGCCGACTGTGAAGCACCATGCAAAACCGCTTGTCCTGCGGGTGTGGATATCCAATCGTACCTTTATCACATCGCACAAAACGATCATCAAAAAGCGATTGAAGTGATTAAGCGTACGCTTCCTATGCCGTTATCGATTGGTCGTGTGTGCCCGGCATTCTGTGAAAGTGAATGTCGCCGCTCTTTAGTCGATGAGCCTATCGCTATTCGTCAGCTAAAACGTCATGCTGCGGATGCGGATTTGTCTGCGCATGAAGCCTATGTACCAGAAAAGAAACCAAGCAAAGGTTTGAACATTGCCGTCGTCGGCAGTGGTCCTGGTGGTCTAACGGCTGGTTACTACTTATCGAATGAAGGCTACGACGTTACTGTCTTTGAATCCATGCCAAAAGCGGGCGGTTGGTTGCGTTATGGTATTCCTGAATATCGCCTACCAAAAGACATTCTCGATAAAGAAATCGAACTGATGTGCCGCAATGGCATGCAGGTTCGCACCAACCAAAAACTGGGTGTGGATTTCACGCTTTCTCAATTGAGTGAAGAATACGACGCCGTGTGTTTGGCTGTCGGTGCGTCTCAAGCGGTTGAAATGCATTACACAGGCAGCGACCTTGAAGGTTGTTACCTGGGCGTTGATTACCTGAAAGATTACGTGACTGAGCAAAACTACGTCACGGGTCAGAAAGTCGCGGTGATCGGTGGTGGTAACACGGCAATTGACTGTGCTCGTACTGCGCGTCGTGCTGGTGCAGACACCACGTTGATTTACCGTCGTACCCGTGACGAAATGCCGGCAGAAGACTACGAGATTGTTGAAGCGGAACACGAAGGGGTGAAATTCCACTTCTTGACCAACCCTGCAGAAAACCTTGCCGATGAAACCGGACGCGTGAGTGCGATTCGTCTAGAGCGCATGGCGTTGGGTGAGCCGGATGCATCTGGTCGTCGAAGCCCTAAACCAACCGGCGAGTTCTTTACCGAAGAGTTCGACACCGTGATTGCGGCAGTATCGCAAAAGCCAGATCTGAGCTTCCTCGAAGGCGAAGACTTGTCGATTCCACTTACGCGCTGGAACACCTCTGATGCAGATGAAAAGACCATGCACACCGGCACGGGCAACATCTTCAGTATTGGTGATTTCCGCCGTGGTCCAGCAACGGCAGTTGAAGCGGTTGCTGATGGTCGCGTTGCGGCAAAAGCCATTGACCTATTTTTGAATGGCGATATGGCGGATATGCCAAAGGCGGCGTTCAACTCGCGCAAAGAGAAGAAACTCTCTCAAGTCGATCCGCTTCACTTCGAGAACATCCAGAAAGTCGCTCGCTCTATCATGCCTGAATTGACTCCAGCACAACGTGAGCAAAGCTTCGCTGAAGTGGAGTTGGGCTTTGATAACGAAGAAGCGATGAAGGAAGCGGCGCGCTGCCTTGAATGTGGCTGTCAGGCCAATACTGATTGTGCGCTGCGTGATTACTCCACCGAATATGAAGCCGAGCAGAGCTTTGACTTCTCCTTGCAGATTAAATCACACCAAGATTGGTTAGATCTTCGTGCGAAAGACCTGCGTCATAAGTACGAAGTTGACCGCAGCTCTGAGTTTATTGAGTTTGATGCCAACCGCTGTATTAGCTGTGGTCAGTGTATCCAAGCGTGTCGCGACAAAGCCGTGCACGGTGTACTGAACTTTGTGTGCGATAAACAAGGTCGTCCGGCATTACGTCCTGACGATCGTCCACACTTTGGAAGTAACAAGAATGGCTTAACTCTGATGGGCGATTCGAACTGTGTGCAATGTGGCGCGTGTGTTCAAGTGTGTCCAACAGGCGCGATGGTCGATAGTCGTGACCGCTCGCAAGGTCGTACCGAAGATCTGAAAGCGGTCGACACCATTTGTACATACTGTGGTGTGGGCTGTAAGTTGACCATGTTCGTGGACGAAGCAACCAATACGATTCGTTACGTGAAAGGCGGTGACTCGCCGGTTAACCAAGGTATGCTATGTGTGAAAGGGCGCTTTGGTTTTGATTTCATTGGCAGTGAAGAGCGTCTTACCACGCCATTGATCCGCAAAGACGGTTGGTTGCAGCCTGCAAGTTGGGAAGAGGCGATTCAACTGATTGCGAGCAAGTTCTCTGGCATCAAGCAAGATTTTGGCAGCAACGCATTGGCGGGTTTCTCTTCAGCGAAAACCACCAATGAAGACAACTACGCGTTCCAAAAATTTGTCCGTCGTGAACTGGGCACCAATAACGTCGATCACTGTGCGCGCTTGTGTCACGCATCGAGTGTAACGGGTCTTGAGGCGTCACTCGGTAGTGGTGCAATGACCAACGACATCCCAAGTATTAAGCACTCGGATGTGATCTTTATTATTGGCTCGGATACTACATCGGCACACCCGATCATCGCTTCACACATCAAACAAGCAATTCGTCACCACGGCGCTCGCTTGATTGTGGCTGACCCGAAACGTGTCGATATGGCAGAGCATGCTGAGTTGTATATGGCGCACCGTCCGGGTACGGATGTGATGCTCCTTAACGGCGTCATGCAGCAGATCATCAAGAACGGCTGGTACGATCAAGAGTACATCGAAGAACGTGTCGACGGCTTTGATACCTTACTGCAAGAAGTGATGTCGCCAGCTTACAACCTCGATAAAGTGGAGTTGGTTACGGGCGTTAAAGCTGAAGACATTCAAGCAATGGCGCGCATGATCGGTACGGCAGATCGTACGGCTGTTTACTACTCGATGGGTATCACTCAGCATACGACAGGTCATGACAACGTGCGTTCTATCGCTAACCTGCAATTGCTGTGTGGCAACATCGGTATTGAAGGTGGTGGTATCAACCCGCTGCGTGGTCAATCAAACGTGCAAGGCGCGTGTGATATGGGCGCTTTGCCAAACAGCTTCCCAGGCTACCAAAAGGTATACAACCCAATTGTGCGTCAGAAGTTTGCGATTGAATGGAACGCGCCAAATCTGCCTTCTGAGCAAGGTCTAACCCTGACAGAAATCATTGATGCGGCTTGCCATCGTGACGTTCGTGGCATGTACATCATGGGTGAGAACCCAGTATTGAGTGACCCGAACCAAGCGCACGTGATTGAGGGCTTAGAAGCGCTCGATTTCTTAGTGGTTCAAGACATCTTCCTAACGGAGACTGCGCAATACGCGGATGTGGTTCTGCCTTCTTGTTCGTTTGCAGAGAAAGCGGGTCACTTCACCAATACGGAGCGTCGTGTTCAGCGCGTGAATCCGGTTGTCACGGCACCGGGTGAAGCGAAAGAAGATTGGTGGATTATTCAAGAAATCGCTAATGCTATGGGGAGTGATTGGGACTACCACTGCGTGTCTGATATCACTAACGAAATTGCACGCGTGACACCTCAATACGCAGGTCTTCGTTGGGAGGCGATCACGCCAAACGGTGTGCAATGGCCGAGCAACAAGAACTACCCGGCAGGTACTCGCATCATGCACCAAACCCAGTTTACTCGTGGTAAAGGGCAAATGGTGGGTGTACCGTTCCGTTATGCGGCTGAGCTGCCAGATGAAGAGTATCCACTTGTGTTAACGACGGGCCGTGTGCTTGAGCAGTTCCACACCGGCACCATGACGCGTAAGACCAAAGGGTTGGATAACCTTGCTGGCCCACGAGCGATGGTGAGCGTGGAAGACGCAGAAGCACTTGGCATCAGTAATGGTCAGCGTCTGACGGTGTCTACACGTCGCGGCAGCATTGAGATTGATGCCTTTGTGACTAAGCGGATTCAAAAAGGTGTGGTGTTCATTCCATTCCACTTTGTTGAATCGCCAGTCAACCGCCTAACGACAACGGCGACTGATCCGCATGCGAAGATCCCTGAGTTCAAGGTCGCTGCGGTTAAAGTGGAAGTGAGCGAAAAAGCGCGAAACGCAGAGCCTGCAACGGAAGCGGTTCATACCATTTAAGCTGATACACTGCGTATTGGTCAGCGACGCACTGGCGAGTTAGCAAACTGCATATAAGCTTATGATATGTAATCGCTAAACGAGCAGTGCGTGTGCTGAGAGTCATTAAATGGATTGTGTTGTTTCTACCTGCATTAATTTGGCTGGTAGCAAGGCAATATCATGATATTTGGTGGGCGGAGAATCTAACCTCGATTCCCGTTCTCCTTTTATTCGCCTACCTAGGTTTTGCTTTGGTACTTTTGGTCTGCCGTCATTGGGTGAAGGCACTTACTGCAATCGCGATCAGCGGTGCTTTTGTTCTATTCCTCTTACCCACTCAAATAACGAGCAACCAAACCTGCGAAAATCCGCTGACGATCATCCAATTCAACCTGTTCTACGAAAATCCCGACATCAATCAGTTCATTAATTACTTGCTTAAACACCCTGCGGATTTGGTGGTGATGCAAGAGCTCTCGCCTCAAGTGGGGGAGAAACTTCATCTTCTCGACGATATTTATCCTTTTTATTACGGCGGCCAGCGCGGTGTTGGTTACCCGTCAAATCAGATGATTTTGAGCCGTTATCCTTTGGAGCCAGTTTCGATTTATCACACTCCAGATGGTCAAGAGGTGATTCGAGCAACATGGCAAGTGGACAACCCAATTACCTTAATGACGGCGCATCCTCCATCACCAAGAACCGAGCCGCTGTGGCAACGCAGAAATGCGTTGATTCGAACCATAGAAACCCTTACCGAATTGTACCCAACATCGGAAATGATTGTGATTGGGGACTTCAACCTTTCTGCTGCAAGCCCAAGGTTTAGCAAGCTGTTTTCTCGTTTCCAATCCCGACCAGTGGCCAGTTGGCCAACATTGATAAAAGGAGTATCAGTCCCATCCTTTGCCATGATTGGGATTGATCACCTTTGGCTTAAATCAGAAAAAACGGACAGGCAAATCTGTACTCGCCTATCGACAAGTCAACCAAATGGTTCTGATCACCGCTTGGTCACCACGGTGATAGGTAACGTTCTGAATTAATTCCTGTTTCATTCTCAAGATTGTGAGCGAAATCGGTTCACCCCTGACAAAAGCGGTCTTTACTTTATACACCATGCTCCCTTTTCTTTTTTGGAACGGGATTCCATAACTAAAGCAGTAAATAAACTGGTGATATAAGGGTTAAAAATGAAACCATTTAAACGAACGTTAGTGGCAGGTGCCATCCTAGGGTTAATTGGCGCTGTGGCAGGATGCAGCCCAGCAGAAGAAGCGAAACAACAAGAACCAAAACCTGAGGCTCAGGTAGAAGAGCAAGCTCAAGCAACTGCGACTGCGGAAAGCGGTGAAACGATCTATTTGGCTGACACCATCATCACAATGGATGAAGACCAACCTCGTGTAGAGGCGGTGGTAGCGGATGATGACGGCAAGATTGTTTTTGTTGGACAAGAAGCGCAGGCGCTGAAGCAGTTCCCAAATGCGGATAAAGTCGATTTAGAAGACAAGGTGATCATGCCTGGCTTTATTGAGCAGCACCTGCATCCGTTCCTCGGTGCACTTACGCTGAGCATGCCGGTCATTGCTCCTGAAGAGTGGCAGTTACCAAGTCGTACTTGGCCAGCGGTGAATGGACATGAAGAGTATCTGGCCGCGCTGACTGCCGTTGAAAAAGAGATGAAGGATCCAAATGAAGTATTGTGGACATGGGGCTACAACAACTTCTTCCATGGTGAATTGACGCGCGCTGATCTTGATAAGATCTCGAAAACACGTCCAATCGGTGTATGGCATCGTTCGGCACATGAATTCTATGTAAACACGGCATTTGTAGAGAAGTTTGGTCTTAACCAAGCTGACATCGATAAACAAGGTAAAGAGGTAGCAGCTCAGTCAGATCTGGAAAATGGTCATTTCTGGGAAGGTGGTGCGTTGATTTACCTGTTACCACGTATCTACAAAGATCTTGGCAGTGAAGCAAGATTCCGTGCCGGACTAGAGCAAATGGTGGAAATGCTGCACGAGAAAGGGGTGACGGCTTACAACGAACCTGGCGCGTTTATACCAGAGGATATGGTGGGTCTGTATAAAGAGATCTTGGGCGCTGATGAAACGCCAATGTATTCCTTCTTTACACCAGAAAGTAAGTCACCGTACTTCTTGAAAGGCAAAGAGGGTGTGGTTCAAGCGGTTGAAGAGATCACTAAAACCTTCCCTGATGAAGGCAAAGTTCGCTTCTTTAAAAACCAAGTTAAGCTACTGTTCGATGGCGCAATTATCTCTCAGTTAATGATGATGAAAGACGGCTATCTGGATGGTCACCATGGCGAGTGGATTCAAACCCCTCAAGAAGTTGAAGACATCACCAAGCTGTTCTGGGAGAAGGATTACCAAATCCTCGTTCATGTAAACGGTGATGAAGGCGTTGAAAAGCTGATTGAAATTTTGCAACGTCGTCAAGCTGAATACCCACGCGAGAACCACCGTTTTACGATTGTTCATTTTGCCAATTCGACCGACGAACAAGTCAAGGAACTGAAGGAGCTCGGTGCGATTATTAGTGTTAATCCATATTACGTAACGGGCTTTGGTGATCGCTTTGGTGAAGTCGGGTTAGGTGAAGAGCGTGCGCACGCGATGGTTCGACTAGCCACGATTGAAAAAGAGCAGATTCCTGTTTCTTTGCATTCGGATATGCCAATGGCTCCGGCTGATCCGCTGTTGCTGGCGTGGAGTGCTGCTACTCGCCAAACCAACAACGGAAATGTGCTGCGTAAAGATCTCGCGCTTTCTCGTGAAGCCGCACTAAAAGGCATTACCATTGAAGCGGCATATTCGTGGGGGATGGAAGATACGCTTGGTAGTATTGAGGTAGGTAAAGTAGCCAACTTCACGGTGCTGGAAGAAGACCCTTACAAAATCGACATCAACAAGCTGAAAGATGTGCCGATTTATGCGACCGTCTTTGAAAGCAAGTTGTTCCCTATCGATAAATAGCACCAAAATCCAGTACTTAAGAACTGCAAAGTGTCTAGTTATTTAGAATTAGGTTAAACCAAGCGACGGCTTGTCATGGAATTGACTGACTCTGACCGTCGCTTGTTATTTGTGTGAATTCTTTAACCTAAACTTCATCAGCTTTCTATACTGAAAAAGAAGCAAAGAAAAAAATTCATAACGATAAGAGGCAACTTGCATGACAAGAACTACCTCAGCAGTGTTAATACTAATCTTAATGAGCGCCTATTTTGCCTATAACCGTTTTTACGTTTATCCGCAAAAGTTACAAACACAGGCGGAATCGATGCTGATCCAAATGGCCAACCGTGAAGAGTGGCTTGACGTACATGAGATGATGGAACGTGTAGAAGCGCACAAGGCGCATCTGGAGCTGAACGCAGACATCACCTCAACCAGCGGAAAACGCGCATACAGCGAAGGGTATATTACCTACAGCGACCGAAGCCGAAACGTCTGTAAACAAGTGGTGTTCAACTTCAAAATCAATTCGCTAAGAAGTTATAGCATTTCAGATCTGCATGACTGCTCTTTAGGTGAGTATTACTGATTTCGCTATGATGATTGAATGATTCAATAAAAACGCCTCCAATGCTGGAGGCGTTTTTAGTTCTGGAGCCTGGTAGGTTAATCGAGTGACTTCTTGAAGCGAAGTGAAGCAACAAAGAGACCGATAACGGTAAACCCAAGCAGCCAAAGCGTATCTCGCCAAAGCTCCATCAAATCTGCACCACGTAACACCACACCACGAATAATACGCATAAAGTGGGTAGCAGGTAGGGCTTCTGATATCCATTGTGCCGCAACGGGCATCCCTTCATAAGGGAACATAAACCCTGATAATAAGATTGATGGCAGAAGAATAAACACTGTCATCTGCATTGCTTGAAGCTGCGTCGTCGCAATAGTGGATATCACCAAACCTAAGGTTAAACTCGCGGCGATAAATAACAGCGTGCCAAACAATATCTGACTAATGGCGCCGTTTATCGGTACATCAAATATCCAGTGACCCAAACCGAGAATGATGAAGACTTGAATCAAACCTACGAAGATGTAAGGAATGATCTTTGCCACCATCAGCTCGATAGAGTGGATTGGTGTGGTAATCAGTAACTCTAGATTGCCACGCTCCCGTTCTCGAACAATGGCAGCACTAGTGAACAAGATCATCGTCATGGTCAGAATCACGCCCAACAAACCGGGGACAATGTTCACCGCCGAGCGCCGACTCGGGTTGTAATACAGCGCAACTTCAAAGGTTTTGGTTGGGGCAGGGCGTATCTCAAAATCAAAATCCGTTAACGGCATGGTTTGTAGTGAGAGAATCGCTGAGCTGATCATAGTGTCGGAACCATCCACAATCCACTGGCCAAGCTCTCTACCTTGCACCATACGTTGGGTTAGATCGCTAGGCAGAATCAAAGCCGCACGAACGATACCATCCTGAATGGCTTGTTCTGCTTGCTCCGCGGTAGCGAAGGTTTCGACCACATCGACCACTTGCGTGACTTTGACGGATTCGGTAATCACGCGTCCGGCGGTACTGCCACTTTGATCGACGACGCCAACGGGAATATTACGAATATCGGTATTAATGGCGAAGCCGAACAGCAAAAGCTGAATCAACGGGATCATTACGACCATGCCAAAGGTTATGCGGTCACGTGAAAGCTGACGGATTTCTTTGATCATTACCGCTTTCATACGGGCAATAGATTTCATCATTGGCGACCTTCTCCCGTAACACTGACAAACACATCTTCCAAGCTAGGACGAGCAATGTTCATCTCGCAGCCCTCAAGCTCTGGAAAGGTTTGGGTTAACCATTCGATCGGCTGTTCGATGTACTGGTGGATCAAAATGCGTAAGCGAATGCCGAGCTGTGCGGCAGAACGGACTTCTTCGCGTCGAATGACTTTCTCTTTGAGCTCGCGTAAGCTATCCGCTTTGACTTCGACGATGTTAACGCCCATTTGCGCCATGAGCTCTTCTGGCTCACCATCGGCGCGGATCTCGCCCGATTCCATAATCGCTAGACGATGACAGCGCTCTGCTTCGTCCATATAGTGCGTTGTGACCAAAATCGTCGTGCCTTGGTCAGAGAGGTCAAACAATTGCTCCCAGAAATCTCGTCGGTTCTCTGGGTCAACCGCAGATGTGGGCTCATCGAGAAACAACAGTTCTGGTTTGTGCATGGTCGCAGTGGCGAGAGACAAACGTTGCTTCTGGCCGCCACTCATTCCGCCGACGCGCTGTTTACGTAGTTGGTCGAGACCGTAGGTGGATAGTTGTTCTTCGATGCGAGCTTTCAGCGCCTTGGTTTCCATACCAAAGATTTGTCCAATAAACTCAAGATTTTCTTGAACCGTCAGATCATCATAAAGCGAGAACTTTTGCGTCATGTAGCCAATCTTTAAACGCAGAAGCTCAGATTGTTTTGGGATCTCTAACCCAAGCACATCCACGTTGCCCTCACTTGGGCTAAGCAATCCAGTTAACACTCGAATTGTTGTCGATTTACCGCAGCCGTTGGGACCAAGAAAACCATAAATACTGCCTTTGGGCACATTAAGCGTGATGTTGTTGATGGCGGTGAAGTCACCAAACTTTTTCACTACGTTTTCAGCTTGAATCGCGTATTCGGTCATTGGCTTACTCCACCAAATCCACTTGCGCTGGAATGCCCGAAGGCAAGGATTGTGCTGAGTCTTGAAGGTCGACTTCTGCTAGGTACATCAAACGTGAGCGTTCTTCCTCGGTAAGCGCGAAATAAGGTGTAAATGAAGGCTCAGTCGCAACCCAACGAACGGTGCCGCTATATGGTTGCTCAACGCCATCTACATGCACGTTAACCGTTTTACCCGGCACAAAGTCGACTCGATAGTTAGCAGGAACATAAACGCGAGCGTATGGGACGCGGCTGGCTTGTATTACAGCAACCACGCCATTGACAGGGACGCGCTCGCCAAGGTTAAACGGTAGATTGTCGAGTAAGCCATCTCGTGTGGCGGTGATGGTGAGTTCTGCCAGTTTCTGTTCTTGCAGTGCCACATCGGCTTTTGCTGCCATGAGTGCGGCTTTCGCTTGTTCAATATCTTCAGGGCGAGAGCCTGCTGTTAGTTTGCTGAACTCTTCTTGTGAGGAGTCTAGCTCTGCACGGGCGGAATCTCTGGCTGCTAAAGCAGTGTCTTTTTCTGATTGGCTGATGAGTTTTTTACGAACTAACTCCGCTTTACGTTGGTAGTTCTTTTGCGCTTCAACCAATTGAGCTTCCGCTCTGGCAACGCGTGCTTGCGCTGCGGCAATGTCTTCTGGTCGCTCACCATTGGTCAATTTCAAAAGATAGGCGTCAGCTTTGGCTTGTTCGGCTACGGCGTGAGCTAAAACAGCTTCTTGGTTCTTTGTATCGAGCTGAACCAGCACTTCTCCTTCGGTGACTTGGCTGCCTTCCTTGATGGGTAGGGCACGAATTATCTCGCTAGAGGTTGCAGTAAAGGTTACGCGGTCACGTTCTAATGTGCCAAGGGCTTGCTGTCCGTCATCTCTGGAACAGGCAGTTAAAAGAGTCAGGGCTAGGGTGCCAAGAATGATTCGCTTCATCATGCGACGCTTCCTCTAAGAAGGTGAGCTCGAATTCGTATCAAGCTATAGAAGAGTGTGGGACTGCATTCAGTGTAACGTGAGTCAGTTTTGTCCGGCTAGGAAGTTAATTCCTTCAATATTCATCAATTGATTAATTATTGAAACTGACCTCACTCTTGAATGCGTCTCTAAGAATATTCTCATTCAAATATAGTGGGTTACCGTGATGTTGGTGGGATTAGGAAAGATAAATTAAAGAATCGAGACAGGGATCAGGTTTACCGTGCACGCATAAAGAAACGGCTAGATAAAGCAAAGCCCGATGGTTGAACATCGGGCTTTACAGAGCGCGCTAGGACAAAGTTAACGCAACCTTTAATGGCTGTTTAAGCCGTTTTAAACTGACTGACGATTTCTTGTAGACCAACCGCCAGTTCACTCAAGTCTCGGCACGCAATCGCGGTTTGACGAGAGCCTGTTGCGACTTCGCTAGAGAACTGGTTGATGTGTTCGACATTGCGATGCAGCTCTTCAGTCACAGAGCTTTGCTCACTGCAGGCACTCGCGATTTGGATACTCTTCTCAGCAATGTTGTCAGCGCTTTGTTCGATGTGACCAATCGTCGTGCCCGCTCGCTGAGCTTGCTCAACACACACTTGAATCAAATCGCTGCTGTTGTTTGTTGCCGATACGGCGGTTTTCGAGCAATTCTGAAGTTTACTGATGATAGCAATGATCTCTTCTGTCGATGCTTGTGTGCGACTCGCTAGCGTACGAACTTCATCAGCCACAACGGCAAATCCACGGCCTTGTTCACCCGCTCGGGCAGCTTCAATTGCAGCATTGAGAGCAAGCAGGTTCGTTTGCTCTGCGATGTCTTGAATCACGTCAACAACCACGCTGATGTTCGATGCGTCTTGCTCTAGCTCGCTTACCATGGTGCCTACAGATTGAATCGCGACTGAGGCTTCGTTGATCTGCTCAATACACTCCTGAACCACTTCTAAGCCTTCTTTGGCTTCTTGAGAGGCACTGTTTGCAGTTTCTGAAGCGGCTTCTGTGTTGCTTGCTACATCATGCACCGTTGCTTGCATTTCGTTCATGGCGGTCGCAATCAGGTTAAGTTGTTGCTGCTGCTCATCCATGCCAGAAGAGGTTTGTTCTGAAATGGCGCTTACTTCCTCGGTAGCGGTGCTCACCTGAGCGGTAGTAGAAGAGATGCTGTCGACCAGACTCAGCAGCTTGGCTTGCATATCTTCACAGGCGTCTGCCAATAAACCAAGCTCATCATTACCAATTTTTTTGCGCGGAAGTTTGTAGGTTAGATCGCCGGAGGCAATCTTAGAGGCCATCTCGACCACGTATTGCAGTGGAGAACAGATTTGTTTTGTAAGGAATAAGCCGAGCACGAAGCTCAATGCCAATAAAGCAACAATCGCGATAATGCTATAAGTGATCGCGTTTGCAACTACATCGTGAGTGCTGTTGATGTCTTCTTTGATGAAGGTTTGGTTTAACTCAACCAGATCTTTAATCGAGCTAGAAAGTGCTTGGAAGGTTGAAAAACCATCCAGCAGCATGGCGTTGGCTTCATCAATACGTTTCGTGGTTAATAGCTCTGAGTATTTGTCGTTGAAGCTACGGTATTTTGACCACGCACTCGATACTTCATTATAAGCATCACGGTCGCGCTGATCCCAAAGTGATTTACCGTATTGTTCAATATAGTTGTCGATTTTATTTTCTGATTCATCCAAACCTTTAAGCCAAGTGTTAAATTCAGCATGGTTTACATTAGTCAGCAAAGAGAATTCGTCTTTTCTTAAGGTGCCAATTTCGATTTCAATATTTTTTACCAATAAAATACTTGGCACGGTGGTGTCAGAAAATTCTGTCATCTTGCCATCAATAAGTTTTATTTGAGAGGTAAAGAAGAAAGATAACGCAATGACGGCAGCGGAGATAACAAGTATCAACGCACTGATTTTACTTTTAATACTTAGGTTAGAAAGTTTCATAGACTCACTGCAAATTGGGGGGCTTGAAAGGCTCGGAGTCTATTCCTGAGATTTGAAATTTAGTGTGATGAAAGTCTCAAATAGTTTTATCGGAAACGAAAATAAAATGGAAACTTAATGTTCATATTTCGTTTGAAAATAAGTTAATAGTTAATCAATATTGATGTGAAAAATAATTAATTAACTTATAAATTATTTCGAGTACGAATTGGTATTAATCTTGATAACCTTACATTCAATCAGAATTTTCTTATTGATGAATTTCGTTATTTATGTGTTAGCAAGTTTTCCTAAATATTAAAACAAGACAACGTACCGAATTGAAGTCTTATCTCGGTAAAATAAAAGCCCGATGCTGAACATCGGGCTTCATTGTTTGAGTTTTATGAGCGAGAGTTTAGTTATCTAGATCACGTTGGTTTAATCACCGAGAGGCTGTCTTTCCAAACCGCCACGATAAGAGTCGAGGGCAACTTTGAGTCGGCGAAGTTTATCGCGCGAGCGTCGCTTATGATTAACGGCTAACGCCATCGAAAGTACATCAACCAAAGCCAACATCGCGTAACGAGAAGCCGATGGCTTGTAGATGAAGTCCGTCTCTTGGTGCTCAATAGGCAGAACCAAATCGGCTTGCTCAGTCAAAGGTGTGTCTTTCGGAGTAATCACAATGACTTTTACGCCGTACTGCTTGGCTAATTGCGCGGTCTCTATGATGGCAGGGGTATAGCCCGTCGCAGACATCATGACTAACACATCGTTCGCGTCGGCTGTCGCCGCAATCATGCGCGATAACAAGCCATCGTTGTAGGCGACAATTGGGTAACCCAGGCGAAACAGACGGTGCTGCATCTCCTGTGCTGCAATGGTTGAGCCGCCACCCATACCAATACAGATCACTTGTCTTGCGTTGTGCAACCAGTTCACAGCAGTGTCGATATCTTCTTCAACAATCAAACTGCGGTTTACATCAAGGGATTGCTTGATCGACTCATAAATGCCTTGGTAGCCACTTTGATCAGGTGGCTCAAGGATGAATCGTTGTCCAACCGTTAAGGTTTGTGCCAGTTTGATCTTCATATCACGCACGTTTTTGCAGCCAACAGCTTTAGCAAAACGGGTAATGGTGGCTTCACTCACTTCTGCACTTTCTGCCAGTTCAGTAATGCTGGCGTTGGCGGCAGTTTGAATGTCGTCCATGATCAACTTTGCGACCTTCTTTTCGGCATCGCGCAGCGCACTGAAACGTTCAGTGATTTGAGAGATAATATCGACTTCTAAACTCAAGCTGTGTTCCTATCTTTTGCATGGAGGCGGTTGTGTCGCCTCCACTGGTTTGGCATGAAGTATAACGAAAAGCCTCACTAAGCTCATCATCAGAAACGGGTTTTCACCCAATGAGTGACTTGATACTCATCATCACAAACCGCCACGGCACGCCACTTATCAAACGTTAAACATGGATGAGAGGTTGAGAAGGCAATCATATCACCCACTTGAAGGTCGCTGTTTGCGTCTACTTCGATGAACGCATGCTGATCCATCACCGCGGTCGTTACCGCACTTTCAATAGAGATTGACTCACCATCGCGGTAAGCGCGCTCGGGCGTTGGTAATCCGGCATCAAACGCCACGTCACGTTTGCCAAAGCCGGCAACTAGCTTGGTTGGCTCGGGGCGAGAAATGACATAAGCCCAAAGCTCTAGTGCCGATTCCAAGTCACCACCTAAATCACACGCCGCACCTTGGTTGTTTTCAGCGCGCTGCATGACTTTGTTTTGTGCGTCTAGGTAAATGCCTGTGTCATGAATTGCGTAGCAACCTGGGCGAATTATGGCATCAAAATCTTCTAGGTTGGCGAAGCATTCAGAAACTACGTCATACCAAGCAGAGCCTGCGCCAGTAACAAGAGGTTTGGACTCAATCAACTTGTCGTTTTGTAGTTGGGCCGCGATTTCTAATGTGGTGTTGAGGAAGTCACGGATGTCCTGCTCAGCATTGTCACCATGAATGACACCTTCGTAAACCTCGATACCTTTTAGCGTGAGGTGAGGTTGCTGGTGGATGAATGTGGCGAGTTCAACCACATCTTGTTGGTTTCGGCATCCACAGCGACCGCCTTCGACTCCAAACTCAATCAGTACATTCAGAGGCAATTGATGTTCAGCAAACGCACGCTCTAGCGCTTTGACGTTTCGGCTTGAGTCCACACAGCAATAGAAGTTGATTCCATGGGTTTCAATCAAGTTGGCGATGATGGTCATGTTAGCGCGCCCGACTAGTTGGTTCGCCATGATGATGTTTTTTGCTCCGCCTAGCGCCGCAATCTCTGCCTGAGCCGGCGTTGCGACGGTAATGCCCCAAGCGCCGTTTTCTAATTGCTGCTGGAAGAAAGCAGGAGTCATGGTGGTTTTACCGTGCGGCGACAGTTTCACTTTGTGCTGATTGGCAAAACGCTGCATCCAATCGAGGTTGTTCTTCAATGAAGAAGATTTGATCACCGCAGCGGGCAAGGTGATCTCTTCATGGATCAAACTGTGTAACCCATCGGAATTGCACGCAACAGGTTGAGCCTTTTCTCCGTAACCTGGCGTGGTAACACACTCATTATGATAGTTTTTATCACACTTTTGGCGATTGTCTTTCATGGCGCACCTACTTCTAACATGGTCTAAGTGATTGATATTAATTGTTTGTTGCTAACTACCATAAATAATATGTTAGAAAGTATCAAACAAATCTGAGTTTTTTGTGTGTTTCTTCACTGTTTAAATTTCAAGAATTATTAAGATGGAATCATGTTAACGACGGACGAAGAGAGTGAAGTATGTTGTTCGATACCATTATCAAAAGCGTAGAGGTATTTGACGGTACGGGTGCAGCACCATTCATTGCTGATGTTGCGATTCGTCAAGATCGTATTGAGCAAGTAGGGCAGCTAGACGAGCTTTCTGCAAAGAAGGTGATCAACGGTCAGGGTCTTGCGTTGGCTCCGGGATTTATTGATGTGCACACGCACGATGACACCAATGTGATTCGTTACCCTGACTGCTTGCCAAAGATCAGCCAAGGCGTGACAACGGTAATCGTAGGCAATTGCGGAATTAGCGCGAGCCCTGCGGTACTCAGTGATACTCCGCCAGATCCAATGAACCTATTGGGCAAGCAGGAAGACTTCAAATACCCAACTTTTGCGGAGTATGCGAAGGCGGTACAAGCGGCGAGCCCTGCGGTCAACGTTGCTGCGTTAGTTGGTCACACAACTTTACGTAACAACGTGATGGACGACTTACTGCGCACGGCAACCGATGAAGAAATCGACCAAATGCGCCAAACATTGGCACAAGCGATGAAAGAGGGCGCATTGGGTTTGAGCTCGGGTCTTGCTTATGCGAGTGCCAAGCAAGCCAACGCGGATGAAGTGATGCGCTTAGCGGAAATTCTCGGTCATCACGGTGGTATCTACACCACACACATGCGCACCGAGTTTGAAGAAATCATCAGCGCAATGGAAGAAGCCTTTGAAACTGGGCAGTACGCCAAAGTGCCCGTGGTGATTTCTCACCTTAAATGCGCAGGTGCAGGCAACTGGGGACGCACGGTAGAAGTGCTGGATTTGATGGATAAGGTTTCTGAGCATCAAGACGTGTCTTGCGATTGCTACCCATATTCCGCCAGTTCTTCAACGCTGGATTTAAAACAGGTGACGGATGAAATCGACATCTTCATCACCTGGTCTGAAAGCAAGCCCGAACACGCTGGCAAGATGCTGAAAGACATTGCTGACGAGATGCAACTGCCTCTTATGGAAGCAGCAAAAGCGTTGCAACCTGCGGGCGCGGTTTATCACTGCATGGATGAAAACGACGTCAAACGTGTCCTTAAGTATAAGTTGACCATGGTGGGCTCGGACGGATTACCAAACGACCCGCATCCACATCCACGTTTGTGGGGCACATTCCCGAAAGTCTTGGGGCATTACTGCCGTGAAGAACAGCTTTTCCCATTGGCAGAAGCGATTCACAAGATGACGGGGATGTCAGCAGCACGCTACCAACTAAAAGATCGTGGTGAAATAAAAGCAGGCGCATATGCTGACTTGGTTTTATTTAACCCAAATACAATTAAAGATACTGCAACGTTCGAAAATCCAATTTCTGTTGCACAAGGTATTGAATCTGTATTTGTAAATGGTGAGTTATCTTATTTTAAAGATAACGTCACCGAAAATAGAAATGGCGTATTTATTTATAGAAATAATATCCATCAATAACTTATTAAATAAATTAACTTTATAGATTAAGCATTATCACTGGAGAATATTATGTCAATTAAACGTTATGGTGTAGAAGGCGGCGTAGGTACTGGCGGTCAACATTTACCATTTGCACGCGCAACAGAAGCAGGCGGCTTCTTATACGTATCGGGTCAAACACCAATGACTGATGGCGAAGTGGTAGAAGGCGGTATCGTTGACCAATCTCGTCTAGCGATTCAAAACTGTGTCGATATCATGGAAGAAGCAGGCTATACGTTAGCTGACGTGGTACACGTGAAAGTGGTGCTAACGGATTCTCGTTACTTCCAATCGTTCAATAAAGTGTTCAGAGAGTTCTTCGGTGACTACCCACCGGCACGTATTTGCATGGTGTGTGACCTAGTCGTTGACGTGAAAGTTGAAGTCGATGTGACTTGCTACCGCGAAGATCGCCGATAGAAATCACATTTTACCTAATTAAATAAAATTGAGTGCCGGAAATAATTACTTTCCTGTTATTATCTTTTGGGCACTCTCACTCCCTACATAAATATAATTTCATAAAGCAGTAGTGCCTAATATATTTAGCAAAAGCTATAAAAATAAAATTAGATAATTTCTGGAATAAAATCTAATACTTGCTGCTGGAATTATATCAATCTGAAAGATGGATTTTGATATGAGAGGTGTTCAATGAACAGTACACTTTTTCTTACCGGCTTCGGTGCGTATGTCTTATTTTTAATTTGGTTGGGATGGTTTGTCTCTCGCAATCAAAAATCAGGTGAAGACTTTCTACTCGGTGGTCGAGGCTTACCTCTGTTCCTCGTATTAGGTACCACGGTAGCAACCATGGTTGGCACGGGCTCTAGTATGGGCGCGGTGGGCTTTGGTTACTCAAACGGTTGGGCTGGTGCGCTTTACGGCATTGGCGGCGCAATTGGTATCTTGTTATTGGCACTGTGGTTCGCGCCAGTTCGTAAACTCAACTTTATGACCATGAGTGAAGAACTCGCATACTACGTAGGTGCAAACCGCATCGTGAAGAACGTGGTTGGTCTGCTTATCTTTATCGCTTCTATTGGCTGGTTGGGCGCACACATCCTTGGTGGTGGTATGTACCTAGCGTGGATTGCTGATATTGAGCTGAGCACTGCGAAGATGATCATCGCAGCAGCGTTTACCATTTACGTGGTTATTGGCGGCTACACCGCGGTGGTTTGGACGGATACCATTCAAGCTATCATCTTGTTCGTTGGCTTCATCCTAATGGCGGTACTGTCAGTGCAGCACATTGGCGGCTTGGATAACCTGTACTCTGCCATGGATCCAGAGGCGGTTAGCTTCCTTGCGATTGATAAGCTTGGTTTAATCCCAGCGGTTTCTCTTGCCGTTGTGATTGGTGTGGGTGTACTTGCGACGCCTTCATTCCGCCAACGCATCTACTCAGGCAAAGACGTATCAACCATCCGCCGTTCGTTCGTGGCTTCTGGTGTGCTGTACTTGTTCTTCTCTATCATCCCTGCAGTCATTGGTATGGCGGCGCATGCGATTGACCCTGAACTGAATAATGCAAACTTTGCTTTCCCATACATCGCGGCAACAGTATTGCCAGTAGGCGTTGGTCTTATCGTTCTGATTGCAGGTCTATCGGCAACCATGTCGAGTGCGAGTTCCGATGCGATTGCGGGCGTGTCTATCTTACTGCGTGATGTGTACGTAATGTTCACCGGCCGCGTGCCAAACAAAGAATCCATGTTGAATTACTCTCGCTTGGCTTTGGTTGTAGTGATCGGTTGTGCATTGCTGTTCGCGCTAACTTCTAATGACATCATTAGCTACATCACTAAGATGATCTCGACAGTTATGTCTGGCATGTTCGTGTGCGGTATGTTGGGTCGCTTCTGGAAGCGTTACAACTGGCAAGGTGCATTGGCAACATTGGCAGGTGCGTCTATCGCTTCATTTGCAGTAATGATGAGCCCTGACCTAACCGCTTTCTGGGGTAACCCAGTGATTCCATCTTGCTTGTTTGCTCTAACTGCTGGTGTGGCAGTGAGCCTAGTGACTCCAGCTAACCAAGTGTCACCAGAAATGGCACGAGCAATCCTAGATGATGAGCGTGCTCTGATGGAAATGGAACTGTCTGACGATGGTGTTCTAGAAGAAGATGCTTCATTAAAAAACCGCACAACAGCAAATCAAAACGCTTAATAGCAAAGAGCTTCGGCTCGAACAGAAACTTGCTCATAAGCTCCTGATAAACTGGTGGCTCCCCCGAGCCACCATTCTAAATTTATCCAAAGTAGGTGAACGATGACCGATTCATCCCAGACTAAAATTGCTTTCTTTGGCGAATGCATGATTGAACTGAGCGGCGCCCCAATTCGCAAAGGCTTTGGTGGCGACACGCTCAATACCGCACTTTACCTCTCTCGACTAACGGCTCAGCAACCTGTCCAAGTGTCCTACGCGACAGGTCTTGGGGAGGACGTACTTTCTCAAGAACTTCTGGAAAACTGGCAACAAGAAGGCATTACTACTGACCTTGTCGAGATCTTCCCAGCTCAACTACCGGGTTTGTACATGGTGCAGACCGACCAAGAGGGCGAACGCAGCTTTCTTTATTGGCGTGACAGCGCAGCCGTCAAAAGCTACTTCTCAACTTCTTCACTCAACAAATTAGAAGCCGCGATTGCGAACCGAGAGCTGGATTATCTCTACCTAAGTGGCATCAGCGTCGCGATTCTAAATGACGATAGCATAGTAAGGCTTAAAAAGGCGTTAAGTCAGTTCTCACAAGCTGGAGGCAAGGTTATCTTCGATAATAACTTCCGTCCTCAACTTTGGTCTGCACAAGAGGCAAAGCATTGGTACAGCCAAATTCTGCCATTAGTCGACATTGCGCTTATCACAGAAGACGATGATGTCTTAGTGTGGGGCGAAGAGGAAAGTGCCGAGCAGCGCTGCCTTCGCTTTGGTTGCCAAGAAATCGTGATTAAACGTGGCTGTGAGCCTTGCAAACTGGTTTGGTCGCATGGTGATGACAAGCAAACCGCTTACGTAGCCGCAGAGAAGGTTGTCAAAGTAATCGACACCTGTGCCGCTGGCGATTCTTTTGCTGCTGGTTACCTTGCAGGACGATTGACCGGACAAAGTTGTGAGCAGTCTGCCCAACTCGGTCACGCACTAGCAGCAACCGTTATTCAATATCCTGGCGCGATTATTCCAAACGACGCCATGACTCATCTAATTCGATAATTTCCGAGAACCTATTATGTCCCAAGCAATGATTAAGCAACTTCAGCAATTCAAAGTTATTCCTGTTATTCAAATCAATAAGGTTGAGCACGCGATCCCACTGGCGAAAGTGTTGGTAGAAAACGGTCTGCCAGTCGCAGAAGTGACGTTTCGAACAGAAGCCGCTGCCGATGCGATTAAAGCCATGCGCGATGCTTATCCACAAATGTGCATCGGTGCTGGCACGGTACTGACGTCAGAGCAAATTACTCAAGCGAAAGATGCGGGGGCAGAGTTTATTGTCGCGCCGGGGTTGAACCCAAATACCGTGCGTCGCTGCCAAGAAATCAATATGCCAATCGTACCGGGCGTCAATAACCCAAGTCAGGTTGAACAAGCACTTGAGCTGGGTTTGAACTTCCTCAAATTCTTCCCGGCAGAAGCGAGCGGTGGTATCGCGATGGTGAAGTCGCTACTCGCACCTTATGTTGATGTGAGTCTGATGCCGACAGGCGGTATCGGTAAAAGCAACGTCAATGATTACCTAGCTATCGACCGTGTGGTTTGCTGCGGTGGTACTTGGATGGTGGCACCGAGCTTAATTGAAAACGAGCAGTGGGAAGAAATTGGCAAGCTGGTTCGTGAAGCAGTAGAGCTGGTTGCGTAACTCAAATAGAGCTCTTATACCCAAGTCACCAGACCCCATTAAATAGCGTGACTTGGGTTGAACAATAATAACAACGACAGGATGGCGCGGATGAACAAAGGTACATTAGCACTACTCATTTCAGGCTTAATCACAATTCCAACGGCAGCGATGGCGATGACTCCCAACACCGATCTTAACCTAATGCCTTACCCACAAAATGTAGAGTTGGGGCAGGGTAAAATCACACTGGATAAATCCTTCAGCATTTACATCAAAGGCTACGACTCACCGCGCGTGCAGTTCAACGCCAAGCGCACCATGGACCGTCTATATCGTCAAACCGGCTTACCAATGTTGAACTGGCATGCCGAGTCGGAAAAAGACGCGACTCTGGTGATTGATATTCTTAATGCGCCCAAGTCAGAGGTGCAAGACATTAACAGTGATGAATCGTACCAACTTGAATCGCGTAACGGTCAGATCATCATTCGCTCCGAACGCCCTTACGGTGCTTTCCATGGTTTGGAAACCTTCTTGCAGTTAGTGACTACGGATGCGACTGGCTACTTTGTGCCTGCGGTGTCGATTCAAGATGAACCTCGCTTTCCTTGGCGTGGCGTTTCTTACGACACTTCTCGTCACTTCATTGAACTCGAAGTGATTCTTCGTCAACTCAATGCGATGGCATCAGCAAAAATGAACGTTTTCCATTGGCATATTTGGGATGACCAAGCGATTCGTATCCAGCTCGATAATTACCAAAAGCTATGGCAAGACACCGCAGATGGTGATTACTACACCAAAGATGAAATCCGCTATGTAGTGAATTACGCGCGCAACCTTGGTATTCGAGTTATCCCTGAAATCTCTCTGCCGGGACATGCTTCGGCAGTGGCGCACGCTTACCCTGAATTAATGTCTGGTATGGGGGAACAATCTTATCCGCATCAACGTGGCTGGGGTGTGTTTGAGCCGTTAATGGACCCGACCAATCCCGAACTTTACAAGATGCTGGCGAGCGTGTTTGACGAAGTGGTTGAGCTCTTCCCTGATGAGTACTTCCATATCGGCGGCGATGAACCAAATTACCAACAGTGGAAAGACAACCCGAAGATTCAGCAATTCATCAAAGACAACAATCTGGATGGTGAGCGTGGTCTGCAATCGTATCTGAACACCAAGGTAGAACAGATGCTGGAACAGCGCGGTAAGAAGATGACTGGCTGGGATGAAATCTGGCACAAAGACCTTCCAACCTCGATTGTGATTCAAAGCTGGCAAGGGCACGACAGTATCGGTCGTGCGGCAAAAGAGGGCTACCAAGGCATTCTCTCAACAGGCTATTACCTAGACCAGCCACAGCCAACCAGTTACCACTATCGCAATGATCCAATGCCGAAAGGCATCACGGTTGATGACCAACTTCATCAAGGTGAGAAATTCGCGACTTACGATTGGGTGAAACCACGCAACAAAGGTGGTCCACGTACAGGTAATCTGACCATTATTGAAGCGACAGACGGCAGCTACCGAGCGTTTACCGATTACAACGGTAAGTCTCGCGAAGAGGTGTTCATCATAGAGTATGTGCCGGGTGTTAAGTTTAAAGGCCACTTCGATAACTTTATGTCTTACACCGAATTCAACTATGACTTTGCGGATGGCAAGTTGAAAGACACCAGTTACCAATTGATTGGCAATGTTCGTTGGCCTGCGACTGGAGAATTGGTCGCGAGCAGTGGCATAGAAGGGAGTGTCATTCCCGAGCCGAATGGGGGCTATCCGGCTGAGCTGACCGAGAAAGAACAGCAGCTAATCTTAGGCGGAGAAATCACCATTTGGGGTGAGAACCTCGATTCAATGACCATCGAGCAACGCTTATGGCCGAGAAGCTACGCGATTGCTGAGCGTCTATGGTCGAGTCAAGAACTGACCGATGAGCGCAGCATGTACAAGCGCATGAAGGTGATGGATACATGGTCTGAGATTTCGCTTGGCTTACGCCATCATGCCGATGCCAATATGATGTTGAAACGTCTTGCTAATGGTGCAGACGAAACGCCGCTACAAACATTAGCGAAGTACATCGAACCAGCTCAATACTACGCTCGTCATTGGGAGAAGTGGATCTCTACGCCAAACGAAGGCGATTTGTACAATCAGTATGAGCGACTAAACCGCTTCGCAGATGCACTGCCAGTAGAAAGTCTAGCGGTGTATGAGATGAAAGATTTGGTCGCGGCTTATGCTCAAGGTGATAAAACCGCGTTGGATGCGTTAGCGATGCATTATCAAAGCGTTAAGTTAGCAGCGCAGCAAGCCAAACCTATTTTCGCTGCAAATGTGGCGTCGGTAGAAACGGTGCCAGTTGCAGAAGCCGCAATCAAAGTTGCCGATTTAGGTTTAACCTTGATTGAGCTTGCTAAGCAGGGCAGTGATATTAGCCAATCTGACGCTGAAGTGTATCAACGTCTCATCAATGAAAATGCGATAATTTTTGATGAAACCATTGTCGCCATAGTGTCACCAACCGAGCAGTTGCTTCACACTTTAACCAATTGATAACTAAAAGGGATTGCCGTCTGGTAACGCAGGCGGCATCTTATCGGTTAAGCACTCTTTTATCTCCCAAAGGTTTCCCATGATAGTAAATGGTCACTTACATTTTTATGTAGGCACCTATACCGATTCACCCAGCCAAAGTCAGGGCATTGCGTGTGTTTCTCTCGATACTGCAACTGGCGCATTAACGCTCACCAATGAACTTGTTCCAGAAGCGGTGAAAACGGTTCGTAACCCTTCTTACCTTGCGCTCAGAGGAGAGGGTTTATATACCTTTAATGAAGTCGATCGCTTGGAAGGTGCAAAGCTGATATTTGCTGAAAAAACAGACAGCTATGCATTGCCAATTGAAGGTGATTACCCTTGCCATATCGACATTAAAGAACCGTTACTCGCTGTTGCAAACTACGGTTCCGGCAATGTGAGTGTTTACCAACTTGATGAGCAAGGTAAACCGTTGAAATCCATTGCAGAATTGTGTGTAGAAGGCAATGGGCCAAATATTGACCGTCAAACTTCACCTCATGCCCATCAAGTCACTTTTCTAAAACACTCCGCTCAATTGGCTGTGGTCGATTTAGGTACAGACAGTGTTCACTTCTATGACTACGGCAATGATGGTGAGGCAGTTAAGTTTTCACTTTCTCAAAGCGTCGCGATGCCTGCTGGCTCTGGACCTCGTCATTTGATCTTCAATCGTGATGAGTCTGTCGCGTACGTTGTTTGCGAACTGTCCGAAACGCTGGTGGTACTTCGCAAGCAAAATGGACAATGGAATCTGACTCAGCAAGTTAAACTGCTAGCCGATGAAGAGAACACAGAAGCGGCGTCTGCGATTCGTCTCTCTGCGGATGAGCGCTTTGTCTATGTCTCATGTCGCGCGCAAAATCTGATCAGTACATTTGATGTAACGAGTAATACTCCGGTTCAAATTGCCGCGTCCGATTGTGGTGGCGCGTTCCCAAGAGATTTTGTTTTATCCCGTGACGGGCAGTGGATGCTCGTTGCCAATCAACATTCACATAATGTCGCTAGCTTCCAGAGGAATCCGGAAACTGGCGTTATCACTCCAACCGGATACTCATGCGACATCGGTGCGCCTGTGTGTTTGGTTGAGAAGCCGTAATTAAGAGAAATAACATGACAATTCATCGTATTAATCCATGCAAACGTTGGTCTGATGTAACGGTGTTCAACGGTATTGCCAACTTTGTTGAGGTGGCAGAAGCAGATACAACTGCGGATATGAAAGGGCAAGTGCAGCAGATCTTCGACCAAGCTGAGCAAATGCTAGCCAGTGTTGATAGCGATAAGTCGCGCATTCTGTCTGTGACGATTTACGTGACGGATTTCGCTAACTTCGATGCCCTTAATGAAGTGTGGGATGCGTGGTTCCCTGAGGGCTGCGCACCAAGCCGTGCTTGCGTCAAAGTTGAATTGGCGAACCCTGAACTGTTAGTAGAAATGGCGTTCGTTGCTGCTGCGGGTGAGAAGTTCCAGTAGTTCGACATCACCCTAATTAAACCATCAAGCCCAGCGTTATCTTCAGCTCAGCGTTATGTTGTTCAATAACGCTGGGCTTTGTTCTATTGGTCTAATGCTAAAGACAAACTAAAGGTCTACACAAAAATCTTGCCTTTCATGTAGAGCACGCCGTCGCCAGATACTCTTACTTGTTCGCCAGTAACTTCGCAATGAAGAATACCTCCGCGCTGAGAAGCTTGGTAAGCGACCAGTGATGTTTTGCCTAATTCTTCTGCCCAGAACGGTGCTAATCCAGCGTGAATCGAGCCGGTTACGGGGTCTTCGTCGCCACCATTTGCAGGCCAAAAGTAACGCGACACAAAGTCTTGTTGATCGCCTTTCGCAGTAACGACCACATCGTAAGGAGTGAGTGTTTTGAGAAGTTCGGAACGGTATTGAACCTCAATTACCTCCTGCTGGCTGTCGACCACCACGAAGTAAGCTTGGGGGCTAAGCAGTACGCGTTCCACATCGCAACTTAAGCCTTCAATTAATGCCGAGGGAATATCAGAAACGGCTTTTGGAGGACGAGCAGGGAACGTCATCTCGATCTTACCTTGCGCATTCTTCTCTACAGTGAGCGTTCCTACTTCCAGAGTATGAAACTCAATCGTGCCACTAATGCCAAGCTCATCAAACAGCACTAACGACGAGGCCAGTGTGGCGTGTCCACAAAAGTCGATTTCAGTTATAGGAGAGAACCAACGAATCTCATATTGGTTTGCGCCAATGGATTTTAGAAAGGCCGTTTCCGATAAGTTGTTTTCTGTCGCGATACTTTGCATCAACTCTGGAGCAAGCCATTCCTCTAACGGCACCACCGCTGCAGAGTTGCCTTTGAATTGCGTATCGGTGAACGCGTCCACCACGTAGATATCTAGTTCCATTTACGCTTCCTTGTTTGCTTTTGGGCTAATCAGCATAAACGAAATAGGTCGCTGATAAGCACGAAATTGAAAATATTACTCAAAGTGTCACTTATTGGTTTAAAGTGACTCTTATTGATACTTAATGAGTGGTTGCTATTTCTTTTGGGGCATACACTTATCCCGAACTTAAGAAATAGGAGCATCATCATGAAAGCAATCACTACATCAGTTTTGGCATTAAGCTTATTGGCAGTGGGTTCAGCTCAAGCATTTGAGTTAACCAGTAATGACATCCAAGAAGGCCATCCAATGGCCAAAACGTTTGAATACAACAGTTGGGGCTGTGATGGTGGCAACCAGTCTCCACAGCTGATGTGGAAAGATGCGCCTGCAGGCACAAAAAGCTTTGCAATCACGGCTTATGACCCAGATGCGCCTACTGGCAGTGGTTTCTGGCACTGGGTTGCGTTTAATATTCCTGCTAACGTGAATGAACTTCCACGCGGTGTGAACATTGAGAAATTGGGTGGTAAAGAGTCTCGTATTGATTACGGCACCGTAGGCTTTGGTGGTGTTTGTCCTCCAAAAGCGGACGGTATGCACCGTTACCAGTTCACAGTATGGGCGTTGCCAACGGCCAAACTAAATCTTGATGAGAATACACCTGCGGCGGTGGTTGGCTTTACACTAAATAGCATGGCGCTAGACAAAGCAAAACTGACGGCAACTTACACGCGCTAAGGTACTACAAAGGCGAAAGCAAGGGGAAACAATGAGTCATCAATATCAAATTACGATATTTCGTGCAGAGCAGTTACAGAAGCTTCGCAATGTGAGGATTCATTCCCCAAGCATTATTCAGATCATTACGGGTAGTAAGCGCCTTTTCTGGAAGGAATCGGCGCTGGATATTTCCCATTCTGAATTACTACTTTGCGAAGCTTCTGCATCGCTGAGCTTTGAGAACTTGCCACAGAAAGGGAAGTTTCTCTCCAGAATGTTTAGCTTCCATTGCTTACCGACAGACGCAATGCTTGAATTGAGCATGCGTGTCGGAACAAGGGATGAATCGCCGAGATTAGCCGCAGATAATGCGTTACATGAGACGTTAAATGCGCTGTATGCTTTTGAACAACATGGTATGAGCAAAGAGACACAAACTTTTTGGGTCATGGGTTTATATCAGCAGCTTGCGGAACGTGGAGCATTACACCACCTGTTTCTTAGCTCAAACATCACATTCAGCCAAAAATTGAGTCGTTACTTATCCTTCTCTCCCGGTGAAGAACATTCGTTGGAAGAGGCTGCTGAACGATTTGCCATGAGCCGGGCGACCATGATCCGTAAACTCAAGCAAGAAGGGACTCAATATCGAGAGGTGTTGGCAGAAGTACGTTTAAATCATGCATTGTATTTAATGCAAAATGGCCACTATAACGTTGCGATGTTGGCTCAACTTTGTGGCTATCAATCGGAAGGTCGTTTTAGTCAGCGTTTTAAAGGTAAATTCGGTCTTACCCCGAGTGATTACATCAAAACGGTGGTGATAAATTAAGCCGAGCCTTGGAAAGTGGCCTATGCGCGCTTGACCGGACGCAATGATGGTGAAGCGGAAGAATCTGCGACAGCTAAATCCGATAGAAGCTGTTGTAGCAACTCAGAAGCATGAACGTTCGCCTTTACTTTGTCGACATCACTCCAGCTCTTGCTGTTCTCTTCTTCAAGGTATTTGATGGTCTGTTGTGAAAGCTTCAGGACAGCGTGCCACTTCAGTTTTTTATATTCCAAATTCATATTTGAACTCCTATATGAATTCTTAATTTAAAACATTGTTCAAAACTTTGAGTTAGCATATTGGATTTTGTAAAGGTCTGTATGCCTAGCACCAAAATGAAAAAGCGCCCATCGCGATAACGATAGGCGCTCTTAGAGATTATACTCTTAAGGGTTATAACCTTTGGTTATTTATAGTATTTCTGCTTCATTTTGAGTGCTACGTTCACTAAAGCAATCAATACGGGTACTTCGATCAGTGGGCCAATGACACCAGCAAAAGCTTGGTCTGAGTTTAGGCCAAACACTGCGATGGAAACCGCAATTGCCAGTTCAAAGTTGTTGCCTGTTGCCGTGAAAGCAATCGACGCATTTTTGTCGTAGTCGATGCCCAGTTTCTTACCAACAAAGAAGCTAACAAAGAACATCAATACGAAGTAGATAGCCAGTGGAATTGCTACACGGAATACATCCATTGGCAGTTCAAGAATCATTTCACCTTTCAAGCTGAACATCAGTACTATGGTCGCAAGTAGGGCGATAAGCGTAATTGGTGAAATGCGAGGTATGAATACTTCGTTGTACCATTGTTCACCTTTCGCAGCCACTAACCATTTACGACTTAGGAAGCCCGCTAGGAATGGGATACCAAGGTAAATCAGAACGCTTTCAGCGATGTCCATCATCGAGATATCAACCACGAAACCTTCGTAACCAAAGACTGGTGGCAACACAGTGATGAACAACCATGCCATCACACTGTAAGTCACGATTTGGAAAGCACTGTTTAGTGCAACTAGAGCAGCGCCATATTCTTTGTTACCGCCACCGATATCGTTCCATACAAGCACCATCGCAATACAACGAGCAAGACCGATCAGAATGATACCGACCATGTAACCCGGATGATCACCTAGGAAAGTCAATGCAAGGATGAACATCAAAATAGGGCCGACAATCCAGTTCATGACCAAAGACAGTGTGATCGCTTTTTTATCTTTCGTCACTGTACCTAGCAGGTTGTAGTTCACCTTTGCTAGCGGCGGGTACATCATCAAAATCAAACCAATCGCGAGCGGTACGTTCGTGCTGCCGACTGACATTGACTCATTCCACTCAGCAACTTGAGGGAACGCTGCGCCAATACCTACACCGATTGCCATTGCGACAAAAATCCACACCGTTAGGTAACGGTCCAAGAAGCTCATTTTGTCGCTGGCACTATTTAAAACTTGAGTAGTCATAGTGTTCTCTTATTCGTTTATCGTCGAAAGGCGATAGTTAAAGGTATAGTTTATCTCTGCACGCCTGACCAGCGTGCAAAGGGAATTAATCAAATAACTTGGAAAAGCCTAGATTGAACTGATCAAACGCGTCGCGTTGAATGCGGTAACACACCTTAGGTGGGTTTGGCTCGGCGCTGATAAAGCCTGCTTGCTTTAAAATACGCAAGTGCTCGGAAACCGTAGATTGCGCAAGACCCAGCTCAGAAACCAAATCACTGTTCAAACAACCGCCCATGGTATCGAGCGTGTGCAGGATATGCAGAATGCGCAAACGTGCTGGATGAGATAAAGCTTTTGCTTGTGCTGCTAGAGTTTGTTCTTTCTCTAGTTGTTGTTGCGTTGTTTGAAAAGCAACTTCGCACTTGTCGTTGCATTTATCACTCATTCGCTGGCCTTAATAGTTAATCGTCGAATTGCGATAAAGTGTACGCCTGCTCTGTGGAAGATGCAACAATTCGATGAAAAATCTAATCGGGAAATAACGATAAATAAAAAGTTGAAAAAATATCTCTTTTAAAAACAGGGGTATAATCAAAAGTCTAGTAGGTTACTAAAAGTTAACTAATTGCACTATATTTCTAGGTTACCATAATAAACCACATGCGACGCACAATGGTTATCGCGTCATCTTGTGAACTTATTTAAGGGTAATCCTATGAGCAACGTACTGATCATCAATGCACACGAACCATCACCATATTCAGAAGGTCGTCTAAATGCTTCTCTAGTTGATAAAGCACAGACGCTTCTACAAGCAAAAGACCATGACGTTCGCGTTGTGACAATGCAAGATGAGATCAACGTAGATGAGCAACTCGCACACTTCGAATGGGCTGATCGCGTGATCATCCAAAGCCCAATCAACTGGATGTCTGTGCCTTGGTCATTCAAAAAATACATGGACGATGTTTTTACTGCGGGTATGGGCGGCGCACTGTGTGCATTCGATGGTCGTAGCGCAGAAGAACCAAAGAAAAACTATGGTACAGGCGGCACTCAAACCAACAGCAAATACATGCTGTCACTGACATTCAACGCGCCAGAAGAATCGTTTGATGATGAGAACGAATACCTATTCCAAGGTAAAGGCGTGGACGATTTGATGTTCCACATGCACGCAAACTTCCGTTTCTTTGGTATGTCAGCACTGCCTACATTTGCTTGCTACGACGTGATGAAGAACGCAGATATCGAAAACGATTTTGTTCGTTTCGAAGCGCACATTAACGAAAACTTCTAATCCTTTTAGAAACATAGTGCGAACTGAATGATGAATTGAGATCGACTGCTGCATGCGGTCCATTTTTATTTGTTTGCGGCGCCGTGACGTTTTTATTACTCTAAAGCACTAAATGTATCTAGCTTACTTTTCGTTACCTAGATTAGGTGCGTATCTTGAGGTGTATTGTGGAAAGCAAAATCAGTGTAGATAGCAAAGGTCGTAAGTCAGTGACGAACGTATGTGCGGAGCCATGTGCTATCGAGAAAGGGATGCGTCTAATTGGTGGTAAATGGAAAGGCTCTTTGATTTTTCATTTGAAAGATGGCCCAGTTCGTTTCAATGATCTGGCACGCATGCTAGGCGGCGCAAGCAAAAAGATGATCGACCAACGCCTTAAAGAGCTAGAAGCGGAAGGTATGGTGGTGCGCAAAGTGATTAGCGACCGACCAATTGCAGTCAGCTATGAGCTCACTGACTTTGGCCGTACCGCACTTAAAATTCTTGATGATTTGCGAATCTGGTCTGAGACTCACCAGATTGAGTTGCGTAAATAACGCGGCCTGTTGTATCTCATCATCACTTAACGGTTTAAGCCAATAAAAATGCCAGCATGTCGCTGGCATTTTTTATGTTTGATTGTTGTCTGGAACTGATTAGGCGTAATCCGTTTAGTATTCCAACGTACCGCGGATAGGGTAGTTGTTGTCTGGATTACGAATCCAAGCCAAACCACGTGATAGCGCGCCAAGCTCAGGGCGAACAAACGGGTTGTTTGAAATATCCACCACGTGCAAGTTGCCGTGTTCATTTACTACAAACAGACCTGGTTCTGCGAAGTTATGGTCAGTCTCTTGCTCTGAACGAGGCAGTGAAATGTACAGACCTAATGTTTTCATTTGTTCTTCGGTTAGGCCGTAAGCAATCGGGAAGCTGATTTCGAGTTTTTCTAGATGCCCCTCAAGCTGCTCTTTTGAATCGCCTGAAACCGCAAGAATATCAACGCCTGCTTCTGCGAACGCTTGCTTGTAGCCCTCTAACTCATTGAGGTATTTGGTACAAAGAGGACAGTGTTTACCACGATAAACGAATACGGCTTGCCAAGTCGCATCACCTTTCGGCTGACCTAACGTCACGCTTGAACCATCTAGCAAGGTTGCTTGAAGAGAAGGGAAGCTGTCGCCTGCTTTAAGTTTCACTGAAGTTGCCATAATGACTCCCGAATTGGTGGTATATATCCATGGATTCCCCTTCTCAATAAAAGCGATTGTGTAGGGGGTGAGACTTCAATGTAGACCCAGTTTTATGGCATTTCAACTAGTTAACTTTTGGTAACCTAGATAATGAATGGCAAGAAAAAGAAACAGTTAGAAGAGGAAAGCAGAACTTAAAGATACAACGAAGTGGGGGTGTAGTATCAGGAGTTAAGTTCTGCTTGGAGTTGTAAGTTATGTTATGACCAATTCAATAACTCTTTCATGTTTAGTAGCGCGATCACTTCCAACTTGTTTTTTGATTGTGCGATACGCTGTTGGAAATAAGCAGCCATCTTAGGCCACGCTTTTGCAGGTCTTTTATGGATTCGCATGATATTTCCTCCTTCGTGTTGACAGGGTCAGTATGCGAAGAAAAGGGGAGCTGAAAAAGAGAGCAGATTTCTGTGGTTTATTCCTAATAAGCTCGAAAGGGGAGCTAACTCTCCGATTTTTGGCTTTGTTTAGACAAAAAGGGGAACAAAGTGAACGGAAGTTTTCTTATTTTCTCTTGGATAAGTTGAGTAAAATAAACCTATCTCCACTTTTTGAGGATACGCAGTGTCTGATCTCAACTTGTTCCGCTACTACCAACGACTGACACCATTAGGTGTTGGTAGTGAAGTCAAAACCACGTTGCAGGAAGTGGCAGATTTGCTGTTCACTTCTCCTCGTCATGCGCGCAGCTTGTTGTCGCAAATGCAGGCACTAATGTGGTTAAGTTGGCAGCCAAAAGCGGGCCGCAATCAGCGTTCGACATTGCTGCTAAATATAGAGTTAAGCGCGCTAAAAGAGAGCTTAGCTTTGGAGCGCATTAAGCTGGGGAAGTACGAAAAAGCGCTAGCGATTCTCGATGAAGACGAAACTGCTTTTGGACGTTTGCTCAAAACCACTTCAGGTGCATCGGTTCAAGAAGGTCGACTCAATATCCAGCTGACTTATAAGCGTATGTTTGAACGTATCGTCCCTCACCAACTTCACCGCAGCAGTGAGCGCTTCTTTCTGCGTCAAATCTATTGTTGCTTAGTATCGAGTGACTACAACGGTGTGGTAAAGCCAGAGTTGGCCCACCATTGGCGCTATGATGAGAAGAGCTTTGAGTGGACATTTTACCTTCGCCCCGGTCTAACGTTTCATAATGGGGCGCCGATTGATGCTGATACCGTGGTGAGTCTATTTGCCAAACTGAGTTCGTTGGAGTATTACCAGAAAGAGTTGGCTCACGTTACCGACATCACTGCACCAAACCCTCTTAAAGTAGTGTTTACCCTGAGCAAGCCAGATTTGGGGTTTGCAGGGCTTATATCTGGGGTGAAATACGGCATTCAACCCGTTAGCCAAGTAAACGTAGCCAACAACAACTTGGTGATTGGTAGTGGCCCGTTTTCGGTGATTGAGCACAATGCGAATCGACTAAAGCTGAAAGCTTTCGATGCTTATTACGCTTGCCGTGTACTTACCGACATAGTGACGATTTGGATCGTCAACGATGAGAAAATGGAGAATCCTTCACTCACTGGTAGTGTGCCTATCAACGTTAGTGAGACTTTGTGTGGTCATTATGTTTCGACTCAAGATGACAAAGCGCCTCATGATGGTCAACACACTCGAACTGAAGATGGTTGCTTGTTTGCTCTGTTCAACCATCATGCTAAACAGCCTCTGTCTCGTGCTCAGCGCCGTTATATTGCAGAGTTGATTCAACCTGAGCGTTTGGCAGAAGCGATGCGAAAAGAAAATACAGTGTTTCGCAGCGTTCCTGCTTCCAACTTACTACCTAGTTGGAAGCCCGTTTTACGTCCTTTTGGGGACAGAACCAAGTTACCGAAGACCATCACTATCGCGGGTTACAACTACACTGCGCTTCGTCGCTGCGCTCGTGCTATTTCTTCTCTGCTGGCATTGGAAGGCTGTAAAGTTGAGACGATCATGTATTCCTACAGAGAGCTAAATGAAAAAGCGGAAAATGGAACGCTAGACGAGACGCTGGTGGTGACTAACACCACTTCTGATGACAGCCGTCATGTCTCCGCTTTTACTAACTTCTTTAGCAATGATGTTTTGTACCATACATTAGGTGAAGAAAATGCGCAGTGGCTTGATGAGCAATTGGAAAAGGTGAGGTCGTTGGTTCCCCTTGAAGATTACTTAGTTGCGCTTGAGCCTATTGCTTCAACACTGGTCAGTGAATACTGGATCGCACCAATGTTCCACCATACTCAGACACTGCGTTTCCAAGGTGTTTTAGAAGACGTCGCTCTCACTAACTGGGGTTGGCCGGATATTCGATCAGTATGGTCAGCAGATTAATCAAACCCGCCGCTCGGCGGGTTTTTTGTGTCTTTTCTCTTCCGACCTTCCGCTAGCTCTATGCTGAAACTAAGCAACGTTTCGATTTCTTTTAGCAAACAAGTGTGATGATTATCCCTGTTTGAAACTCACTAGCGCCGAATTAGTGAAAAATGAAGTTTGAATTTAATCACGATAAATAGCGAGTCAAGAGTCGTAATGTGATCGAGATAAATTATTGCGAATTTCTAGAAATGTTTGGATAGGTGCGGTGGTTCAAATTATGCCTATTGACATGTTGCTGAAAGAAAATTTGTTGCTAACTTTCTTTGTCTATTTTTGAGCTACGTTCATTAAAACAAATTGACAGCCATTTAATTGTGATTTGTTGCACAAAAGAGGCGTGCTTGCGCGGTTCTACGACTCTTATTGATAATTAACCCATCGAAACCGAACTGTTGATAGGGTTTAAAAATGCTGTATGAATTAATCGACCACGAACTAGTAGATGTTATTAATGACCGCGCTTACCAATGGCAAGACGCAGTTAAAAAGACAACGCAATACCTAGAAGACAAAGGTTACGTTTCTCAGCAATACGCGGATGCCATCATCCAATCGACCGAAGAAAATGGTCCTTACTATGTGTTGTGCCCTGGACTGGCGATGCCACATGCTCGCCCAGAAACCGGTGTCCTAAAAACGGGCTTGGGCATTCATATTTTCCCTTCACCAGTTGATTTTGGTTCGGACCTTGGTCCTGCCAACATTCTAATTACCCTAGCTGCAAAAGACTCTGATACCCACATTGAGGTGATTCAAGCGCTGAGCGAGATGTTTGTGGACGAAGAGAACATTGCAAAACTGGCACAAGCTTCATCTAAGGAACAAGTGCTAGACATAATAAAAGCATACTAAAAGGAACATAACGTGAAAGCAAACATGCGAGCCAATGTGCAAGCCTTCGGGGGTCATTTGACCGCCATGGTGCTGCCAAATATCGGAGCCTTCATCGCTTGGGGCTTTATTACTGCACTCTTTATCCCAACAGGTTGGATGCCAAACGAAGCATTTGGAGAACTCGTTGGTCCAATGATTACTTACTTATTACCACTGTTGATCGGTTATACCGGCGGTCAAATTGTTGGTGATAAACGCGGCGCGGTAGCCGGCGCCATCGGTACCATGGGTGTTATCGTTGGTGCGGATATTCCGATGTTCGTCGGCGCGATGATCATGGGTCCTCTCAGTGCTTGGGTTGTGGTGCAAATGGATAAACGAATCCAACACCGTATTCCTTCTGGTTTTGAGATGGTGGTGAACAACTTCTCACTAGGTATTGTGGGCATGATCCTGTGTCTGTTCGCCTACGAGATTGTTGGCCCGGCGGTAACGGCGGCAAACTTGTTTGTGAAATCAGGCATCGAAGCCTTGGTGGCGACGGGATTCCTTCCTTTGCTTGCAATCATCAACGAGCCTGCGAAAGTGCTGTTCCTAAATAACGCTATCGACCAAGGTATTTATTACCCACTAGGTCTGCAGGCCGCAGCTGAAACAGGTAAGTCTATCTTCTTTATGGTGGCATCTAACCCAGGCCCGGGTCTTGGTATGCTGCTGGCTTACGCGAAGTTTGGTCAAGGTTTGTCTAAACGCTCTGCGCCAAGTGCCATCATCATTCACTTCTTCGGTGGTATTCATGAGCTGTACTTCCCGTACGTGTTAATGAAGCCAATCATGATCTTGGCAATGATTGCGGGTGCAGCGACAGGTATCGCAACTTTTAACCTACTTGATGCAGGTTTGGTTGCAGGTCCAAGTCCAGGTTCAATCTTCTCTTACCTAGCATTGACTCCGAAAGGCAGCTTCCTAGCGACCATCGCAGGTGTCACAACAGCAACAATTGTTTCCTTCCTTGTCGCAAGTGCGATTCTGAAGATGAGCAAAGCAGAGGACAAAGAAGATGAGTTTGAACAGTCTGTCTCTGATATGAAAGACATGAAAGCAGAAGGCGCAATCAAACCAGTTGCTGCTGCAACACAAGAAGTAAACAAACCAATTTCATTTGTCGCATTCGCTTGTGATGCGGGGATGGGCTCAAGTGCGATGGGTGCTTCAACCTTCAAACGCAAGTTAGTTCAAGCCGGGATTGATATTGAAGTGAAGAACTTCGCCATCGAAAAAGTCCCAAGTGAAGCCGACATTGTCGTGACGCACGAAAGCTTAGAAAGTCGAGCCATCAAAGCAACAGGCTTGCCAGTGGTCACGATTAAGAACTTCCTCAACGATCCAGCGCTCGATGAGCTGATGGACAAGATTAAGCAACAAACGGTCGCAACTGAGCAACCAGCCTAACAATGCAGTATGGGGTGGCTCCTTCCACCCCATTTAGGAGAGAAATCATGGTACAAACAACGGCAGCGGTTATCTGTGGTGAGAAAGACGTTCAACTAAGAACCTTTGATTTGCCAAGCATTTCAGCCGATGAACTTCTGGTTAAAAACATTTCAAACAGCATTTGCTTGTCCACTTACAAAGCGGCATTGTTAGGTAGCAAACACAAACGCGTACCTGAGAACATCGATGAAGTGCCAGTGATGACAGGTCATGAATACGCAGGTGTGATTGTTGAAGTTGGTGAGAACCTAAAAGACCAATACAAAGCAGGCGATTACTTTGTATTGCAACCAGCAATGGGTTTGCCTAGTGGTTATTCTGCGGGTTACAGCTACGAAACCTTTGGTGGCAACGCAACGTATTCCATCATTCCTAAAATTGCTATCGACTTAGGCTGTGTACTGCCTTACCACGGAGACTACTTTGCAGATGCGTCTTTGGCTGAACCAATGTCATGCATCATCGGTGCTTACCACGCGAGTTACCACACTACGCAATACGTGTACGAGCACGATATGGGCATCAAAGAGGGTGGAGCGTTAGCGCTGTTAGCGTGTGCTGGCCCTATGGGGATTGGCGCGATTGACTACGCGATTAACGGCCCAGTGAAGCCAAAACTGATTGTGGTGACAGACATCGACGCTGCACGCTTAGACCGAGCTGAGTGCTTAATTCCGGTTGAGAAAGCAAAAGAGCAGGGCGTTGAACTGCATTACGTGAACACCGCTCAAGTCGATGACCCTGTGACTTATCTGAAAGCGCTGAACGATGGCAAAGGCTACGACGACGTGATGGTGTATGCAGCGGTATCGCAAGTGCTAGAACAAGCCGATGAGCTGTTGGGTAACGATGGCTGCCTAAACTTCTTCGCAGGCCCTACCGATAAGAAATTCAAAGTACCGTTTAACTTCTACAACGTGCATTACGAATCAACGCACATTGTGGGCACGTCTGGCGGCTCGACCGGTGACATGGTGGAATCTATCGAGTTGTCTTCACAAGGTAAGATCAATCCATCGTTCATGATCACCCACGTTGGTGGCCTGCAAGCTGCACCACATACGATTTTGAATCAACTGGATATTCCGGGTGGTAAGAAGTTGATTTACCCACATATCGACCTGCCATTGACCGCGATTGATGATTTCCTATCGTTGGCAGACCAAGACCCGTTCTTCGCCGAATTAGACGCAATTTTGAACGCGAATAACTATGTGTGGAACGCACATGCAGAAAAAGCGTTACTTGAGTTTTATGACGTGAGCTTAACGGTTTAGTTGCAACGAATTTGTGTGGTAGCCTTTGCGCTGCCACATAATGGAGAGGTCATAATACGTTGTCACGTGAAGACGAATTACTGGAGAAACTGGACGAGTGCGAAAATGCGACTGCGTTTCTTCAGGTTTCTAACAAAATAATTAACCTCAAGTTAAAAGCATTACTTCCGAGCGTGTTCGTCCAAGGAGATCTGGTGAAGGAGTATGCTGTGGATCCTTTATTGAAAGAAGATGGTCCGTTGGTGACGACCGATGTGGTATCGAAGCTGATGTTTGCGATGGGCAAAATCTCTTTGGAAACTTACGCCGATATCGGACTGTACGATCAGGTCTTGGAGTACGTGGTTAGCCAACCGGAGAAAGTCGAATTTGCGGATGACGTGATTTACGACTTCATCAAAAACCAAGCGGTACTCTCTTCTCAGCAAGACAGCTTTTATCTTGAGTCGATCAATCAGCTTAAGTTCTCTTCGTTTGAGTCCTTTTCGCAAATGAGATACGAATCTCTCATCAAAACAGTGTTGAAGCTGTCGTGTGAAATGTTGATAGAAAGAATCGAAGGGGAGATCAATCAATAAGGGTTCACCATGAAAGTGAATTTAAACGTCAGTGGTTTTGAAACCGAAGCTACCTTTCCCGATGCCGACGTAAAGCGAATCCATCAACCTCTTATCGAAAAGTTTACCCGTTTATATCATGAGAAGCAGGAACGTATTGTCGTATTCTTGTGTGCCCCTCCGGGCAGCGGTAAGTCAACCTTAGCTGCGTTCTGGGAACACCTTTCTGAACAAGATGAAAACCAAGAGCCACTTCAGGTTCTGCCTTTTGATGGTTTTCACTATCCGAACGAAATCCTCGACAGCAACACCATTGAGCGTAATGGCGAAGTTGTTCCGCTGCGCAGCATTAAAGGTTCTTACGAAACGTTCAATCTCACCGAGCTTATCGATAAGCTGAAACAGCTTAAAGTGAAAGACAGCAAATGGCCTTACTACGACCGCAACTTACATGATCCGGTTGATGATGCCATTCAGGTTAACCGTAATATTGTCGTCGTCGAGGGCAACTGGCTGCTGCTTGATGAACCGGTATGGAAAGAACTGCACCGCTTGGCCGATTTCACGGTGTTTATTGATACCCAAGCGGAGTTTCTACAAGAGCGTTTAGTCAATCGTAAGATTCGTGGCGGTACAGATCCAGAAGCCGCATTGGAGTTCTATTTACGTTCTGATGCGGTCAACGTTGATAAAGTTCTGAATCACTCGATTCCTGCTGACTTATCGTTGTTTCTCAATCAAAACGGTTCGTTCGAAATTCGATAGTTCGTCCACAATCTCAGGAGGTCACCATGGATATCGTGATTGATAGCCACACCCATACTATTGCCAGTGGACACGCTTACAGCACCATTTTAGAGAACGCATTGTCTGCCAAGAATAAGGGGCTAAAACTTCTTTGTACCACCGATCATGCTCCCGAGATGCCAGGAGCCCCTCACTACTGGCATTTCAACAATCAAAGAATTTTGCCCCGCTTTTTACACGATGTAGGTATTCTCCGTGGCGTAGAAGCCAACACGCTGAATGTGAAAGGGGAGATAGACTTACCACCGTCCTCTGACCAACATCTCGACTGGGTGATTGCGAGCTTCCATGAACCCGTATTCAAGCCAGCAACGGAAGCTGAGCATACCGCTGCCCTGATAAATGCCATTAAAAGTGGCAGAGTGGATGTTCTTGGCCACTTAGGTAACCCAAATTACCCATTCGATATAGAACAGGTTTTGCGCTGTGCCAAAGAACACAATGTCGCAATTGAAGTTAACAATACGTCTTTGACGGGCAAAAGCCGTAAGGGCAGTGATTCCCGTTGTGATCGCATTGTCGAGCTCGGCAAAGAGATTGGCGTTTACTTCAGCACAGGGTCGGATGCTCACTTTTGTGAAGAGATCTCCAAGTTAGATTTGTCAATTGCTTTGCTGGAAAAACATGGTGTTGAAGAAGAGAAGATACTCACTACGTCGACGAGCCGATTCTTGAACTTCTTACTGCTGAGAGGTAAGGCGAGGATCCCTGAGTTCGAAGCACTCTATTGATAAGCTAGTGGCCCAAACGGCTATCTACAAGAAAGCATAAACCCGCAATCTGCGGGTTTTTGTTCGTTCAGGATAATCCAGTACAGCACTATAGCGGTGACTCCACCACAACATACTTACGTTCGGCTCTAAGTGGTGCAAACCAAGTATTCTTGTATTTGAAATAGCTCTGTCCGTTGACGACCACAGTTTCTTTAGTGTGAGGCAAGGAGTCTACGATTTCACCGATTTTGCAAGGACTTGGCTCTGGTTTCGGCACTGGTGGTTTTTGATGCACTCTTGCAGTGTGTGATCTTATTGGTGGCGCGACGGTTTGCTTCGACGCCGAAGCATCACTTACCGCCGAAGAAGTCCCTACACGGTTATCACGTAAAATGGTGTAGTTACCGCTTGGTGGATAACGAACATACACATAGCGGACACCATCACGACGGTAATAGGAATCATGAACGATGGCATAGGTGACGCCAGCGAAAACGGCGAAGGTCGCAATGCCCACTAAATCACTGTGATAATAATAGTAACGCCCGCGATAAGGCGGATACCAGTACCCTGGCCTCACATAGATGAATGACGAATGATAACGCGGAGGTCTCACGCTATACGGCGGTCGATGATAGTAGGGTGGCCGGTAATAGGGCGGACGATAATATGGCCGATGGTGATAGTAGGGCGGCTTGATTGGCCTATAAGGGCGATTGACGGAATGTAAATCGTGTTTATCTCCCGGTTGGGTGATCGGTTTTACGGCTGTCTTCATTTGTTGTTGCGCAGACACGACTGTAGGCGCACACAGCCAGAGAATAGCGGTTGTTATGACCCAGATGCTTCTCATAATGCCTTCCTCCACCGTTTGGAGTCTCGAAGCGGTAATAAGTAAGTTCAGCTCACCATAACGTTGTTTGAGATGGGAGTCTAGGTCACGATTTTATGTTTTTTTGAGGCTTTTGCCTTCGTTGGTTTTCTGCTCTAGCACCAAGAATATGAGTTTTGTCAGCATGGATTGCGCCTCTGGTGATAGCAGTCGTGCTGCTGACGCAACATCATTTGCGGAGATATTCCCGACGCCTCTGGCATCAAGGGCAATATCTAAATCGGTCAGGTTGAGAGCACGTAATATGGAACGATATTGCGAAAGCTTTAAATCCGACTCGCCTCTCTCAATTCTTTGATAAGTCTTTTCGCTCATCCCTGCGACTTTAGCCATTTGCTCGCGTGAGACGCCTTTCATTTTGCGTCGCTTTATAAGGACTTCAATCAATGGGTCTACTTGCATTGGCACTCCTTAGAGGACAGTTTTGTCCTTAACCACGCAATAACCGGACCAGTTTAGCCACCTCGTATTTACCCAAATTGATATAGCGATAAGAATGACGTTCCACAAAAAATTTACGTAATTTCAGTTAGTTTCAGAAAATGGAAAAATATCAGATTTATAAATCAATTTCTGGCGAGGTAGACATTCGCAAAATGCAACGCGTTTTAGAACAACTGCTTGCTGAAATTCGTAATCGCAGTCGCGATATTCGGCTGGACGTCACTTGGTTAACTCGTGAATCACAGAAACGATTAATGAAGTACAAAGAGCTGTTTTTACATCGAGGTTATATTGATCAAGCAGAGTTGGATCAAACCTATGAGAACCTAAGTTCGATGGAGCGTTTAGTTTCAGACATGGGCATAGCGGCATTAACTTACATCATCGATGCACTAGACAAAGAGCTATGATGCTTTGAAACATGGGCTTATTGAAGCAAACCTTATTGAAACAAACGTTGAACTAAATTACAGACGAACGAAATCCCGCAATACCAATTGCGCAAAATCAAAGTGCTAAAAGCAATGAAAGGAAGGATTCAAATGCTGGGGAACCACACCCAGCATTCGGAACACTCATTTACCTAAGTTTTCGAACCGTAAATCAGTGTTTAGAGGTATGTGAACCGAAACGTGTCGGTACGAGCCGAATAATAACGATATTGATGAATCTAGGCTATGCTCCGGGTTTCTAACATCTTTCGATAGAGTGTACATTTTCATGTACACCTCAAAAAACTGAGCACCAAAACTCACTTCTTATGCTTTATAACAACAAAAGGCTAAATAATCGGCTGTTTTGCAACATATCCGTTGCATTAACTTACTTTTGTTAAAATATATAGCTATAAGAGGGAGCTTTTGCTTTTCAATCGTCCTATTTATGCCTTACAATCCCTTGGAACCAAATCCATTCAGCAGAGAATGGGATTGACGAAAAAGGATGCGCTGATTTTGCTTCGAACCCAAAATGAGACGTTCCGTTAATCGAACTCTGCCCGGAAATGATTCCCTACATCCTTAAAATGCTCAGACAGGATAGATCCATCTTGAGCTTAGACTTCATGCATCCTGAGTTGCGGTATCACACCGAATTCATTGGCAGCAAGGTAGGGCATTTCCGTTGATCGTGCTTCGAACCAAAAGCACGATAAGTCACAACAAAACGGATTAAATTTTAGAGGTATTAACCGTGAACCTAAAACTTGTCGGCAGTTCCCTGATCGTTGCAGGCACTGCTCTTGGCGCTGGTATGCTTGCTATACCAATGGTGCTTGCTCAATTCGGCCTCCTGTGGGGCACTCTTCTTATGCTGTTCATCTGGGCGGGTACCACTTATGCTGCACTGCTTTTATTGGAAGCAAGCTGCAAAGTAGGTGGTGGCGTCAGCATGAATGCAATCGCTCGTGAAACTCTTGGTAAAGGCGGTCAGCTTGTTACTAACGGTTTGTTGTACGCACTGCTTGTTTGTCTTCTGATGGCTTATATCATTGGTGCTGGCGACTTGGTACAAAAAGTGACCTCATCAGTTGGCCTACCACTTTCTACCATTTCTAGCCAAGTTGGCTTTACCGTTTTGGTTGGTCTTATCGTATCTGCGGGTACCGGTGTGGTTGATAAACTAAACCGTGGCTTATTCATCGGTATGATTGTCGCACTTGTTCTGACGTTATTCTCTCTTGCGCCAAACGTATCGTTTGAAGGCCTAAGTGAAGTCGTGAACGCAGACAAAATGGCGCTGATCAAACAAAGCTCAGTTCTGTTCACAAGCTTTGGCTTTATGGTGGTGATCCCTTCTTTGGTAACTTACAACAAAGAAGCGAGTAAGAACCAACTGCGCAATATGATTATTGTTGGCTCAACCATTCCTCTTGTTTGCTACCTACTGTGGCTTTTCGCGGTAGTAGGTAACTTGCCACCACACGAGCTTATTCAGTTCTCAAACGTGTCTGAGTTGATCTCTGTTCTTGGTCAACATTACTCGGGTCTTGAGTTCATTCTGTCTATGTTTACTGGCTTAGCACTTTTGACATCTTTCTTGGGTGTGGCAATGGCGTTGTACGATCAAAACGCGGATCTTCTGAAAGCGAGTAAGCCTGTTGTATTCGTGGCAACGTTTATTCTGCCGTTACTTGGCGCGGTGTTTGCTCCAGAACACTTCTTAGCGATTCTTAGTTACGCTGGCATCATCCTTGTGTTCCTTGCGGTATTCGTTCCGCTATCGATGACAATGAAAGTGCGTCGCGTGCCAGTGGAAGACAACAACGTGTACGAAGCTGGTGGTGGCGCAATGGGCATGAGCATGATCTTCCTATTCGGTTGTTTCTTGCTGTTTGCTCAAGCGGTGTAAACCGTCTCGACCAATACACAATAACTGACTTGTAGAAAGCCGCTTGTCCTACACTGGACAAGCGGCTTTTTTGCGCCGAATTGTTAGTTCTGTATCAGCGCTGTGTATGGTCTGACTGTTGCCTGATAAACCTTGATGATATTTTACTTGGCGGTGAAACAGCCTCGCGAGCATCTGACATGGCTAGCGAGTTCTCTCTTTATGATAAGCAATAAGTTATAGAGTAAAGGGGAACCGAGTGTCGAAGCGATTTTCTTTCACGATCGTTGGGATGATGTTTTCTTTGGGGATGTTTAGCGTTGAAGTCGCTGCACATCCAAAACATCACCACAAGCACGGACATCATCACGGGCATCACCACCATCATCACAAGCATAAACATAAAAAGGTTGTGGTGGTTAAGCACAAGCGACCAAAACATCATTACTACCATTACAAACATATTCCACCACGCGGTACTTATATTCAGATTGGCAATTTTACCTACCTAAAAGTGGATGACTTTTATTACAAGCGCTCGAAAGATCGCTATATACATGTGGTTTTGTAAGCAAACAAAAAAACAGCGAGCACTTTGGCTCGCTGTTTTGCTTGTTGTTTGATGAAGTTTGTTCTGGGTTAAAAAGGAGAAGTTAGACCGTAAAGCGGTTTAGAATCTCGTCTTGTTTACGAACGTCTTCATGTTGGGCTTGCATTGCATCGTTGGTGCGGTTCGCTGAATCAGCAACTTGGGTCGACAGATCTTTAATGTTAACCGTGTTGTTGTTGATTTCCTCCGCTACCAAGCTTTGTTCTTCAGCAGCAGATGCAATTTGCAAGTTCATGTCAGAGATACGTTGAATCGCATCGCGGATACGTTGTAGAGCGTCATTGGCGTGTTCTGCTTTCTCTACCGCTTCGACTGCACTGCCTTTGCTCTGGTGCATAGCACTTGCAACAGAAGAAGCACCAGATTGAAGCTGCTCAATCATGCTACGGATTTCTGTAGTAGATTCTTGAGTACGTTGCGCCAGTGTACGAACTTCATCCGCTACAACGGCAAAGCCACGACCAGATTCTCCCGCACGGGCTGCCTCGATTGCTGCGTTCAGTGCCAGTAGGTTAGTTTGGTCTGCGATGTCGTTGATTACTTTTAGAATCGTTTCGATATTTGCCGTTGCTGACTCAAGACCTTGCACTTCCTCAACTGCTTGATCGATGCTGTCTGACAGCAGGTTAATCGTCTCTGTAGATTCATTCACGATAGAAGAACCTTGCACTGTCGCTTCGTCCGCTTCTTTCGCTGCACTTGCTGCGCCTTGTGCGTTGTTGGCAACCTCTGTTGCCGTTACCGACATCTCGTGCATTGCTGTCGCCAACTGTTCAAGCTCTTGCAGCTGAGTTTGAATTGCAGAAGCAGAATCACGAGCGCCTTCAGCGGTAATTTGCGTACCACTTAGGATCTGGTCGGAAATGCTCTTCGATTCGATGATTTGATGCTGCAAGTTCTCCATAAAGGTGTTGAAACCTTTTGCTAGCTCAGAGAATTCTTGATCTGTGTTGGTATCCAAGCGCTGCGTCAAATCGCCTTTGCCTGATGCTACAGCTTGGATTGCGGTGTTTAGCTCATCAAGAGGGCGCATCAAGGTACGGATAAGGATAGTCAGCGCAATGATAGAGGCAATCACAGCAATCAATGAGTAGATGATTGCGCTATTACGCAGCTTACCTACTGCAGCATACGCAATGCTCTCATCAACAACTGCACCTACATACCAGTTTTCACTTGGGATGTGGGTTAGGCTGACCATGAATTTGTCGCCGTTCATCTCGATGTGTTGAGCTCCTGGTGCTAGCTCTACTTGTGGTAGGTAGCTTGATAGTTTCTCGCCGTTGTATTTGGCTTCTGGGTGCGCGATCGTCGTGCCATCTGCCGTTACAAGGAAAAGGTAACCCGCATCAAATAGGTTTACTTGGTTAACCAAGTCAGAAAGGGTGGTTAGCTCCATATCGTAAAACATGGCTGCGAGAAACTGGCCAGCTTCGCGCACTGGAGTACCGATAGAGATGATCACTTTCTTAGAAGAAACATCCACGTAAGGATCGGTGACAACAAGCTTGTTTTCTGCTTTTGCTGATACAAACCAAGGGCGAACACGAGGATCGTAATCAGGGCCCGCTTCCCAACCATCATCGTTTTCAATCACAAATCCGTTGCTGTCGTAAGCATAACCAATGGCCAAGAAGCTTGATTTTGGCATTGGCTTTTCTAGCACTTCTTTCACGTAATCGTGGTCGCTTGGGTTAATTTCAAGAATCTCAGTCATGGATTGAGCGAGTTCTTTCTTAGCGTTCATTTCCGATTCTACCGTGTTCCCCACACTGGATAGGATCTCACTCACGCTGGTATCGATGTTTTCTTCGATCTGTGAACGGATAGTCATAACTTGTTGTGTCGACAGCAACGCCACGGTCACAAGCAATAAAATAGAAGAGGCGGTGACAACCTTATGTCTAAATTTCATATTTTTTCCTCTCGAGTCTCCCGGCTGGTTTACTCTGCTTGTACCTCTTATTTTGTTGGGTACATTCGGCAGAAGTGAACACACTATTGTGTTTGTTATTTTTTTTATCGACAGATTAATCAGAAACCTGAAGGTTAATTTCGACTTTCGTTATCAAAATGCGAACAAAAGGCGAGTTGTTTTATAAAGTTGTGAGATTGATCTGATTTGTTGAACTTCGTCATCAAACTGTTAAAAACATAAGAATAGTATCATTGAGCCTTATATAAACAAGTCTGAGTTGTCGCTTTTCTTCAATTTAAACTAATGAATTTAAAGTTATATTTATAAGTTATGCGTTAAAAGTAAGGCTATTAGAAAGCTGAATAGATAACGAGAGGCGTGATAAAAAGGGCGTGAAATGTAACAGAAAGCCTTTAGATACAAAAAAGGCCCCGACAGAGCGGAGCCTTTTAAAATTGCTCGATTTTAGAAAATTAAATGAGCTACACCAGCAATAACTGGAAGTGTAATCAGCGTACGTAGAATGAAGATAACGAACAGCTCTACGATGTTGACTGGAATCTTACTACCAAGAAGCAGTGCGCCTACTTCTGACATGTAAATTAGCTGTGTTACAGACATTGCTGCAATCACAAAGCGAGTCATTTCGTTATCGATAGAAGCCGCTAGGATTGCTGGGATGAACATATCTGCAAAGCCCACAACGATAGTTTGAGACGCTGCAGCAGCTTCAGGGATTTGTAGCAATTCTAGGTAAGGGATAAATGGTTGACCTAGGATTTCGAATACTGAGGTGTATTCTGCAATCACTAGTGCCACTGTACCCAAGCCCATAACGACAGGTAGTACACCAAACACCATGTCGATAGCGTTATGTACGCCTTCTTTAAATACTGACTGTACAGAAGTTACTTGGCCAGCGCGTTTTAGAGCAAGGTCCATACCCCATGAGAAAGTCGTGTGACCTGCAGGTACTGCATCTGCGTCTTTCTTAGGTGCGCTGCCATCGATGTAGCGGTCTTTCTTCAGGCTTAGCGGTGGTAAGCGAGGAATAATGATCGCCGCAACAATACCCGCTAGACAGATAGCGCCGTAGAAAGGTAGGAATAGGTGTTCTAATTGAACTTGTGCGATGACAACTAAGCTAAAGGTAATAGATACAGCAGAGAAAGTTGTACCGACGACAGCCGCTTCACGTTGAGTGTAGAAGTTATTTTCGTACTGCTTGCTGGTAAGCAGAATACCCACGCTGCCATCACCTAACCAAGAAGCCATACAGTCGATCGCACTACGACCTGGTAGGTTAAATACCGGGCGCATCACCTTACTTAGCAGCGCACCAAACAATTCTAGTAGACCGAAGTTAAGCAGTAGCGGCAGCAATAGACCAGCAAAAATGAATACCGCAAACAGCGTTGGTAGAAGACCAGTAAGCACTAGGCCACCAGTGTTCTCTTCCCAAATGGCTTTTGGACCAACTTGGAAGAAAGTCATCAGTACTGCAGCACCACCGATTAAGCGAACCATAAGCCACAATGGTGATGGATTAAATAGGCCGTTCAGGAAACCGTTACGCAGAATTGCCGCTGGCTTAAAAATTTTGCAAAGAACAGAAGCAACGGCCATGAAAGCAATAATAGCGGTAACGATAGCAATTAAAGTATCGCCAAGAACTGCAGGAATGACTTTTGCCATAACCGCAACAGGAATGGTCAGGCCACCATCGTAAGAGATAGGTGCCATGAAGAGTAGAAGACCAATCAGGGATGGGATGAAGAACATCCAAAAGTTGCCCTTAGGCGCTTCAGCAGCATTAGTGTTGTTATGCATTGTTTGTCTCGTGTTACTACTAGTCAATACTCGCCATATTCCATGACATAAATATTCACTAAACATCCGTATTTAATCACAGTGTGCGGAGATTACCCGCAAACTGCATCCTTTGCAATACTATTCATTAAATACATCTAGTTATTCAGCCGTTTTTTCGGTCAATTGAATCAAAACTAGGATCTTGTATATGAAATTGTTGCTCGTGTTAGAAAATTGTAGCACGTAGGCCTCTCTGAGCAGCCTGTTAAGCGACACAGTGTGACCAAAGCAATAAAAAGCCTAGCAAATGTGATTCGGATCTCAAGCTAAAAGCGGGCTTTTCTGCCAGTAGTTCCACTGTTTATAGGGGAATAAAGAACAAAAAGCTAAATCAGCCCATTTGATGGCGTTCGTTTAATGGATATGAAGAGTGAAGAAAGCGAAGAGAGTGACGGCTTAAGTAAAATGCTTAAACCGTCAGATAAAAGCTAGACTGGTTGATGGCGGCTCTGTAGGTAGAGGTAGCCCCAGTATGCGATAGCGATAACGAAAGCGAGAAGCGCAGGGAAGGCTAACGCATACAGTTCAAAAACGTTAAACAAACCAGCACCAACCGTACCACCGAGTAAGAAGCCAAAGAAAATGAAGATAAACAGTTTGGCTTTACGTCGGTCGAATTGGCGTCCACGTAAGCTTTCTCCAATCATGATACCTAGGTCGGTAATGATGCCGGTCATGTGTGTCGTCCTTACAACGGCACCGCTGAAGGTGGTGATCATCGCATTCTGCAAACCACAGGCTGCAGAAGCAAGGTACTGACCATACACGTTACCTTGTACTAAAAAGCCCAAGCTCAAAAGTAGTAAGCTACCTTCGATACATAGTGCCACACCATAGCGGCGGCCGAGCTTTAGAGCGCTACTTTCGATAAAGAATCCGCTAAACGCAGAGCCAATCAAAAAGCTGAATACAATAAAAAGCAGGTGGATGGTTGAGTCCACACCTGTTAGTAAGCTATTCCCTAGCTGAGTTACGGTTCCGGAAAGATGCGTTATCGCTTGATGTTGAAAGCCGAGAAGACCTACGGCATTGACGCAGCCTGCTAGGAGAGCAAGCATAAAGGCGCCATATTCCACCCAACGAGGAAGTCTGGAAATCACAATAAAACCTCACCAAATGTTAGGAGCAGATTATAGCGCTCGTGGCGCGGAACGAAAGTCTTTCTCCCAGTACTCGGTTGATCATTCTCAATAAAATCTCAACTTTTGTTGAATGATGTTCTCAAACTTTGAGCAGGAGAGACATGTTGCATGTTTGTTTTCTTAATATGGCGTTGTCACTCAACCTGCGTGTTCCATCGTACAATCAAAGCTTACCCAGCCATGCTTCCTTTGTTCATAGATAGAAACCGTGGGTTCTGGAAACTCTTTGTTATTAAACAGTCCCATTGGAATGATTGCATAATCGGGAGCGTCCGATAACTGTAAGCGCATGGTTGTGCCGCATGCCGGGCAGAAGTCATATTGAACGTGATTACCTGAATCAGCAATACGAGTGTAACTGGTGATGTCACCATCTAGGATGACTTGGTTTTTGTTAAATCGAGCTTGAACGCCGAATACGCTTCCGGTTCGCTTTTGGCATTCAAAACAGTGGCAAATGGAGGTGCGAATGGGCTCCGCCGTGCAACGCAGTTGGACCAAGCCACAGGCACATTCACATGTGTGGGTGATTTTTGTCATCGTTATTACCTATTGGTTGCCCAACAAATAGTTTAGTTTAATTTTGAAACACTTGAGTCAAAATGAGCGGTCAGGTGTTGAGGTCTTGGTCGGTGAATTGGTATATACTCCGAACATAGACAAGAGAACAAGAACACAAGGAAGTCTTCATGGCTCGTAAGAGAATCCTACCCATCCCCCTCATTCTTTTGATCCCAATCGTTCTATTAGTGGTGGTGATCATCGCGGGCATTTATCGTTTTAGCCTTTCTGACGATGAGATCATGGCGAAATTTCCTCAAGTGCAGGCACAATCAAATCCAATCGTAGCGGAAGTGCTAGGTATTCAGTCACGCAACCCGTGGACGGTTCAGGTTCCTGAGCAGAGCGCTGTTACGTTTCTTGAACAATTGGATAAAGAGCACGGCTTCTTGAAAGGTCACTACGATGCAGGTGCTACCAAAGGTGAAGTACTGGTTCCAATCGAGTTTATCGCTCAACGTGATATCAATGAAACCCCATGGATTGTGGCTCCAGTTATCGTAACGACACAGGGCTCAGGCGCGTTTTACTATATCGGTTTGTTTAAATTTGATGCTGTGCCAAGCCGAGTTGTTTTATTGAACAGTGTTTTCATCGGTGACCGAATTAAAATGTCTTCTTTGAAGTGGGAAAGTGACACGCAAATTTCTCTGTCTTATCTTCAACATGGCGAAAATCAAGCGATGGCAGAACAACCAAATCAATTGAATTCGACGACACTTAAGCGTGTAGGCAATAACCTACATATGCAACAGTAATGAATTTTTTTGTCTTCTGTAAAAAATAAGTGTTTTCTGCGCTAGATCTCGTAATTTACTAGTGATTTCTTATGCGGGAATGCATAAGCTATGAGCCTTGTTATAAAGGAGATAGTAATTCCCGTGTCTACAAATGAAATTACAACAAGACGGTTGCCGAATCTGACAAGTCGTAAAGCGCTACTGTTGTACTCCTTGCCAGTATTAGTTGCGATTGGTGTTTCCAACTCTCTCAAAGAGTCTTCCCTTACTAAAACCATCGCATTGAACCTGCCTGAAACGCAGGTTGTCGAAAATATTCTTGATGCGACAACAGCAGAAGTTGTCACTCCACCAAATTTTGAATACCAAATCCAAGCAGGTGATAACCTGAGTACCATTTTCAGCCAACTAGGCTTAGGCTACAGCTCGTTGATGAAAGTGATGGAAACGGATTTGAACTTCCTTGCTCTTGATACCTTGAAACCTGGTAACACACTGCGTTTTTGGCGCAATGAATCTACGGGCGAACTTGAAAAGATGGAACTGCAATTCTCTATTGCAGATAAAGTGGTTTACCATCGTAACGACGATGGCAGCTACGATTTCTCAGACATCTCAATTCCTGGTGTTTGGAAGCAAGAGCCTTTGGTCGGTGTTATTCGAGGTAGCTTCTCGTCATCCGCAAATCGTTTGGGCTTGAGCTCAGCAGAAATCAGTCAAGTGGTTAACTTACTTAAAGAGCAAGTGAACTTCGGCAAAGATTTACGCGCTGGTGACCGATTTGAAGTGGTTCGCCGCTCTCAAAGTATTGATGGTGTGCCAACTGGCAAGAACGAAATAGAAGCAATCAAAATTTATAACCGTGGTCGTGAAGTCACCGCTTACCTTCACACTGACGGTCAATTCTACAATGCGAAAGGTGAGAGCCTTCAGCGTGCTTTCCAACGTTACCCTGTCAGCCGAGGCTGGCGCATCAGTTCTGGATTCAACCCTAAACGCCTTCACCCTGTAACGGGCCGTGTAGCACCACATAACGGTACGGACTGGGCGGTACCGACAGGAACACCTGTAGAGGCAACGGGTGATGGTACCGTAATCATGACTCGTAAACACCCGTACGCAGGTAACTATGTGGTGATTGAGCATGGTAGTAAGTACAAAACTCGTTACTTACACTTAAGTAAGATCTTAGTGAAGAAAGGACAGAAGGTCTCTCGTGGTCAACGCATTGGCTTGTCAGGTAAGACTGGTCGTGTAACTGGCCCGCACCTTCACTACGAGTTGATCGAGTACGGCCGTCCGGTGAACGCAATGCGCGCGAAAATCCCAATGGCAAGCTCAGTGCCTAAGAAAGAAATGGCGAGCTTCATTGCGAACCGTAACGAAATGGACAAGCTGTTAAAAGATAAAGAAAAAGCAGTTCTATAAAATGCGAAAAAGACCAAACACTGTTTGGTCTTTTTTTATGCGCTCTTCATTTGTTTTTCATTAATGATGCCAACCAGCTCATTGACGCTGTGAGGTCTTGAATAGAAATAGCCTTGTATGTGATGGCAGCCCATTTCTATTAGCTTTTGCAAAGCTCTATCGTCCTCGACCCCCTCTGCGATTAAATCGACTTCTAGCAGCTGCGCGAGTTGAGCGATAAGCAGCACAACTTGCTCTGAAGTTTTATTCGCGAGCATATTACGCACAAAAGTGGCGTCGATTTTAATGCTGTCAATTGGGTAGTTGTGAATGTAGTTCAAGCTAGAGTAACCCGTACCGAAATCATCGAGTGCGACTTTGAACCCGAGATAGCGGAGTGAATTCAGAACCATCTGTTCGCGCCCGCTTTGCGACAACAATACGGTTTCGGTGAGCTCGATAACAAAGTCTGTCGCTTGGTGATCGTATTTCTCTAGTATACGAGTTAAGAAGTTCATATAACGGTTAGAGTCGACCAGTTCATGTGCTGAGCAGTTAATTGACAGTTTGACGTTATAGCCCAGCTGTCGATCTAGCGTTTGTTTCGCACGACAAGCTAGCTCCACAATGCGTTCACCCAACTCAATGATCAATCCAGATTGCTCTGCGGCTTCAATAAATTCAACAGGTGAAATGTTTCCGTATACGTTGCTATTCCAACGAGCCAATATTTCAAAGTAATCCCAGCGGTCGCTGGTAATATCGACTATGGGTTGTACCACGACGTACAGTTCTTCGTTCTCATCAATACTTAAGCGAAGTTGCTCTCGTAGTGCCTCAATCAGCTGTGTTTGGCGGTGGTATAGTGCACTTAAGTGCGTGTCATAATGCTGAATGCGTGTGTCACGGTGTTTTTTGCAATCCTTAAGAGCCAAACTTGCATTTAGTATCAAGTCATCGCTATTGAGCATATGAACTGGGGCTCGCGCGATACCAATGCTAACGTTAAACGAAATACGGTTGGACTTGTCTGAGTACCCAGCTTCGATTTTATCCAGAATTTCCTGACATACCGCGACAGGGTCTTCGTCATAAGTAATAAAGGCGAACTCGTCCCCTGCGACACGAAAGGCGTTATTTGGTGATGTTAAGCTTTGTTGAATGGCATCCGCGGTAAACTTGATGATTTGGTCACCAATGTAGTTACCGTTGATGTCGTTAATCGATTTGAAATTATCAATATCTAGATAGGCAAGGCTAAAAGGACGCGTAGCCTGCTGTGTTAAGGTTTCTAACGTATCAGCTAAACAACTGCGATTGAGCAGACCGGTTAGATTGTCATGAGAAACTTCATAACTGAGTTGGTTGAGAAGTTTGTCAGAGCGTTCGCTGATCCATTTCTCTCGCAAACTATGAATGATGACGTTGGCGTAGAAACGGTGATGGAAGATAATCTCTTCGGCTTCAATTTCACTGATGGAGTGGGTAAATGTTGAGACTAAGATTCCCAGCACTTCTCCTGTATGTGTTTTTAAAGGGAGCCCAATATAAGCTTGAATGCCGAGGTCTTGAAACATTTGGTCTTCAGGAAAGAGCTTGTAAACTTCATCTTGATAGAAGATGAGTTCACCAATGTCTTGTGCGACTTGCTCACAAGGTGTGCCCGCTAAGCCATAGCACATACTGTCTGCAATGGTTCCGCCGCTAGAGTTAGAAAGCGTCACCGCACAATGTTGTAGGTGGGCTATCTCAACTACGCAAGTACAGTAGCTTTGAAATTGCTGATGAAGCTCAAGTGTTACTCTGTCGAGTAATGCGCTGCCATTGAGTTTCAGAATTTCATCAAGTAACTGGATACTTTTTTGTTCATGAGCCATCAAATACTTTACCCGACGTTGTGTTCATCCGAACCGTGTTATTGTGAATCTCTTACACGATCTTTTCTCATTTAATAGATATGCATCACGTTAACTATTGTTTACTTCGTGTGATTTTTCAAACTCTAGATGAGCTTTGAGGACGATTTTCAACCATAGGGTGAGATGGCACAAAAGGGCTTTCTCATTAAAGTGGCAGCTTTGTGGATTATGACTAGTTACTCTCTAGTACTTATTGCACTAGAAAGTCTTTCGTTAGGCTCGCTTCTCTTCTTCTAATCGGCTCTTTAAGTAGTCGAGGAATAATTGGGTTCGAGTATGCTGATAGTCCAGCTTTGGATAGTAAGCATAGACAGTCGCCTCATCTGCTGTGATATCAGGAAGGATCGGAACTAAGGCGCCGGATTTCAGGTCTTCTTTGATCATGACGTTATTGGAAAGCAAGATTCCCATTCCGCGTTTTGCACCATGAAAGAGTGCTTCGGGGTTTGTTGTAGCAAAGTTGCCGGACAAACTGATGCGTTTACCTCGGTTGGTTTTTATTTCTCTTATTGGATTTTCGCCCCATATCAGAACGTTATGTTTTGATAACTCTTCAACAGTTTGTGGAGCACCATGTTTTTCCAGGTAGCTTGGAGCGGCATAAAACTGAGCTTTGTGTTCGAACAATGGGCTGGCTTTAAAGCTCAGTGAGTTGAGTTGTTCCAATTCTCTGCTGATGAACAAATCCAAACTGAGCTCAGGAATTTGACCAGGTAGGGTCGTGATCAGCTGGAGTTTGATGTCTGGGTATTTTTCCAGAAAGTCATCGAGGTAATGTACTAAGAACTTAGAACCAACCGCCAATGTCGCCCCAATTTTGAGTAACCCCGCTGGAGATTGGTTTACGGAACGAGTTTCGTCCAATACAGATTGCCAAGAGTCGAGTTGCACTTTGGCTCGCTCGTAAAAGAGTGCACCAGCTTCCGTTTGGCTGATAGAGCGAGTAGTTCGCTTGAGAAGCTGAACACCAATCTTATCTTCCAACCATTGGATACGCTTGCTGATGGCCGAGCTGGTGGTATTGAGCTTTCGCGCCGCGGCGTTGAAGCTACCTTCTTCGACGACTCGTATGTAACTGTTAACACTCTGAATCCAGTCCATCTTATTCCATCCTCAGGGGAAACAATCCCTTTCCATTTTGGCTTATTATCATCTTTGAGTAACAAATATACACTGTCTGTCGTAAAACTGTCATGTTGTAAGGAGGATATATTGCGTAAAACACCATTATTGTTGGCGATGATGATCATCGCGACCGGTCAAGTGGGCGTCAGTATTTATCTCCCTTCTTTGCCTCTGATCGGTCATGATCTTGCTTTGCCACAACACACGGTTCAAAACCTCGTGACTCTGTTTCTTGTTGGTTTTGGTGTCTCACAGCTGTTTTATGGGCCTCTGTCGGATGCCATTGGCCGAAGACCTGTGTTTCTGCTGGGACAGAGTGTCTATTTGGTTGGTACGGTTATCTGTATTGGGTTTGCTGATCATATTGTTGCCCTTGAAGCGGGGCGTCTATTACAGGGGCTCGGTGCGGGTAGCGCCTCTGTACTTGGACGTTCGGTATTGCGAGATAGTTATGACGGAGCACAACTTACCAAAGCCTTGTCTTATATCTCGGTGACAGCTTCTGTGATGCCGATTGTGGCGCCTTTGTTTGGTGGATGGATTGCTTATCACATCAGCTGGCATGCGGTTTTCGTGTTCGTTCTCATTTATCTTGCGGCGATTTTTACCCTTGGTTTTGTCGTTTTGCATGAAACGCTGCCATATCCAAAGCGTCGTTTCGAACCAAAGCGGGTGTTACTGAATTACTTTGAGTTGTTGACCAATAAGCAAGTCATTGGCAGTGCAAGCTATAACTGGCTTAGCTACTTATCTGCATTAGTGACCCTGTCTCTCTACCCGTTCCTCATGCAGCAAGAACTTGGGCTGACTGCGGCAGATTACGGAACCTTGATGATCGTGCCTTCGGCTGGGCTGTTGATGGGGAGTTTGGTCCTTAACTTCATTAATGCTCGATATAAAGAGCAGCAAATATTACTAATCAGCTTTGTTATTGTGGCGTGCTCAGGAGCAATGCTTCTCATACTGCCGTTCACGGTGGCGTCATTATTGGTTGCGTTTACCTGCTTGAGTTTCGCGCAAGGGATGTCTTTTCCTGTTTCTATCAGTCTGTTGTTGTCGCCGCACAAGCAGCAAGCGGGTGCCGTATCGGCTTTATCAGGTTCGATTCAAATGTGTTTAGCTGGCTTATTTGGCGGCTACTTAGTCGAAAGCTGGGTAACAAGCCAACATCAATTGGGGTTCTTTTATATTTCGATTGCGGTGATCTCCTGCTTAGTTCTCGTGTTTGGGCAGTTCCGAACGCCTTCAGGAGGTCTAGTGCAGCCAGAACGAACATAGTTGAATCTGGTTGCAAGGGCAGAAGGTCCTCTCTAAAATGCGCCAACTATTGTGTCGTTATCTACACTTGGCTAGTAAAGTGGTATATCGGCAACACCCGTTAATTGTTAGGTGAAATCATGCAACAAAACGAATTCGAAGCACTACTGAAAGAAATTGGTCAGAAAGAAAACCTACCTCAAGCGCTAGAGCTACTAAAAGCATCAGAGGAAGAGGAAGTTGCACTAGCAGCTGAATCACTGACAGGTCAATTCGGTCTTGCTGAAGTCGAAGGTGAAAAACGTATTTATCACATCACTGTCCAAGCGGACGAGTCTGGTGAAGAGAAAGAGTTTGTCGAACACGTTATGAACGAAGGCGATCACTTGATCAAATTTGCGGCATGGTTCTTCGAGACTTTCTTTGAAATTAAGCCAAAAGATACTTACAAAGCGGCGGGTAAAACATACCAACAGCCTAAGCGTTAATTACGAATCTGATTCGCTAGGATAAAAAATGCTGTAAGTAAATTACGAACTTAGTGTGATCTATGTCTTGTTTTCTGGTTGTTGTGGTGTAAGATTACAACACAAACCAGTCAATTACTTCTTAGGAGAAGGTCATGGGTTACGAACTTGGTGGTGTTTACTTTGGCCAAATGTTGGCGAAAGATGCGATGCACAAAGCGCTTTACGGTAAAGTGAAGAAGAAAAAGCCTTCTATGTTTGCTCGTATTATGAAAAAACTAGCGAATTAATAAGAAAAGCCCCGATATGCATCGGGGCTTTTTGCATTCTTGCGGTCGTCTTTTTCGTTTAGAAGAGCTAAGCCGTTTGGCTTGGGATTTCAACCACATTATCTGGCACGTTATCTAACCCTTTCTCTGCTAACCACTTTTCCAAGTTATCAGCGCCTCCTATGTATTGACCATCCAGCCATATCTGAGGAACGGTCACCGGTGTTTTTTCACCGATAATGGCTTTCACTTCAGGGAGCATTCGATAAAGTGCTGCGCTGTCTTTTACTACGTCGTGGTATTTGTACTTAATACCCGCGTCGTCAAGCAGCTTCTTGGCTTTTACACAGTAGGGGCAAGTTGCCTTACCATAAACGATGTTGCCTTTCAGTTGATCTCGCTTGGTCCATTCTGCAATGACAGATTGAACGAGCACGCCTCGATTCAGCGCTTCCCCTTGGCTGACAACTTTACCTTCAACGACTAGGATAGGGGCGTGCCAAGCTCCAAGCTTTAGTGGCTCCCACCAGTGAGACAACCAATCTTTCACTTCTAGCTCGACTGGTACATCCGCGAGCTCATTTTCAAATGTGTCAGCAAGAATATCTTTGGTTAATGTGCATTCGCCACATGGGATGTTGACTTTAAATGGTCCCCAGCTGCCTGCCCAACGATACAATGTAATTTTGATTGGCTGTGTCATAAGATGCTCCTCATTTCCTTTCCTGAAAATATAGAACCCAAAACCCCAACATTTCTTTCAAATTACTTTCTTTTTTTGGCTTCCCAATGAGTAATGAAAGCAATTGAGCCGATAATGATTGCTGCACCAAGCCATAGTCGGCCTGGTGGCACCCAGCTAAATACTAACCAGCCAGCAAAGACGTTAAGTGGTAACTTTGCATGGTCGAAGGGTTGTACAAATGATGCATCTGCTACCGAGTACGCTTTTACAACGGCCCATTGAGCGAGGGCTGTCAGTACCCCAGCCGCGACCAGGATTCCCCAAATATTCCAACCCTGAGGCATAACAAAGGTTGGTGCGGCCAGCAAAATATTAAATGGGGTGATCAGTAGAAGCAGGTACACCACCATGGTTGAAGGTGGATCATTGACGGAAAGCTTCTTAACCATAATGGCGTACGCAGCCCAAAAGAATGCTGCCCCAACTGGTAAAAGAGTGGCCCAAGTAAACGAGTCTGACCATGGCTCTAAGATAATCATTGCGCCAATAAAACCAGTTAGTGTCGCTACCCAACGGGCTGCACCCACTTTCTCTTTGAGAATAATACCGGATCCGATTGTTGCGAATAAAGGAGAGGTCATTAACAGCGCGATACCTTGCCAAATTGGCACTGGGTAAGCGAGCGCCCATAACCAGAGTTGGATACCAATAACCGCCAAGAAGATGCGCAATGCGTGCCACCCAAAGTGGTTAGTACGCAGAGACTGACGAATTCCTAATGTTCGTAGATACGGCAAGATAGCAAAGAAAGCTATTGCGTATTGAAACAGTGCAAATGTTGTGGATGACACACCAAAGTGAATGCTCGCGACTTGAGCAAAACTATTAACGATGGTGAATGCCAAACCTGCGGTAAGCATCCAAGATGCGCCTTTAATAGGGTTATGATTCAATTGGATATTTCCGATTTTTAACAATGGCCAGAATCATACGTTCTATTTATGGGGGAGCCAATAAAAAAATGCCCCCCAGAGGGAGGCGACATTACCAATTCAAAGGACGTGCCTACCGAAGTAGGTACAAAGAACGAGAAGCACAAACGCTGCCATGCATTTGCTCGATCTAATCATTGCAGCTAGTGTGCCAACTTTTAATCTATTGATTTTAAAGGGAGTGAGGCGTCTGGCCTTGGGTGAGCTAGATAAAATGCACTAACTTCGGGATTTGGTGCATTAAAAGAGGGCAGTGCCTCTGCAGTGAATACGATCAAAAAGGCCGACACAATAGTGCCGGCCAAAAGACTCGCTATTAGGACAAGTTTTTATTAGAAGTCGTAACGTACGCCTAGACGTAGTGTGTCTTCACCTTCCGTTACTTTACCTTCTGCGTTCTTTTCTTCATCCAGTTGGTTCATGTAGTAAGAAAGGTAAGTACGGAAGTTGCTGTTCAGTTTGTAATAACCTACTAGCTCAAAGCCATCAACAGCGTCGTATTTCGCCGCGCCATTTGGATCATTTTCTTGGAAAGTGTAAAGACCAGCAACTGTGAACTTGCTTGCTAGTTTGTAGCTTGCCACCAGCTCGTAAGCAGTAAAGTCTTCTGAGTCATCCAGAGAGCCTTGTGAGTAGGTGCCTGCTAGATATAGGTTCTCAAGAGAGTAGGCGATACCGCCTAGAATTTGATCTTCTGAGTTATCTTTATCTACATCGCCACCAGAGTAAGCAAGGCCTAGGTCTAGACCCATTGGCAGAGAGTAAAGACCAGAGATGCCGTATTTGTCTTGGCTGTCACCAGAGTTTGCTTGGTAAGTCGCTTGAACTTGCAGAGCGTCAAATTCACCGCGGTAAGCAAAAACGCTGTCTTGCTTGTCAGAAGATGAATCAATGACTTGCTGAACACCTGAGAACTCAGTGATATCCGTCATGTCTGAAATGATTACCGCGGCCATGTCCTGGCGGCCAACTGAGAAGTCGCCTGCATCGGCACTTACACCTGCATACATATAACGGTTTTTGAATTCGCTTTTACCTGTTTTTTGTTCTGCCTCGTAAACACCGAAAGCTGACAGGCCGTTGCCGATATCTGTTTTACCTTTTAGGTTTAGACGTGCACGTGATTTGTCTTCCATAGTACCGTCAACTTCAGCGCCGTCTGAACCGATGAAGTCACCACGAAATTCAACACGACCACCAACTTTTAATTCAGTGCCGTCGTCTTTGTAAACTGTTGCTGCGAAAGATGGTGATGATACTAATGCTGTTAGAACTGCAGTAGTGAGTGCTGCCTTTTTCATTTTCTTATTACCCTAGTTGTAATCGATGAGCTTACTTGCTCGATTTGTGTCGATGACGCTTAAGGTAAACCGCGAAAATGAAAGATAGATTTCTGTTAAGTTATGATTTAATTGCATTTTTATTTCAAATGCATGACTACTCTCACATTCATGAAAGTAAAAGGAAGAGGTTTTTTATCTTTTTTGATGTTTCTGTCTCACCTAGTGGACACTGTGTTTTTAAAAAAGTTCCTAATCATATTTCTTTACCCGAAATGTAACATTTTACTTCTTGAATATTTTACTATTTTTATAATTAACAATGACTTAATATTTTATATATTCTTAGTGTGTAACAAAATGTTTCATTTTTTAGGTGTTGTTTTCCGAATTTGTTTATTGATTTGAGCTAAACGTTTGCCATTTTTCTTTTTTCTTACATCTTTTCACTCTGCTCTGGGGAACTTCTGAAATACATTGATTGGTAGTTGTTAAGCAAAAGTGACGCGACATTGGTGGAAGAGATGTCCCAGCCCGCTTTTGTATAAGACTGACTTATAAACTAATGAATAAATACATGGATTTTATAATGAACAAAAAATTCCTAGCAGCAGCGATCGCAGCAGCAACATTCGGTACACAAGCAGTAGCAGTGGAGCTTTACAACAACGACGGCACTACTTTCTCTATCGGTGGTCACGTTTCAGTTAACCTAAACGGTTCTGAGCAAGGCGACACAGAAGTTGGCACAAACTCTCCACGTATCAACTTCACAGCAACTCAAGACTTAGGCAACGGTTTTACAGCTGACGCTCGTGGTGAGTGGGCTCTTAACTACTTAGACGGCGGTGATGAAACATTTACTACTCGTCTTGGCTACCTAGGCCTAACTCACGACGTATACGGTCGTGCAGTTGGTGGTACTCAATGGGCACCTTACTACGATGTAGCTGGTGTTGCTGATATGCCAATCGCGTTTGCGAACGACTTTATCTACGATGACCACGGTAACCTAGGTACTGGTCGTGCGGACAAGATGCTTTCTTACCGCAACGCAATCGAGCTAGGTGAAGCGGGTGCAATCAACTTCGGTCTAGGTTGGCAAGGTGCTAAAGAAGACGGCGCTGAATACGATGACCGTATGCAAGTGGCACTTTCTTACGCAATCATGGGCGCGAAAATTGGTTACACGTACAATGGTGGTGACTACCTTGATACTAATAAGTACACAGGTAAAGCTTCAGCTGAATCTCACCTAGTTTCTGCAGCCTACGGCTCTTACGGTCAAGGCCTTTATGTTGCGGCTGTGTTTGCATCTAACGAAAACATGAACACATTTAAGCGTAACAACGACAATGTTAAATTAGCAGAGAGTAACGCATACGAAGCTCTAATTGCATACGCATTTCCAAGCAGTCTTAACCTAAGCCTTAACTACGAAATGGTTGAAGGTAAAGAACTTAAGAGCTTTGCTGAAGAGACATATCGTGAAGAAATGGCTGTTCAAGCTGAATACAACTTCACTTCTAAGTTTGTTGGTTACGCTGGTTACCAGTTCGACCTAAACGATGCTAACGATCGTAAAACAGACGACAAATGGGCACTTGGTGCTCGTTACTACCTATAATAGTAACCTGTCCTAGTTACTATAAAAGCCAGCTTCGTGCTGGCTTTTTTGTTTTAACCGTTTGAAGAATCTCGAGAGTTAATGGCCTGTTTGGCCACTCAAAACGGGCTGAAGGTCTTGTTTTTAACATTCTGAATCGAGAACTAGTGTCTACAACTCAAACGGTTAGACTATGATATGGGTTTTGTTTTGCAGGGAAGAGCAATGAGCGTCGTTCAGGTTGAAGAGAAGAAAGTCAAAGTTGGTAAAGTTCTGTGTGTGGGGCGTAACTACGTTGAGCATATTCAAGAGCTTAATAACGCCATGCCAGAGCAAATGGTTGTTTTCAATAAACCTGCGACTTCCGTTTCAACCAAACTCACCTCATTTCATCAGGAGCCTTTGCATTACGAAGCTGAGATCTGCTTTGTGATTAAAAATGGTCAATATGCTGCAGTTGGACTCGGTTTAGATCTGACCAAACGCGGCTTACAATCTACCCTCAAAGAAAAAGGACTACCGTGGGAGCGCGCCAAAGCATTTGATGGATCAGCGGTATTCAGTCGTTTCCATTCTCTTCAAGGTGTCGATATTGACGATCTTAACTTAGAGCTTTTGATTAACTGTGTTCATGTTCAAAAAGGGCACGTTAAACAGATGCTTTACCCGCCTATGAATATTCTCGATGAACTGAAAAGTTATACAACGCTAGAAGATGGCGATGTTGTAATGACAGGCACACCAAAGGGCGTGGGAGAAGTGCATCAAGGCGATGTCTTCCTTGGGCGTTTGAAGTGTGGAGACATCACCTTATTAGAGATTGAATGGTTAGCGGCTTAGTCGCAAACTTACAACCAAATTCGAAGCAGTAAAAACACCACCATACTCACAATGGTGGTGAGCAATACATTCTTAGTGAGGTATGCAATCACAGCAGCTAATAAGGCGGCCAATAGAAATGGATTTTGCCACGTGACGCTAAGTTCACCCTCTGGCATAAACACAATTGGAGCCCAGATTGCGGTGAGTACAGCAGGGCTTGCGTAGCTCAAGACTTTCTGAGTTCTTACTCCCAACCTAAGCGGCAATTTCGGTTCTAAGAACAGATAACGGCTGGTGAATACCAACGCTGTCATGGCTAAGATAGACAAAAAAATCATTGGCGTTCCTCCTGCGTGCTTTCAAGGTTTGGTGTCTTCATCGTAAATTGTTCCACAAAATAGCCCGTCAACATGGCGAGAATACTGGCTATCATTAAGCCTCCTTCCACTTGGTAATAGTTCAAGGTCACAGAGCTAACTAATGCCACCAACACACTGCATAACACGGGAATACTTTTTATCGTTGGGACCACAATCGCGATGAAGGTGGCAGCAACGGCAAATTCCAATCCGAGCTCATTTAATTCAGGTATCAAACTGCCTGCGACGATGCCAGTAAGCGTTGCGAAGTTCCAAAACAGATAGAAGCTTAACCCAGCGCCAAGGGCGTACCATCGATCGAATTGCTTATCGGATTGGTGCCCAGCAATGGCAAACAGCTCATCGGTAAGTAAGAACCCTAACGAAAGTCGCCACTTTAGAGGCAGAGGTGATATTTTACTGCGCATCGAAACACCGTAGAGAAAGTGGCGACAGGTAATGAAAAACGTGGCGAGCAGCATGCTGGTTAGGCCAGCGCCTGCTTTAATCATGCCCATCGCGACAAGTTGCACTGAGCCAGCAAACAGAATGGCGGAGAGCGCCTGGCCTTCCAAAGGGTGTAAGCCAGTATCGATGGCAAATGACCCTGCGAGTAACCCCCAAGGCAATACGGCCATGCTCAATGGCATCATTGCGAGCGTACCTTGTAAAAAGAGTGAAGACTTTGAGTCTTGATGAGTAGGCAAAATAGTATCCATAACTTCAACTTGAATAGAAAAACATGCCGTTAAGGTAGGCTGACCTCAGAATGTTGCCTTGTACAATATTGCTAACAATGCTTGATGTACTGCCCAGGTGTTACGCCCATGGCTTTTTTAAAGTGACGATGCAAATGGCTCTGATCGTGAAAGCCACATTCTTGAGCAACATCAGAAATCTTTTGCCCCAGTTTGAGCAGTTTTTTCGCCATTCTCAGTCTTTGTTGAATCTGAAACGCGTGCGGCGGAAAGCCGAATTGTTTTTGAAACTCACGCAACAAATGGAAAGGGCTCAATCCTGCCAGCTTTGCAAGCTCTTCCAAAGAAACATCGGTTTGAGGAAAGTCTTCAAGAAACTCTTTGACCAGATGCACCTGCCTTTGTGCTTTGGTCACGTCTTGAAGCGGGGCTCGATGTGTACTGTGTTTGCTTGCTAGTTTGATCAGTGTGCCGTAGACAAGTGTTTCTCGCAGTAAGCGGTTATCTGACTTCTCCAGCGTATCGAACACCAACCGTAATTGGTTAGCGAGTTCCGGATCGTAAACGACGGGCTGCGGGAAGTAGGGCAAAGCGACATTGGATGCACCAAGTTCCTCCCCGAGCGTTTGAAACTGCTCTGGCACGGGGTACATGGCTTTATATTCCCAGCCTCCTTCTGATGCTGAGTGACCATTATGTACCTCGTCGGCGTTGACAAGAATGATGCTGTCTTGCGGCGCAATATGGTTGCCGCCAGTACGAAAGAATTGTTGTGCGCCTTTTTCAATCACACCAATGGTATAGCCCTCATGACTATGGCGAGAGAAGTTTTGCTTTTCATATTTAGCCTCGAGCAGCTCTAACCCCCCCAGCTCTTGGGCAATTTTAAACGTCGCAACTTCCTTATTCTTTTCTTTCATCTCTTTCTATTTTACCAAGTGTCGCCCAGTGGTTTTGGAGTCTACCGGATCCATCCTGCTTATTTTTGTACAAAATTGCTATCGGTATTAAAAATAAACACCAAAAAGGTTAATTGTTTTTAAATTGAGCATTAAACATTTTGTATTTTCTGAATTTTCCTTATTGGGAAGACATTTGGTCTGGTTGTTATCTATTCATTGGTATAAGATCCGCCGCCTGTTTTTGAAAGCCAGTTCCACCATGATCGATTTATCTGTACTCCCTGTTTATCTCACCGCCGTTGTTGCACTTCTCTTGTTACCTGGACCTGACATGTTGCTGATTGCCAGCTCTAGCATGAGCTATGGTAAGAAAGTCGGTTTGTTTGCGAGCTTGGGCAATGCGACGTCGGGTGTGATTTTGACCCTATTGGCAGCAATGGGTGTCTCGACCTTGATTGCGATGAGCCCAATCGCGTTAAAAGTGCTTCATCTACTGGGTGGCGCGTACTTACTAAAAATGGGCTGGGACTGTTTAAGAGCGGATGTTTCTGCTGCACCAGAGCTTGATCAGAAAAACAAAATGGCATCGACTTACTATCAACGTGCTTTGATGAGTAACCTGTTGAACCCTAAGGCGTTGGTGTTCTTCGTGATGTTTTTACCTCAGTTTGTCTCTAGCAACATTACTGCATCTTCGGGTGAGCAAATGCTTGCGCTTGGTTTGCTGTTAAACGTACTCGGTTTGCTATTCAACATCTTGCTGGTTGCTCTGGCAGGTACACTGGGTAAAGGGTTGTTGGAAAATGACAAATTCCGTATGTACCAAGGCAAACTGATGGGCTTGGTGTTCATTATCCTTGCGATATGGATGCTCAGTAGCTTTGCGATGTAAAGTGTAGGAACAATCAGATTTTTATACAAAAGCCAGCACTCGCTGGCTTTTTGTTTTAGTATCACACCGATTTCCAAGGAGTGGCGGTATGAAACTTGAATTTAAACTCAATCCAGAACAAAACGATCTCGACTTTATCCGTGATGGCATCCGCGCTTATAACAACATGCACCTTCCGGATGGGGATGTAGACGCCATTGGCTGTTTTGCTCGGAATGACGAGGGCAAGATTGTTGGCGGGCTCACGGGTGAAATGTTCAATAACACTGTGTTCGTTGAATACCTTTGGGTTGATGCCGAGGCGCGCACGTCGGGGGTAGGAAGCAAGCTGATTGCTTTACTAGAAGAGCAAGTAAAGCAACACGGGGTGACGCATTTGTATCTCGATACTTATAGCTTCCAAGCGCTCGACTTTTACTTGAAACTGGGCTTTGAAAAAGTCGGTCAGTATTCGGGTTACCCTGCCGCGGGTATCGATAAACACTTCTTGCAAAAGCAGGTTGCTTGATTTGGTTTGAATTGAACAAAAAAGAGGCGCTCGATGCGCCTCTTTTGCTATTTACTGTTATCACAGAGTCGATGCTTCAAGCTTGAATTACAAACTTTGTTGATGTGCTTCGATCAGGGCATTCATCTTCGCTTCCGCTGCTTGGTTAGCTTGCGCGTAATCCATCGCTGCAGGGAAGTCGCTGATCACTTCGTAGTAACACTTCAACTTAGGCTCAGTACCAGAAGGACGAACAATCACACGTGATTTGTCTTCCAGGTGGTAAACCAGTACGTCACTCGCTGGTAAGTTGATTGCTTCTGTTGGGCCATCGGTTACAAAGCGAAGTGATGACTTCAGATCTTCGATCACTTCAATACGCTTACCGGCGATCTCTTTCGGTGGGTTTGCGCGAAGCTTGTCACCGATTGGTGGTGATTTAGGATCAAGAGCAATGCTGCGCTGTGCGTTAAAGTAGAAACCGTGTTGGCGGTATAACTCTTCTAACTTATCCCAAAGCGTTTTGCCTTGTGCTTTTAGCTTACCTGTCAATTGAGAGAAAGCGACCAGTGCTGACAAACCATCTTTATCCCATACCTTATTACCTACGGTGTAGCCAAGCGCTTCTTCGTAAGCGAATAGGAATGGATTTGCTTCGGTCTCTTGCGTCATTGCTACGTTGGTTAGCCATTTAAAGCCCGTTAGCGTTTGGTAGTATTCTGCTCCGTGTGCTTTAGCAATGCTGCTCAATAGGCGAGAAGACACAATGGTATTACCAACAAGTGCGTCTGATTGACCTTGCAGTAAGTAATCACCAAACAACGAACCCACTTGGTCACCCGTCAGCATTTGGTATTCGCCATCTGGGCGTTTTACTGCCACCGCAAAGCGGTCTGCGTCAGGGTCGTTTGCGCAGGCAATATCGGCATCAACAGATTTACCTAGCGCCATCACCATGTCCATCGCGCCTGCTTCTTCAGGGTTCGGGAAGTTTACGGTAGGGAACGTGCCGTCTGGTTCACGCTGTTCTAGAACACTTGCCACTTTTTCAAAGCCAGCATCTGCGAGCAACGTTTCTGCCATTTCCGCTCCGACACCGTGCATAGCTGTGTAAACAATCGAGATATCTGTGTTGCTGTCCGGTGTTAGCAGGGCATTGTCGTTCATTGTTTTGCGGTATGTTTGGTAGTACTCGTCTTCAAGCCAAACTAACAAACCTTTTTGTTTTGCATCGTCCAGTGACATCAGAGGCAGCGGTTTTGTTGTTGCCTCATCAATTCTTGCAGCAATTCCGGAATCGTGTGGTGGAATGATTTGTGCGCCATTTTCCCAGTAGACTTTAAAGCCATTGTACTCTGGTGGGTTATGGCTTGCTGTCACGACGACAGCAGCTGCTGCATTCAGTTCACGGACACCAAAAGCAACGATTGGTGTTGCCGCTACCTTGTAGGTTAGGTAAACCTTGATGCCTAGGGCGGTCAGTACTGAAGCAGTATCGTGTGCGAACTGTTTGGAGTCAGGGCGGCCATCGTAACCGATAACCACGCCACGAGACGAAGCATCTTTCACCTGTTCAATCAGATAGTGACCGAGACCAGTAGCTGTTTCTTGAATCACTAAGCGGTTCATTCGGTTTGGGCCTGCACCTACTTTGCCACGCAAACCAGCAGTACCAAAAGCCAAACGTGAGCCGAATCGATCTGTCAGTTCTTGTTCATTATTTGCATCGACTAGGTGCTGGAGCTCTTCGCGGGTTTTAGGGTCTGGGTCTCGTGCTAGCCACTGAGTAATTTGTGTTGTCATATTCATCTTTCCTTAGCAGGGGGAGCCTACTTGTTTAGACACTTTTATACGGAAAGTGTCCCAATGTTTTCTTTTTTACAATGTAAATGGTTCTCAATTACATTTCAAAGAGGGCAATCGATAAACCAAATTTATTTTTCAGTCTGTACAGAATTTATTCACAGTTAATTTCTTGAAGAACTATTGAACTATAACTAGCCTTTTAACATAAATATAACAAAGAGTGCTGAAATCGTAGTTTTTATGATTTTTTGTAAATTTGTTCGATATTTGCATCGGGAAGCAAGGAAGCTCGCGCAAGCGCAGCGGCTGAGCAGAGGAGAGATCTTTTGAAAAGATTAGCAACTACTCTAGCCTTATTAACGAATGTGATTTTTATCACATTTTCTTCGTCAAGTTGGTCAGAGCAAAATGATTACAACATGACGCGGGGTGTTACGGGGATCAGTGAGCAAGTGTATGAATTACATATGCTGATCTTCTATATATGCTGCGCCATTGCCTTTGTTGTATTTGGCGTGATGTTTTATTCCATCTTCCGACACCGCAAGTCAAAAGGGGCAGTTGCGGCTAATTTCCACGAAAGCACCAAAGTGGAGATTATCTGGACTGTCATCCCCGTCATTATCCTTATTGCGATGGCGATTCCAGCAACCAAAACACTGGTGGCAATGGAAGATACTAGCCAATCTGACCTCACTATTAAGATCACTGGCTCTCAATGGAAGTGGCATTACAGCTACTTTGGTGAGAATGTCGAATTTTTTAGTCTGCTCGCAACCAGTCAAAAAGAAATTGATGGCATTGAAGCAAAAGGGGCGCACTACTTACTTGAAGTGGATAACCCGCTCGTTCTGCCTATCAATCGTAAAGTTCGCTTCTTAATGACCTCAGATGACGTGATTCATTCATGGTGGGTACCTGACTTCGCGGTTAAGAAAGACACCATCCCGGGGTTTATCAATGAAGCGTGGACCAAGATTGATGAGCCGGGCGTCTATCGCGGTCAGTGTGCTGAGCTTTGTGGTCGTGCACATGGTTTTATGCCAGTAGTTGTTCATGCAATGGCAGAAGACGACTTTGAACAGTGGATGTCAGACAAGAAGCAAGAGCTTGCTTTACAAAAAGCGGCCGCACAAGAAGCGTTGACGCAAGATCTGTCGATGGAAGATTTGATGGGGCAAGGCGAGTCGATTTACACCGCGCGTTGTGCCGTGTGTCATCAAGCAAATGGTGAAGGCATTCCGGGCGCATTCCCGGCGATTAAAGGCAGCGAAATAGCTAAAGGCCCGGTTATGGCTCACATCGATGTACTAGTAAACGGTCGTGCAGGGACAGCGATGCAAGCTTTTGCTAACCAACTTAGCGACCAGGAAATTGCTGCTGTTATTACCTATCAACGAAATGCTTGGGGAAATGACACTGGCGATACCGTTCAAGCATCCGATGTTAACGCCTTTAAGGCACAAGACAGTGCCAAGGAGGAAATATGAGTAAGCCAATTGAAAAAGCGGTGAAGTCTGCTCCTGCAGAAGCGCAAACGACCGCAAATACCACCATAGCGATTGAAGACGATCACGACCATCATCACGCGCCGAAAGGACTAACGCGTTGGCTCTACTCCACCAGCCATAAAGACATCGGTACGCTTTACTTGTGGTTTAGTTTTGCCATGTTCCTTACTGGCGGAGCAATGGCGATGATCATTCGTGCTGAGCTGTTCCAACCGGGTTTGCAATTGGTTGATCCTCAGTTCTTTAACCAGATGACAACCGTGCATGGGCTAGTCATGGTATTTGGTGCCGTCATGCCTGCGTTTACTGGCTTAGCCAACTGGATGATTCCAATGATGATTGGCGCGCCGGACATGGCTTTGCCACGAATGAACAACTTGAGCTTTTGGATCTTACCTTTTGCTTTCCTCATTTTGATCGGCTCTTTGTTCTTACCGGGTGGTGGTCCAGATTTCGGGTGGACCTTCTACGCGCCGCTTTCTACAACTTATGGTCCTGACAGCACGGCATTGTTTGTATTCTCAGTTCACATCATGGGTATCAGTTCCATCATGGGTGCTATCAACGTCATCGTGACGATTGTAAATATGCGTGCACCGGGCATGACTTGGTTCAAGCTACCTATGTTTGTCTGGACTTGGCTGATTACTGCGTTCTTACTGATTGCGGTGATGCCGGTATTAGCCGGTGCGGTGACCATGGTTTTAACCGACAAGTATTTTGGTACCAGCTTCTTTGATGCCGCTGGTGGCGGTGACCCGGTGATGTTCCAACACATCTTCTGGTTCTTTGGTCACCCTGAGGTGTACATCATGATCTTGCCGTCGTTCGGGATTATCTCGGCAATCATTCCTGCGTTTAGTGGCAAGAAACTGTTCGGCTATCATTCGATGGTTTACGCGACCTGTAGTATTGCGTTGCTTTCATTCCTAGTCTGGGCACACCATATGTTTACCACGGGGATGCCGGTATTCGCCGAACTCTTCTTTATGTACTGCACCATGTTGATTGCAGTACCCACGGGGGTGAAGGTGTTTAACTGGGTAGCGACCATGTGGCGAGGTGCAATGACGTTCGAGACACCGATGTTATTTGCCATCGCCTTTATTGTCTTATTCACGATAGGTGGTTTCTCCGGCTTGATGCTGGCAATTGTGCCTGCGGACTTCCAATATCATGACACTTACTTTGTTGTCGCTCATTTCCATTATGTCTTGGTATCCGGTGCGGTGTTCTCGATTATGGCAGCGGCGTATTACTGGCTACCGAAGTGGACGGGCAATATGTACGACCAAAAGCTCAGTCTGTGGCATTTCTGGTGTTCCATCATCTCGGTCAACGTCTTGTTCTTCCCAATGCACTTCTTGGGTTTAGCGGGGATGCCAAGACGTATTCCTGATTACGCCATCCAGTTTGCGGACATTAACCAGATCGTATCGATAGGTGGTTTCGCCTTTGGCTTGTCTCAACTTATCTTCCTGTGGCTGGTGATCAAATGTATTCGTGGTGGTGAAAAAGCAACAGCCAAACCGTGGGAACGTGCAGAAGGTTTGGAGTGGACGGTGCCAAGTCCTGCTCCTCATCATACGTTCACAACACCGCCGAAAGTTGATTAAGCAAGCGTGAGGTGAGTGAGATGCAAAGTAATTCATCCAATAAGAAACTCACTATCAAGTTGCTGTTAGCGACTGCGCTGATGTTCGGCTTCGGTTTTGCTCTTGTGCCACTCTACGACATCATGTGCGATGCGCTTGGCATTAACGGTAAAACCAGTGATGTGGCAGCGATTCAACCAACGGGCATGCAAGCGGATATCACCAGAACCATTCGTGTGGAGTTTATGGCTCACGTAAGCCCAGATATGCCTTGGGAATTCAAACCCAAGGTTGTATCCATGGATGTTCACCCGGGCGAAGTGATTCAAACTGAATATCTTGCATTTAATCAAAGTGGCGAAGACTTGATAGGGCAAGCAGTACCTTCCGTATCGCCGGGCACAGGTGCGGCTTACTTCAATAAAATCGAGTGTTTTTGCTTCAATCAACAACCATTGGAAGGTAAGCAACAAGCGAGTATGCCTCTGATTTTCTACATTGAACCGGATGTGCCGGATTCAATCCATACATTGACCTTGTCTTACACACTCTACAAATTTCCTCCTCAATCGGGCGAGTCGTCGGTAGTTAGCCTCTCAAGGAGTGAGCAACAGGCGGGTGAGCGTCTGTAAGGAGAGAACTTATGAGTAACAAGCCTGAGACCTATTATGTTCCTGCACAGAGCAGCTGGCCTATTGTTGGGGCATTTGCGTTATTCCTGGTTGCGGTCGGTGCTGGGATGACGGTACAAGGTACCCAAAGTGATGGTGCGGTTGGCACACTTGGCGGCATTATTCTCGCGGTTGGTATGCTGTTTCTGCTTTACATGCTAGCAGGGTGGTTCAGTAACGTTATCACGGAGTCCCTTACCGGAAAATACAGTGCGCAAATCACGCGTTCATTTAGACAAGGGATGAGTTGGTTCATCTTTTCAGAAGTGATGTTCTTTGGCGCGTTCTTTGGTGCTCTGTTTTACGCGAGAATGATTTCGGTACCTTGGTTAGGCGGTGCGGATAACAACTTCATGACCCATGAAGTGTTGTGGCCAAGTTTTGAGGCGATATGGCCGCTCACCACGACGCCAGGTGGGGAAACAACGCAAGCTATGCCATGGCAAGGGATTCCATTAACCAACACTATCTTGCTGTTATTGTCTTCGATTACCTTACATATGGCACACATCAGCTTAGAACAAGATAAACGAACTGCACTGATTGTTTGGTTGGAAATCACTATCGTCTTGGCGGGCTTCTTCCTTTATTACCAAGCCGTTGAGTATGCGCACGCTTATCAAGACATTGGACTAACGCTGCAATCCGGTATTTACGGAAACACCTTCTTTATGCTGACGGGCTTTCATGGATTGCACGTTTGTCTCGGCACCATTTTTCTCATTGTATTGCTGTTCCGCATCGCCAAAGACCATTTCTCGCCGAAAGACCATTTTGCATTCCAAGCGGGCAGTTGGTATTGGCACTTCGTTGATGTGGTTTGGCTATGCTTGTTTGTTTTCGTTTATGTGCTGTAAAGCTAGTAAGGTCGAGGGTTAGGGGCTATCCATCCAGCCCCTAGAGCAATCAGGAGGAGTATCACGACTAACGCAGAAAACATGACACGACGACCGAGGTAATGACTCATTGGCTTACCTTTTTTCGATGAATCCTCTGGGTCTTCGCGAACCATTTCGATAAGCGCTTTTGCGAGGTTAAAGATGATGAAAAGCAGCAAAAGGACAAGCGTTAATTTGAACAGAAATACGGTGGACATAGCACCTCCGGTTTCGTCGTCGATATTATCGAAATGGGTTTGGGTTGCTGTCTTTTTAACTGTGGCTGTGTTTTCTCTATTGGTCAAACTGGGCTTTTGGCAATTGGAACGTGGCAATGAAAAGCAGCTTTTGGAGCAAGCCATTTTAGCAAGGGCAAATACCTCATATAAGGACATGTCTGAAGTATTGGAAATGAACGATTGGCGAGAAGAGAGTGTTATAGGGATTAAAGTAAAAGCGAATGTGACACCTGAACCACTACCAATTATTTTATTAGATAACCAGACGTATCAGAGCGAAGTGGGTTACCTTGCGTTTCAAATCGTGTCGATGTCTCATGATCCTGCGACTCTGACGTTGCTTGAACTTGGGTTTGTGAAGGGAGAACGCTCCAGAGCCGTGTTACCGAAGGTTGAACATCTGCCTGCACCATATGACATCACTGGGCGTTTGTATCGTAAATCGACTAATCCGTTAAGTTCAGATCTGATGGCCGAAGTCGGCGATACGATCAGAGTGCAAAACCTCAACATCAATCAACTTAGCCAACTACTTAACATTGAGTTAATGCCAACGGTCCTTCAACCCGACAATTTAACGCAGTGGCCATATTCATTTCCTTGGAATCCATTACCTTTAACCAGTGCAAAGCACTTTGGTTATGCTTTTCAATGGTTTGCTATGGCTGGTGTATTTTTGCTTATCACAATCCTGATTTTTATTCGTTGGATTCGACAACCACGCTCACAAGGAGGTGAGAAATGACAAATGCAGTCACGAAAGGACGAATTGTATTGGTGTCTCTGGTTTGTCTATTTGCGCTCCCCGCGATTATTGCCAAGGTTGTATTGAGTCAAGGTTGGTACGAAACGGGAGTAACCAATCGAGGTGAACTGGTAGAGCCATATGTCACGCTCGAACAATTAGGTCAGCCATCCCCGCTAGACGAAAAAGGTTGGCAACTAGCGTATGTATTGCCCTCAGATTGCCAAAAACAATGTCAGCAGCAAATACACTTGATGCAGCAAAGCCATATTGCATTAGGTAAATATCAGGAGCGTGTTGTACCTGTTATATGGACTTTGGAAGAGGCGAATGATGTTGACCAGAGCATTGTCGTGATGCAAATGAATGGCGCGCTTTCATCGAGAGTAAAAGCAGGCCAGATGTTGATCGTCGATCCGCTCGGGCAGCTTGTGATGTCTTACACGCCTGAAGCCAATGAGGATTTAGTAAGGTTAAGTAAGGATGTCTTGGCGGACTTACGAAAACTATTGAAGTTGTCACGCGTAGGCTAGGGAGGGGGCAATATGACGTTAAATGGTTTGGTTAGGTTCAGCCTGTGTCTTACTCTTGTGGTCATCATGTTAGGCGCATATACGCGACTGGCTGATGCAGGTTTGGGGTGTCCAGATTGGCCGGGTTGTTATGGTCAATTATTCGTTCCTCAAACCGAAGCCGAAGTCACGAAGGCAAATGCGTTGTTTCCGGAACGAGCAGTTGAGCAAGGGAAAGCATGGTTAGAGATGATTCACCGTTACTTCGCCGGAACTTTAGGCTTGGTTATTCTGGTGATGGCAATCATGGCAGTGAGAGCCGAGCGTGTCGATCCGACAATTCCGGTTTTGCTGTGCATTCTTGTCCTGGGGCAAGCGGCATTAGGAATGTGGACAGTGACATTAAAGCTGATGCCAGTGATTGTCATGCTGCATCTACTGGGTGGTTTTACGCTACTTGCACTCCAAGCGGTATTCTATTGTCAATTACAATCTCAACGTAGCCTCTATTTCTCTCCCTCTTCGAAGAGCTTGAGAGTCTTCTCATTTATCGCTTTTGGCGTGGTGTTGTTGCAGGTACTGCTTGGCGGTTGGACATCATCTAACTACGCCGCTCTTATGTGCACAGCTTTACCGATTTGTGAGGGGAACTGGACCAGTTACTTATCTTGGAAAGAGGCGTTTTCTTTCTGGCAAACAGGGTTTGATAACTATGAGTTCGGTGTTCTAGATTACCCAGCACGAATGACAATTCATGTCAGTCATCGTATTGGTGCCATCATTACTGCATGTATTGTGCTGATTTACTGCGTATTACTATTAAAACAAGACTCACATCATTCTCAGCGCTTGGGTGCTTGGATTGGCTTAGCTTTGGTTTGCCAAATCCTATTAGGCGTTAGTAATGTTGTGTTCCAACTGCCTATCTATGTAGCGGTTGCGCATAATCTCGGTGCAGCCATCATGCTTACACTTATCTGCGTTAGTCAGTTCTATCTATGGCAAGGTAAGGCTTATTGGAGTCATCAAGCGAAAGGAGTTCGCTATGAGTAAAGAAATCGCGTTACCTCTAGAAAGTGGTAAGAAAAAGATTGGTTCAACCTATTTAAAACTGACAAAGCCTAAAGTGGTCGCCCTAATGCTTATCACAGTAGTTGTTGGTATGAGCTTGGCCCCAGTCGTTGACTTCCCATGGCTACAAGCTGCGTTCGGTCTCGTTGGCATTGGTTTGATGGCGGGGTCGGCGGCAGCGTTTAATCATCTCATCGACCGACGTATTGATGCGCGTATGGCTCGAACGCACAAACGACCATTGCCTTCGGGCGATACCAACCCTATATCTGTCGCGATTTTTTCTACTGCTTTGGGTGTGATTGGTTTTGTGTTGCTTTATGCCTTGGTTAATCCACTGACAGCATGGATGACTTTCTTAAGTTTGCTAGGATATGCGGTGGTTTATACCATGTACCTAAAGCGAGCAACGCCGCAAAACATTGTGATTGCGGGAATTGCAGGTGCAATGCCACCACTACTTGGTTGGACGGCTGTAACCGGAGAACTGCACGCCCATGCTTGGCTACTGGTGATGATTATCTTTATTTGGACACCACCACATTTTTGGGCGCTCGCGATTCATCGCGTCGAAGACTATCGAAAAGTGGATATCCCGATGCTCCCTGTGACTCATGGCATTGAATACACCAAAACTTCGATTCTTCTTTACACGATACTACTCACACTTGTTTGTATTCTTCCTGTTCTGGTGGGTATGGTTGGCTCGGTTTATCTTTTTTCGTCGCTGCTTCTCAATGCAGGTTTTATGTATCACGCTTGGAAATTGAAGTTTTCTCCTGAGCAGAACAGCGCTATGGAAACCTTTAAATTCTCCATTTATCACTTACTCGCTTTGTTTGTTGCTTTGTTAGCGGATCATTATCTTGGTCTGTTCTTCACGCCATAAAAGCCGTTTAGCTGTTGTTTCAAACCGCACTGATTAGGTGCGGTTTTTTGTTGGTGTATATATCGAAAGTTACTTTGCTGGGTAACTCTTAGCGGTGCGCTCTAAACCGTTTATTCATTCCATATTTATCCCTTGTTTTATTATCTGTGAGACTATAAAACACTCTTTCTTTAGTGATGGAAGCAGGAGGGGGAAGTTTGAGTTGGGTAGAGCAACACGGTTTTCCGTTTGAGCCAGTCGGGTATTGCTGCACAAAAACTTAACTTGTTGGTTACATTGTCCGTCACGTTTGGGAAAACAGCCTGAACCAGAAGCGGTGGGAGCGGAAGTACGAGGTTTGATTTAAGCAGGAAGCGAGTTGAGGGATTCTGAGCTGCAAATGGTGCTGGAGTGAACAAATACGAAGCAAACAAAAAGGGATGCCGAAGCACCCCTTATTCTAGAGAAAAGAGTGGAAAATCTTATTCTGGTTGTACAAGTTCTTCGTATTGGAACTCAGGTACATGTACCACAACACGACGGTTCTGCTCGCGACCTTCGTGAGTGCTGTTGTCAGCAACTGGATCTTCTTCACCCATACCTGTAACCGTGAAACGGTCCGCATCGATACCTGCTGCGATTAGGTAATCTGCAACAGCTTGTGCACGGCGCTCAGACAGTTTTAGGTTGTAAGCTGCTGGACCAGAGCTATCCGTGTAACCTGTAATCTCAACTTGAGCTTGTGGGTATTCGTTCAAGAAGTTAACGAAGTTGTCTAGACGCTCAGATACTGAGTCAGTTAGTTTCGCACTGTCGAATTCAAATGTGCCTGAACCGTACTCTTCTTGGTGCGTCTTCGTTAATAAAACAGGCTCTTCTTCAAGAACCTCTTCTGTTACGATTGCAGCTACAACTGGCGCTGCCGCGAATTTGTAATTAACACCGATACCGAAGAAGTTTGCATCCATGTCATCTATCACATTATCAGACATACCTTGGTAACGTTGGTATTCACCACGAACGCTCCAGTTTCTGTCGATAGTGTACTCGGCACCCAATGAACCCGTTGGTACAAAGTCTTTCTCATCACCAGAAATCATGTAAGCACCACCGATTTTCGCGAATAGGTTCCACGTATCGTTTAGATGCCAGTTGAATTTAGGTGCTAGAGTTAGTGCCCAAAGGTCGCCGTCAATCGTATCAACTGTATTAGCCCCTGACTTGAAGTTAGCTTTGTAGTCACCTAAGTAATCAACGCCATACTCAAGACCGATGATATCGGTAAAATCGTAACCGATGTGCATTCCGGCACCGAAAGCATCATCATCACAAGGGCTGTTTAAATAGCAAGCATCATCTAAAGTAGTCATGCCCACTTTGCCCCCGATATACATTTCAGCTTGAGCAGAGTTAATTAAACCACCAGCTACCACTGCTGCTACTGCAATTGCTACTTTTTTCATAGTGTTTCCTTGTATTGATTGCATATTAATTTCTACTTTGTTTTAACAATTAGAGTAAAACTAGGTAGTTATAAGAAATTAGTTTAATATTCATTTAATTTAACATCAAGCAACATTATCTTAGAACTTGCTACAATTTTCGTCGCGAACTTCCTCACAAACTTCTGATATTTCTTACATTGTAGACAAGATTTTTAAACTTTTAAGAAAATAACTAATTTTATTGAACTTTTTTCGTAAACTTAAATGTACGCCGTGTTTTGAAATGAACGTTAGTTGTTAATTTGCATTTTTTTAGAAAAAGTGATTGCAAGTCTACTGTTAAGTCGATAAGTTACTTCCATCGACACAATTAAATGAGCCTACAGCCCTTGTTATTGCTTGCTTTGTGAACAATGTTGCACTGAGTAAAGTTAGGGCAAAATAGTGGGTCAGGGATAGTAATTAGGAAGTAGAAGTAATGTTTCAAACTGATGATGTAAGAATTAATAAAGTAAAAGAGCTATTGCCACCTGTTGCAGTGCTTGAGAAATTTCCGGCAACCGAAACTGCTTCCACAACGACGTTTGAATGTCGCAACGCCATCCACAATATTCTTGAAGGTAAAGATGACCGTTTGCTGGTGATTGTTGGCCCGTGTTCTATTCACGATCCAGAAGCCGCGGTTGAGTACGGTAAGAAATTGAAAGTACTTCGCGACGAACTCGGTAATCAACTAGAAGTAGTGATGCGCGTTTACTTTGAAAAACCGCGCACAACGGTAGGTTGGAAAGGCCTAATTAACGACCCGTACCTAAATGACACTTACAAGCTAAACGACGGTCTTCGTATTGGTCGTAAGCTGTTGCTTGACTTAACAGACATGGGCCTTCCTACTGCAAGTGAATTCCTAGATATGATCACGCCACAGTACGTAGCGGACCTTATCAGCTGGGGTGCTATAGGTGCGCGTACAACTGAATCTCAGGTACACCGTGAGCTAGCGTCAGGTTTGTCTTGCCCAGTTGGCTTCAAAAACGGTACAGACGGCAACATCAAAATCGCGAGTGATGCAATCCGTTCAGCAAGCGCATCTCACCACTTCTTGTCAGTTACTAAGTACGGTCACTCTGCTATTGTTGAAACGGCGGGTAACCCGGATTGTCATATCATCCTTCGTGGTGGTAAAGAGCCTAACTACAGTGCGTCTCATGTAGCGCAAATCAAAGACGAGCTAGACGCGGCGGGTCTACCTAAGAAAGTGATGATCGACTTTAGTCACGCTAACAGCTCTAAGCAGTTCAAACGTCAGATGTTGGTTTCTGATGACGTATCAGAGCAGATCTCTGGCGGCGAAGATGCTATTTTTGGCGTGATGATCGAATCTCATCTTGTTGAAGATCGTCAGGACTTAGTTGACGGTAAGGCTGCAACTTACGGGCAATCCATTACTGATGCATGTATCGGTTGGGAAGATACTGAAACCGTTCTTCGTCAGCTATCGGATGCAGTAAAAGCACGTCGCGCTAAGTAAACATAAGCGTTTCTAATCTTTCAAAAGCCAGCAGTTCGCTGGCTTTTTTAATATCCCGGCAATATGAAAACTCACCTGTTGCACATATTCGATGTGTTTTAGTTTTAAATCCGTTATGGTGTCTAAATAGGTTAAAAAAGACTCAAGGAATGAGATGAATCGAAACGTCTGGCTACTATCGCTTTGCCAAGCTTTATTGATGACAGGGAACATACTGCTGATTTCCGTTATTGCGTTGATCGGCAAACAAATTGCGCCCTCATCCAGTATGATCACTCTCCCTGTGGCGCTGCAGTTTCTTGGTTTGATGTCAGCAACCATTCCTGCCTCTCTAATAATGGGAAAACTAGGGCGTCGTCTAGGCTTTAGCTTGGGTAATGTTATTGGCATCTTTGGCGCTTCATTAGCAACTTATGCGCTTTTGTTAGAAAACTTCACTTTGTTTTGTGCTTCTACCTTTTTATTAGGTGTTGGGATTGGATTCGGTACGCTCTATCGATTTGCTGCGATTGAAGTTTGTGATGAATCTGCGAGGCACCGAGCAATTTCTATCTCTATGGCGGGGGGAGTATTGGCGGCAGTACTGGGACCAAACCTCGCTGTCTACTCACAGAAGTGGTCAAGTGATGGTTTATATATTAGTGCCTTTGCCGTCTTAATTGTCTTGTATGTTGTTGCGCTAATTCTACTCCAAACTATTCGATTTCCCGCTGCGCATACTCAGAGCTCTCGTGCAAAAGTAGACTCGATCAATGTGATTGTGCGTCGTCCAAATTTTATGATCGCAGTTCTAGCTGCGATGGTTGCTTATGCCGTAATGAATATCTTAATGACCGCAACTCCGTTAGCGATGATTGGCTGTGGCTTTGACTTCACCAGAGCGGCTGGCGTGATTGAATGGCATGTCTTGGGCATGTTTGTTCCCGCTTTCTTTACTGGCAGCTTGATTGAGAAGTTTGGCGCGAAGAGGATGATATTGGCTGGTGGAGTTCTATTTATTGCGTGTATCGCCATTAACATGCATGGGCTTTCTATTTGGCATTTCAGTGCCGCGTTGATCTTACTCGGGGTTGGATGGAATTTCATGTTTATCGCCGCCACAAGCTTGTTTAGTCAGAGTTATGAAGCAAAGAACAAGAGTAAAGCACAGGCGTTTAACGAGTTTTTCGTTTTTAGCTGCGTCACTATTACCGCACTTTTGTCTGGTTGGTTGGAGTCGACGGTAGGGTGGCAGAACTTGAATTTGTATGTCCTGCCTTTTGTACTATTGGTAATGGGAATATTTTTGATCAAAGCAAATAATAACTCTGAATCTCAAGTTGCGTAAATCAACTTCAAGATTTTATAAGACCCAGTTATGTACGCTGGGTCTTTTTTGTCTATCGGCTCACAACCCACAAAATAATTGGTTAATTATTGTTATCTAAGTAAGTTTTTCGAGCTCGAAATGTCGCATTAGTAAGGTTTTTTCTCTAGCATTTTGTAATAAATATAACAATCGTGTATATATCCTGTCGCAATTTAATAATAACTATAGAAGCCTCATCTATGTCAGCCTTAACTTCCAATAAAGCTCAAGAAACTCTCGTAGGAGATTCTGACGAACTGGTCTCCACTACCGATCTCAAAGGTGTTATCACTTATTGCAATGATGCATTTTGCAGAATCGCTGAATACAGTCACGATGAACTGCTCGGACAAAACCACAATGTCGTACGCCATGGTGACATGCCTAAAGCGGCATTCGGTGATATGTGGGCTCGTCTAAAACAAGGCAAAGCGTGGCGCGGAATTGTAAAAAATAGCACGAAGTCTGGTGGATATTACTGGGTGGATGCTTATGTAACGCCCATTTATGAAGGCCACCAAATTGTGGGATATCAGTCGGTTCGTGTAAAGCCAAAGCGAGAGTGGGTGGACATTGCTTCTAAAGCATATCAGGGCTTATTGAAGTCTGAAAAATCTGGCCGTGCTTGGACCTTGAAACTGAGTGATACGTTGCGTTATGCGATTCTACTTGGTGCGCTTGCGGCACCAACAGCTGGCTTCGCTTTTTCACTTGAAGGACCTTTGGCTTGGCTTGCGACATTGCTCCCGGCTGGGGTGCTCGCAATGTTGTTCCGCCAAGAGCTTATTGATACACCACTGCAATTTAAAAAGCTGCAAGCCCAATACGATAGCGTGAGTCGTTTAGTGTATTCAGGTAATAAACCGTTCTCGATTGCAGATTTTCATATAAAGATGCTCTCTGCTCGTATTCGTACTGTCCTTGGACGTATGACAGATTCAGCTGTGCCATTACAAAACTGTGCTGAAGAGTTGAGTCACACAACAGCGGAAGTCTTGTCTGCACTGACTCAGCAAAACAACGATATTCACGAGGTTCGTGATGCGGCTGATTCAATGGAAGCATCTGCCAATTCAGTTTCATCTAGTTCTCATGAAGCCCATGTATTGATTGATGACACTTTGAAATCTTGTTTGATGGCGAAAGACACGATTGATCAAACTCATACCAACCTAGCGCAGCTTAGTTTACAGGCGGAGAAAGCCACCGAGACGACTTATCAACTGAGTGATCAAGCGCAGAAGGTAAGTCAATTAATGGAAGAGATTGGTGGTATTGCCGATCAAACGAATCTGCTAGCACTTAATGCAGCAATTGAAGCAGCACGAGCGGGTGAACAAGGTCGTGGCTTCGCTGTGGTTGCCGATGAAGTGAGAGCGCTATCTGGACGTACTTCGAATGCTACTGAGCAAATTAAAGCATCCATTGAAACCATGTTGATGACGATTCAGGGCTGGCAGAAAGACATTATCGCTAACAAAGATCAAACGGATACATGCTCACAAGTTGCAGAGCAAAGTGCGTTGCGTTTGTCGGAAGTAGAGCAGATGATGCAAACCATGAGTGGGTTGATGGTGAATGTCGCGGATTCTGCTAACAAGCAACTGCAACTGTCTAGCAATGTGAATCAACACATTCATTCAATTGCTTCTACCGCGGAGCAGAACTTGGCCGCGACATATTCTGTAGAGCAAAACAGTAAGCAGTTAAAAGAGCAGGTTCAAGACTTCTACCGACTTGCGAATCAGTTTGAAGAGAAGTGATACGAACTAGAACTAGATCGTTGAATCGTTGTTCAAAATGAACAGATAAAATAAAGCCCCGCTACAGAGAGCGGGGCTTTTCAGTTTTCAAATTCGCAATAGAGAAAACTGATAATTCTAAGCGATTAAGCTAGCAGTTCTTTTGCTGTGTTCACTACGTTTTCTACAGTGAAACCAAACATTTCGAACAGTTGGTCAGCTGGTGCAGACTCACCGAATGTTGTCATACCGATGATGCGACCGTCGAAGCCAACGTACTTGTACCAGAAGTCAGCAATGCCGGCTTCTACAGCGATACGTGCCGTTACGTCAGATGGCAGTACAGATTCACGGTAAGCTGCGTCTTGCTTGTCGAAAGTGTCAGTAGCTGGCATTGAAACCACGCGTACTTTCTTACCTTCAGCCGTTAGTTGTTCTGCCGCTTTCACAGCTAGCTCAACTTCTGAACCAGTCGCGATAAGGATTAGCTCAGGTTTACCATCGCTGTCTTTCAGGATGTAGCCACCTTTTGCGATGTCTGCAACTTGCTCAGCAGTACGCTCTTGCTGTGCTAGGTTTTGACGAGAGAAGATAAGTGCTGATGGCGCATCTTTACGTTCAATCGCCAGTTTCCATGCTACTGCAGACTCAACTTGGTCACATGGACGCCACGTGCTCATGTTTGGAGTCAGGCGTAGAGACGCGATTTGCTCAACAGGTTGGTGAGTTGGGCCATCTTCGCCAAGACCGATAGAGTCGTGCGTGTAAACTTGGATGTTCTGAATCTTCATCAGAGCAGCCATACGCATAGCGTTACGTGCGTATTCCATGAACATTAGGAATGTTGCGCCGTAAGGAACAAAACCGCCGTGTAGCGCGATACCGTTCATGATCGCTGTCATACCGAATTCACGTACACCGTAGTGGATGTAGTTACCAGAGAAGTCGTTTGCTTCTAGAGACTTAGAACCAGACCACATAGTTAGGTTAGAAGGCGCTAGGTCAGCAGAGCCGCCCATGAATTCTGGAAGCATTTGACCAAACGCTTCTAGTGCGTTTTGAGATGCTTTACGTGATGCGATGTTTGCTGGGTTAGCTTGAAAGTCAGCAATGATTTGGTTCGCTTTCTCTTCCCACTCTGCCGGTAGGTCACCGTTTACGCGGCGTTTGAATTCAGCTGCCAGCTCAGGGTACGCTGCTTCATAAGCTGCAAATTTCTCGTCCCACGCTGCTTCCTTAGCTGCGCCTGCTTCTTTCGCTGACCACTCTGCGTAGACTTCCTGCGGAATTTCAAAAGGACCGTGCTCCCAACCTAGTTCTTTACGTGTCGCTGCAATTTCTTCAGCACCTAGTGGCGCACCGTGACAGTCGTGTGAACCAGATTTGTTTGGAGAACCAAAACCGATGATAGTTTTAGTACAGATAAGTGTAGGGCGTGGATCTGCTTTTGCCGCTTCGATTGCTGCGTTGATCGCTTCAGAGTCGTGACCATCTACAGCAGGGATTACGTGCCAACCGTAAGATTCAAAACGCTTAGGCGTATCGTCAGAGAACCAACCTTCAACGTGACCGTCGATAGAGATACCGTTGTCATCCCAGAATGCGATCAGTTTGCCAAGGCCTAGCGTACCAGCAAGAGAACAAGCCTCGTGCGAGATACCTTCCATCAGACAGCCATCACCCATGAACACGTAAGTGAAGTGGTCAACGATGTCGTGGCCTTCTTTGTTGAACTGAGCCGCTAGTGCTTTTTCAGCCATCGCCATACCAACAGCGTTAGTGATGCCTTGACCTAGAGGACCCGTTGTTGTCTCGATACCAGGTGCGTAGCCGTACTCTGGGTGACCAGGAGTCTTAGAGTGAAGCTGACGGAAGTTCTTAAGATCGTCGATAGATAGCTCGTAGCCTGCAAGGTGCAGTAGAGAGTAGATAAGCATAGAGCCGTGGCCGTTAGACAGTACGAAACGGTCGCGGTCAGCCCACTCTGGGTTTGATGGGTTGTGGTTTAGGTGAGAACGCCAAAGTACTTCAGCGATATCAGCCATACCCATAGGTGCACCTGGGTGACCAGAGTTAGCTTGTTGAACACCGTCCATGCTTAGTGCACGGATTGCATTAGCTAGATATTTACGATCCATAGTAGTTACTTCTCGATATTTGATTTAAATAGAGGGAACTCGTCGGAACAAGTTCAAATAGAATTTTTTGAATAAAGCGCTGATGCTAAAAGCGAGTAGGCTGGCTACTCGCTTTTGGTAAGCAATTAAAGCTTAGCTGCGATCATGTCTTCTAGTTTGCCTTGGTCAACCGCGAAGTTACGGATACCTTCAGCTACTTTCTCAACAGCCATTGCGTCTAGGTTGTGCTCCCATAGGAACTCAGCGTGAGACATTGGAGCTGGACGCTCTTTAGAACCTTTAGAATCAACCAGTTTCTCTACCACTTCGCCTTCAGCAGCTTCTAGCTCAGCAAGAAGAGCAGGAGCGATAGTTAGACGGTCACAGCCAGCAAGCTCTAGGATCTCGCCGATGTTACGGAAGCTTGCGCCCATAACAACTGTGTTGTAACCGTAGTCTTTGTAGTAGTTGTAGATGTCGGTTACTGAGATTACACCTGGATCTTCTGAAGCTTCAAAGTCACGACCTTCTTTTGCTTTGTACCAGTCCATGATGCGGCCAACGAATGGCGAGATTAGGAAAACGCCTGCTTCAGCACATGCACGAGCTTGCGCGAAAGAGAATAGAAGCGTTAGGTTACAGTTGATGCCTTCTTTCTCTAGGATCTCTGCAGCGCGGATACCTTCCCAAGTAGAAGCCAGTTTGATTAGGATGCGGTCGTTAGTGATGCCTGCGTCGTTGTACATTTTTACAAGCTGGCGAGCTTTAGCAACGCTGCCTTCTGTATCGTAAGAAAGACGAGCATCGACTTCTGTAGAGATACGGCCAGGGATAGTTTTTAGGATCTCTTTACCGATGTTTACTGCAAGCATGTCACAAGTGTCTTGTACCTGTTGTGCTTTGTCGTTGCTTTGTGCTTTTGCGTATTCGATAGAAGCGTCGATTAGAGGTGCGTACTCTTCGATTTGAGCCGCTTTTAGGATAAGAGATGGGTTCGTTGTTGCATCTTCAGGTTGGTACTTTTTGATTGCGTCAATTTCACCAGTGTCCGCTACTACAGTTGTTAGTTTACGAAGTTGCTCTAACTTGTTGCTCATAATCGATCATCCTATATAAATGGGCTTAAGTGTGGTTTTGAGTACCACAGCTTGTGCATTTGCAAGCGTGTCGGCTAATCGTCTCATCATATTTAACGAGACATCTGCTCAGCCAACTACGGAAAATTTCGGTACCGAACATTTGCCATGAACATTTGATCGGTAGCTGAGTAAATGATGAATCCATATTTATCCTATCCATGCTGAAAGTCAATCGCCGAAACCGACTTTAAGTGAAGTTCATCAACGTTTTTTTGCTGTGTGTTCAGAGCATGGCCTAAATAAACGTTTGCCCTTATTGTTCAAGGCTTGAGCAGTGCTGATATTAATAAAATTACGTAGTGAGAAAATGTCATTGCAGTGAGCAAATGTCGCAGTAAAATTGGAAGGTAACATATGCTAAGTCAATGAGCAGATGCTCACTAATGCATACAATGTCGATCCTCTAAAAGGGCGAGAAAAACATGAGCAGTTCTAATCAAGACATTTCTATTGAAAGCACAGATTTACTAACGGAGATCTCCGTTGCCTATTATCAAGACGGTGCGACCCAAGAAGAGATCTCGAAAAAGTTTTCCATATCACGGGCCAAAGTAGGGCGGATGCTGAAACAGGCTCGTGATGAAGGTATTGTCGAGATTACCGTAAAATATCACCCTGTGTTTAGCGCGAAGATAGAGCAGCGTCTCATCGAACGCTTTGGTGTGAAGCGAGCGTTGGTCGCTTTGGATCAACCTAATGAAGAAGCGCAGCGTCTCCAAGTCTCTGGTTTGGTCTCTAACTACCTGACGAGTACCTTAAAGAACGGCATGGTCGTGACGGTAGGGCAAGGGCGTAACGTTTCTTCTGTGGCTCACCACATTGGCGTTATCACGCCGCGCGATTGTAAGTTTGTGTGCGGTATTGGCGGGATTCACCCTCGTGGCGGTATGTACAATGCGGACCACATTTGCCGACAATTCGCCAAGAAATACGGCGGCACATCAGAAACTCTGTATGCCCCTGCCTACGCTGAAAACCGAGAGCAGAAGGTCGCCTTCATGCAAAACGCCACGGTTAAACAGACACTGGACTTGGCGCGCAAGGCGGATGTCGCTCTTGTTGGTATCGGTGATATGAGTGAAAACAGCTACATGGTTGACCTTGGCTGGTTTACACCAGATGAAGTGGTGCAATCCCGTTTGATGCAAGGCGTCGTAGGGGACTTTGCGGGTTATGACTTCTTTGACATCCACGGCGATGTAGCAAACACAGTAATGAGTGACCGAGTCATCGGCTTAGGTATTGAAGAATTTCGTCCAATTGCAGAAGTGATTGCGATTGCGGCAGAAAACAGTAAACCATTGGCGCTACTTGGGGCTTTAAGAACCGGAGCCATTGATGTGATTGCAACCAGTGTAAGTAACGCATTAACAGTTCTTAACTTAGATGAGCAGATGCATGGCAACAGCACATAAGAGGTTTAGCACAAATAATATGCAACTAATGTAATTTGGCTGTGAGGATTTATAAATGACTCGCAGCCTGATTTCGTTTCCAAGTTAAAAATAATCCTCAGGGGTAATTTGTAGTTGATTACTCTGGAGGAAATTATGAAAAAGACACTTCTCGCAGCTGCATTATTTACGGGGCTTACAGGTATTGCACAAGCTGAGCAAAAAGTCGTGGCAGGCTATTTTGCTGATTGGCAGTACGCAAATGCAGACAACCCATACACGGTTAAAGACATTCCGGCTGATAACCTAACTCACATTATCTACGCATTTTTAAGTATGTGTGGTCCTCACACTGGTGCCTCGGAAAATATTCAAAAGCTGGTTGCAAAGCACTGTGAAGGCAAAGAACCGTATACGGCGATTTTGGTTGATACCGAGGCGGCCCTTGAAAAAGACTTTGGTCCAGTCTCTGTAGACGTTCCATATAAAGGGCACTTCGCCCAATTGGCCGAACTTAAGAAGCAACATCCTGATCTAAAAATTCTTCCTTCTTTTGGCGGCTGGACCATGTCTGAACCTTTCCACGCTATGGCTAAAAACCAGCAAGCAATGGATCAGTTCTCTAAAACGGCGGTCGAGTTGATTGCAAAGTACGATTTCTTTGACGGCATTGACTTGGACTGGGAATATCCAGGTGGTGGCGGTTTGACTACGTCTCCTTGGAATCCAGATACCAAGCTAACAGATGAGCAAAAAGCATTAGAGCGTGATGCCTTCACTTACCTAGTTAAAACCATGCGTGGTGATCTAGATGCGTTAGCGAAAAAGACCAAGCGCGAGTACGAGCTTTCAACAGCGGTTGGTGTTGGTCCAAAAGCGGCGGGCATCGATTGGAAAGCGGCGCAGCCTTACCTAACCAACATGTTTGCGATGACTTACGACTTCCTTGGTGGCTGGGGGCAGCAAACAGGGCATACGACTAACCTACATGCGACCGACCGCAGTTGGTGGGGAATGGGCGCAGACGTGTTCATTAATCAAATGATTGAGCTGGGTATTCCTAGTGAGAAGTTGGTGATTGGTGCGGCGTTTTATGGTCGCGGTTGGCAAGGAACTAAAGATTTTGCCGGTGGTTTGCCAACTCAAGACTTATTGTCAGAGAAAGGCGCGCAGTTTGGTACTGGTGAGAATGGCTACTTCATGTTCTGGGATCTGATGAAGAACTACAGTGCGAAACAAGGATATGAGTATAAATATGATGAGCAAGCTCAAGCGCCATACTTATGGAACCCAGACAAGAAGGTGTTTATCTCATTTGAAGATCAGCGCTCTATCAAAGCCAAAGCAGACTGGGCGAAACAATCTAACTTAGGTGGAATCTTTACATGGGAACTGTCAGGAGATCCGAAAGGAGAGTTAGTCGAAGTGATGTATAAGGAAATGCAGAACTAGTCTCTGTCCCTTAGGCTATAGCTACGTAAATCAAGCCGTCGTAATTGTTCGACGGCTTTTTCGTTGTGGTTCTCTTCAGCAAAGCTAACCAACTGTTCGAAAGGGAGTGGTTTGGAATAGAAGTAGCCTTGAATCAAATCACACCCACAAGCAGTAAGTTGATCACGTTGATGGCGAGTTTCCACACTTCCTAGCCTTAACGCTCGATAGGTAGAGAATGGTCTGCACCCCATTCGGTCCAAGAACCGTCGTACACCGACAGGTTGTTCAGACCAATTTGATACGCCGCAAGTAACAAAATGCATGCGGTTACACCGGAGCCACAACTAAAAATGATTGAATTATCACTATCTATTGTTAGTGCGCTAAATATCTGTTGCAACTCTGAATTCGGTTTAATGTGACCGTTGGTTAAGAGTTCTTGAAACGGTAAGCAAACCGAATTTGGAATATGCCCACTGCGTAGCCCTTCTCGTGGTTCTGGCACTTCACCAAGGAAACGAGCTTTGGCTCTTGCATCGATGATGTTTGCACTTTGGTTATTCGAATGAGCAAGCACAGCTTGGGCGTTCGAAAACGCTTCTTGGTTGAGCTTGCCTGAAAAGTTTCCTTTTCCGCTTGGTTGCGATAAAGCACTCGTAACAGAAAACCCGGCTTTAATCCAAGCGGGAAGACCGCCATTCAGAACTCGAACATTCTCATGACCCATTGCTCTGAACATCCACCATGCTCTTGGTGCGGCAAGTGTCCCTGAGTTGTCGTATACCACGATCAAATCTTCGTTGTTCAATCCGAGCTGTTGCGCGCTTTGGTTGAAGCCTTCTTCTGTTGGCATCATATGTGGCAGAGATGAATCAGGTAAGCAAAAGTCGTTGTCGTAATCAAAGCGTAGGGAATTAGGAAGCCACTTATCTTTAACTTTTTCGCCTTCTGAAGGGATTTGAAACGCAATACTCGCGTCGAGGAGTTTGACGTTAGGTTGGCCGAGTAGGCTATTAAGTTCTTCAGTACTGATCAGTGCTTGCATCGTCTTTTGTTTCCTCAAAGTAGTATGGCGCCTTAAATAACTGTGAAGAGTAAGCTTATTCACAGCTTAAAAACGTGAGCGGTTGCTCGAAGAGTGAATCTGTTGGTTGGCTGAATGTTGCCAATGCACCTTTAGGGCAATGGGTGGAAGTTGGTACAGCGACGCGTTTGATTCCTGATTCTTCCGATTCAATCGTTAGATAACGTCTTTGACCATCGAGTGATTGCGTTAACGTATTTGAAATGACGGTTGCGGTAATGGTCTGTGTTTCATCAGAAGATGTTAGCCACAGAGCCAGACATAATGCGACGATGGCAGCAACAAAGACCAAAATGAAGGTTTTCGGATTGTCCAACGTATTTTCCCGTCAAATGAGTAACCCTACTGTTTTACAACAAAAAAATCGCATGTTCAAAAGAACGATGCGATTTTGAAGTAAAAGAGTGAGGAATTATATTGGAAGGTCGTTTTCTAGACCTTACTCCTATTTGGCTACATGACCCAAGAACTGTCACCAGAAGTAATGACTTTCTGGATTGGGTCGCTGCCATCATAGAACCAAATTTCAACAAGCAGGCTGCCTTGGCTATCAGAGACGTTAAAGTCAATGTTGGCTGTCCCTTTATCGAGTGGAACAGAAGCAACTTTGCTTGGGTATTTTTCGGAGGCGCTGGGTGGCTGTTATCTCCTATGGAATGTAGCTTTTGTTTGGTGCTGGAGCCGTGTGCCAGTCAGTGCTTTGTTCGCCAGCAGATTCTGCCCAAGTTCGAAATTGTGGGTAAGCATCCACCATATCGACACGCTCAAGAGGCCAACTCCAATCCTCTACTATCAATAGCGCCCATGGTAAATTGTTGGCGGTTTTGAAGTACTTACCTTGTGCAGGGTCACTTGCATCAACGCCAACGCCGAAGAGGTTTTGGTCATCAAATTGTTCTGTTGGTGCCTGGTCAGCGAGATGTACTTCCCACTTGCGACCTGGTTGGAACGTAATGCCATCGCCATGGTAGGTCCCCGGAGTTGCAAAGATAAACGGGTCGTATGGCATAGCTTGAATGGCTGAGCGGTCAGAATCTTCGGTGAAGTAGACATTCAGAGTAAAGGTAAGTGAAACACTGTCATCACAACCAGACTCAGTTCTGAAATAGCTACAGCTGCTTGTGGCGTGCGTGCTCAAGTCTTCACTGATGATGAAAATCGCCTCGTTAGAAATACTTTCCAAACCGTTTGATGCTTGTTCCACACCATTGAAGGATAGGGTAGTGAGTCCATTCTCAATAGCGCTTCTTAAAACACCAGGGAGTCGGATTGCGAAGCCGTTTTTGTAACCCGCGCCGTAAGCGGCTAAGTCACCGGTAATGTGGATATTTTCAACGTGACCTGCAAGGCTGGTTTCGGTAATACGGAACTTCACTACTACATCGTTCATGTCGTAGTCAGCAGTGTATGGCCAGTTGTCTTCATAAGCGACGGTCGCGTAATCTTCTGCGCTTGGGAAGTATTCTACTGTGTATCCATTACCAGTAATGGTAATTGGATGGTCTTCTACCTCACCAGATGTAGAGCCGCCATAATAGTTCAAACCCGTTTGTTGGCTAAAGCGGAATCGGCTCCAGCTCGCGCCCTCAGTAGCGGCAGTGGAGACCACGAATGGCAGAGGATTATTACCCGCAGAGAGCAGCTCATCGGTAAAGACTTGTTCGCCTGCATCATCGAAGTCGCCATCGCGGTTCCAATCAAACCAAGCAGATAGGTACCCAGATGTGGATGCTGTGACATTGATGATGGAGCTTAAGCCCGGATCGAGTGCTGAAACAAAACCGACGCCATTTTCATCGGCCGTGCCCACAGAGTTGTCATTGGCTTGACCGTCAGCGTCACCATCTGGCGCGACAGCACCTAACCAAGTGACATCATCGACTTCATGGCGTGGCCCATTGGAAGCAAGTGTTGTGCTGTAGCTATCAGGAGCGTCACCAAAATCGATGGGGTCGTCTTCATCAATCACTGGAGCATTCGCGCAACGGGCACCATCGTTTTGGCTTGAGCTTGGACCGTTAGAGACAAATTCAACTGCTGGAACAATACCAGCAGCAATGTTGGCTGCGTTATCTTCAGATAAGTCCAATCGATAGATCTTACCGTCTTGGTTGCGTGAGACATAATAGTTGCCATTCACATCAAAATAGCCAGCACCAAATGTGCCTAACTCACCAGTATCGCCAATGGCAGTCGCGTTGCCATTGCTTGGGTCGAATTCGTATAGGATGCCTGAGTTGTTATCAATGCCGTAGAGTGAGCCGTCACCCGGGTGGAAAGCAAAGTCTGTCAGGTTAACGCTGGCTGTTGAGGTGATTCTAACTATGTTTAGCGTCGCGTTTGGATCAGAATCTAGTGGGGAGAGGTCAATGGAGAATAGACCTTTCCCTTTACGGTACAAATAGTAAACGTGATTGTAGACGTCACCCACAAAGAAAGTGTGGTCGGTAGGCAGACCCGAAACACTGAGTGTTTCAGCTTGAAAGTCTTTACCTAATCGAACGATTTTCTTGTTTGTAGTGTCATAGCCGTAAATGTAACGGTCAGTGAAGTCAAAACCCACGCCGTTAATACCTGACGCTAAACCTGTGTCATCTTCTAATAGAGTAGTAGAGCCCGTAACCAAGTTGACGCTATAGATTTGAACCGGGGTTGACTGAAATAGGAATGCTTTGCTTGGGCAAGTATCGAATGGCGTGGCTTGAGCGTAAGTGCTCGCCATCAGAGTCCCAAGTAACAATGATATCCCTTTCATAATTCGCCCTCTCGTTGGTTGGTGATATATGCAATGAAAGGAACGTACCAACCGGTAACGTTTGGCATATCAATACTTTAAATATACGTTCACCACTATTTTTAATATGAATCTCAAAATGACACTCGGTTTAAGCGGTTTTCAAAACCGCTGTCTTGCCAAGATCTGCGCACGTACCCCGTCACCTATCTAGCTCGCACGTATCTGGGAACGATCCCACTTGTGGTTTCTTATGAAGTCCATACTTTTTCACTGAAAGTGCTATCTAGGTGAGAGGATATTATTGAAGAATTACAATTAACTCTAGTAGCAGCAACCACTTAAATACCATTACTTATTTATAGTGTTACAAATAACATTAATAATTTATGCAATATTTATGAGTATGGTTGCTTTAGTGTTTAATCGCACTGACAAAATAAAAAACTAAAGTGTTTGAAATTTTGTTGTTTGTTAAATGTTATGGCTAATTATAAATAAGGCAAACTATAATTAGATTAAATGATAATGCTTCTCATTATTTTGATCTGCTTAATGCATTTGGTTAAAAGTTGTTAATTAACTTTAAAAAAATAACCCAAGATATTAATGTTTTTTCAAATTCAAAGGAGAAGCTCTTGATATGGAAAAACACTTACCTTTAATAATAAATGGGCAAATAGTTTCTACTGAAGAAAATCGATTTGAGATCAGTTTTGAAGAAAAAAAAGTTAAGATTGATTCCTTTAATCATGTTCATTTAACTCAGATGGTGACTCATGATTATTTAAATGATCTAAATATAAATAACATCATCAACTTTCTTTATACAACAGGGCAGCGTTGGAAGAGCGAAGAGTATTCAAGAAGAAGGGCATATATTCGGTCTCTTATTACTTATTTGGGGTATTCACCACAAATGGCGAAACTCGAAGCAAATTGGATTGCAATGATCCTTTGTTCCAAGAGTGCGCTCTACGACATTATTGATACCGAACTTGGCTCTACGCATATACAAGATGAATGGTTACCGCAGGGTGAGTGTTATGTGAGGGCTTTTCCTAAAGGACGCACGATGCATTTGCTTGCGGGGAACGTTCCTCTCTCCGGTGTGACCTCAATACTACGAGGCATACTGACGAGAAACCAATGTATTGTGAGAATGTCAGCATCGGATCCATTTACTGCCCATGCGCTAGCGATGAGCTTTATTGACGTCGATCCCAACCATCCTATTTCTCGTTCTATTTCCGTATTGTATTGGCCTCATACATCGGATACGACACTCGCTGAAGAGTTACTCAGTCATATGGATGCAGTGGTTGCTTGGGGGGGCCGAGATGCCATTGATTGGGCGGTTAAGCATTCTCCTTCACACATCGATGTTTTGAAGTTTGGTCCAAAGAAGAGTTTTACCGTGTTAGACCATCCAGCCGATCTAGAAGAAGCCGCCTCGGGTGTTGCTCATGATATTTGCTTTTATGACCAAAATGCCTGCTTTTCGACTCAGAATATTTATTTTTCTGGAGATAAGTATGAAGAATTTAAATCAAAACTTGTTGAAAAACTGAATCTTTATCAAGAAGTTTTACCAAAATCAAAGCAAAGTTTTGATGATGAAGCTTTATTTTCTATGACTCGTCTTGAGTGTCAATTTTCTGGGTTAAAAGTTATATCAGAACCGGAAAATAACTGGATGATCATCGAGTCAGAGCCCGGGGTTGAATATAACCATCCATTAAGTCGTTGCGTTTATGTCCACAAAATAAATAAGGTTGATGATGTTGTTCAATATATAGAAAAACATCAAACACAAACGATTTCTTTTTATCCATGGGAATCTTCCAAGAAATATCGAGATGCATTCGCCGCAAAAGGAGTAGAAAGAATCGTTGAATCTGGGATGAATAATATATTTAGAGCTGGTGGCGCACATGATGCAATGCGTCCACTTCAACGTTTAGTTCGATTTGTTTCTCATGAAAGACCATATAACTTCACCACTAAGGATGTATCTGTCGAAATAGAGCAAACCCGCTTTCTTGAAGAAGATAAATTCTTGGTTTTCATCCCTTAAATAAGGAAATTTACAATGAATAATCAATGCAAGACTATTGCACACGTGTTGCGCGTGAACAATGGTCAGGAACTTCACGTCTGGGAAACGCCCCCAAAAGAAAATGTGCCTTCTAAAAATAGCACCATTTTAATTGCTTCTGGTTTTGCCAGAAGAATGGATCACTTTGCTGGGTTGGCCGAGTATCTATCTGAAAATGGTTTCCATGTGTTCCGTTATGACTCTCTTCATCATGTGGGGCTCAGCTCGGGTTCGATTGATGAATTCACCATGACGACGGGCAAAAATAGTTTGTGCACTGTTTATCACTGGCTGCAGACCAAGGGTACACAAAACATTGGCTTGATTGCGGCAAGTCTCTCAGCTCGTGTCGCCTATGAAGTTATCTCTGACCTTGAGCTGTCTTTTCTGATTACTGCGGTTGGCGTGGTGAACTTGCGTGACACACTAGAAAAAGCGCTTGGTTTTGATTACCTCAGTTTGCCTATCGATGAGCTACCAAACGATCTTGATTTTGAAGGCCATAAGCTTGGTTCTGAAGTGTTCGTTCGCGACTGCTTCGAGCATCACTGGGATACCTTAGATTCTACTCTCGACAAAGTAGCCAATACCTCGGTTCCTTTAATCGCCTTTACCGCTAACAACGATGATTGGGTTAAGCAAGAAGAAGTCTATGACATGTTAGCGCATATCCGCAGTGGGCATTGCAAGCTCTACTCCTTGCTTGGTAGCTCTCATGACTTGGGTGAAAACTTGGTCGTGTTACGTAATTTCTACCAATCCGTCACCAAAGCCGCCATAGCAATGGATGGAGGCAGCTTAGAAATCGACGTCGACTTTATCGAGCCTGATTTTGAACAACTCACCATCGCGACTGTGAATGAACGTCGCTTGAAAGCGGAAATTGAAAGCCGTACGCCAGAAATGGCTTAGGTCTTATCGTAATACCAACAAATAAGGAAATGTTATGAAATTTGGAAACTTCCTTCTCACTTATCAGCCACCTGAGCTATCTCAGACCGAAGTGATGAAGCGATTGGTTAATCTGGGCAAAGCGTCTGAAGGTTGTGGTTTCGACACTGTTTGGTTACTAGAGCACCACTTCACTGAATTTGGGTTGTTAGGGAATCCTTATGTTGCTGCCGCACATCTATTAGGTGCGACAGAAAAGCTCAATGTTGGCACCGCAGCCATCGTATTGCCGACTGCCCATCCGGTTCGACAAGCAGAAGACGTAAACCTACTGGATCAAATGTCAAAAGGACGATTCCGTTTTGGTATTTGTCGCGGTTTGTACGACAAAGATTTCCGTGTCTTTGGTACAGACATGGATAACAGCCGAGCCTTAATGGATTGTTGGTATGACTTGATGAAAGAAGGCTTCAATGAAGGCTATATCGCGGCGGATAACGAGCATATTAAGTTCCCGAAAATCCAACTGAATCCATCGGCTTACACACAAGGTGGCGCTCCTGTTTATGTCGTCGCGGAGTCAGCATCAACGACAGAATGGGCTGCAGAGCGTGGCCTACCAATGATTCTAAGCTGGATCATCAACACTCACGAGAAGAAAGCGCAGCTTGATCTTTACAACGAAGTCGCGACTGAACATGGCTACGATGTGACTAAGATTGACCACTGTTTGTCTTACATCACCTCCGTCGATCATGACTCAAATAAAGCCAAAGATATTTGCCGCAACTTCTTGGGTCATTGGTACGACTCATACGTGAATGCCACCAAGATTTTTGACGACTCTGACCAAACAAAAGGCTACGACTTCAATAAAGGCCAATGGCGCGATTTTGTCTTGAAAGGCCACAAAGACACCAACCGCCGAATTGATTATAGCTACGAAATCAACCCAGTAGGGACGCCTGAAGAGTGTATCGCGATTATCCAGCAAGATATCGATGCGACGGGTATTGACAATATTTGTTGTGGTTTTGAAGCAAATGGTTCTGAAGAAGAAATTATCGCATCTATGAAGCTATTCCAGTCCGATGTGATGCCATATCTCAAAGAAAAACAGTAATTAATATTTTCTAAAAGGAAAGAGACATGAAATTTGGATTATTCTTCCTCAATTTTATGAATTCAAAGCGTTCTTCTGATCAAGTCATCGAAGAAATGTTAGATACCGCACATTACGTAGATCAGTTGAAGTTTGACACGTTGGCTGTTTACGAAAACCATTTCTCGAACAATGGTGTGGTTGGTGCCCCATTAACAGTGGCTGGTTTTTTACTTGGTATGACAAAGAACGCCAAAGTGGCTTCGTTGAATCACGTTATTACTACACATCATCCAGTACGTGTGGCGGAAGAAGCGTGTCTACTCGACCAAATGAGTGAAGGCCGTTTTGTCTTTGGCTTTAGTGATTGTGAAAAGAGTGCAGATATGCGCTTCTTTAATCGACCAACGGATTCTCAGTTTCAGTTGTTCAGTGAGTGTCACAAGATCATCAATGATGCATTCACTACTGGGTACTGCCATCCAAACAATGATTTTTATAGTTTTCCTAAAATCTCTGTTAACCCACACGCGTTCACTGAAGGCGGTCCTGCGCAATTTGTGAATGCGACGAGCAAAGAAGTGGTTGAATGGGCGGCTAAGTTAGGGCTTCCACTCGTGTTTAAATGGGACGACTCAAACGCGCAAAGAAAAGAATACGCCGGTTTGTACCACGAAGTTGCTCAGGCACATGGTGTCGATGTTAGTCAGGTTCGACACAAGCTGACGCTGCTGGTCAACCAAAATGTAGATGGTGAAGCAGCAAGGGCAGAAGCATGCGTGTATTTGGAAGAGTTTGTCCGTGAATCTTACCCAAATACCGACTTTGAGCAAAAAATGGCAGAGCTGTTGTCAGAAAATGCCATCGGTACTTATGAAGAAAGTACTCAGGCAGCGCGAGTTGCGATTGAGTGTTGTGGTGCCGCGGACCTATTGATGTCTTTTGAGTCGATGGAAGATAAAGCGCAGCAAAGAGCGGTTATCGATGTGGTAAACGCCAACATCGTTAAATACCACTCGTAACGTTTAACTGATGCTGAAGGGGCAGCTATGCCCCTTATATCACCATTCTTTTCGCGCGATAGCGCTAACTAATAGAGGCATTTATATGGACGTACTTTCAGCGGTTAAGCAGGAAAATATCGCAGCGAGCACAGAAATCGATGACTTGATTTTCATGGGAACTCCTCAGCAATGGTCATTGCAGGAACAAAAACAGCTGACATCTCGCCTTGTTAAAGGGGCATATCAATACCATTACCACAATAATGACGACTATCGTCAGTTCTGCGAGAGGCTGGGAGTCGGAGAGGTGGTGGAAGATCTCAACGAGATCCCCGTTTTCCCTACTTCTATTTTTAAGTTGAAGACCCTATTAACACTTGACGATGACGAGGTTGAGAATCGCTTTACTAGCAGCGGTACTAGTGGCATCAAAAGTATTGTCGCACGAGATAGACTCAGTATTGAACGGCTTCTTGGCTCTGTAAATTTCGGTATGAATTACGTAGGTGATTGGTTTGACCATCAGATGGAGTTGGTGAACTTGGGCCCAGATCGCTTTAATGCCAACAATATTTGGTTCAAGTACGTCATGAGCTTAGTCGAGCTCCTTTATCCGACCGCATTTACTGTCACTGAGGATGAGATCGACTTTGAGGCGACGCTAGCCAATATGAATCGTATTAAGCAGTCTGGTAAAACCATTTGTCTTATCGGCCCTCCTTATTTTATCTATCTACTGTGTTGTTTCATGCGCGAGCAAGGTCAAATTTTCAATGGTGGTCGCGATCTTTACATCATCACTGGCGGCGGCTGGAAAAAACATCAGGATCAATCGCTCGATAGAGACGAGTTCAACCAACTTTTGTGTGAGACTTTTACCTTAGAAAGCGCAGAGCAGATTCGAGACACATTTAATCAAGTTGAACTGAACACCTGCTTTTTTGAAGATACAGAACACAAAAAGCGTGTACCGCCCTGGGTCTTTGCAAGAGCTCTGGATCCTAAAACATTAAAGCCGCTTCCGCATGGCCAGCCAGGACTGATGAGCTATATGGATGCCTCGGCAGTCAGCTATCCATGTTTTCTAGTGACGGATGACATCGGCATTGTGCGAGAAGAAGAAGGCGATCGCCCGGGAACTACTATTGAGATCGTTAGAAGAGTTAAGACGCGAGGTATGAAGGGGTGTGCTCTCAGTATGTCTCAAGCGTTTACCGCTAAGAATGAAGGAGGCAACTGACATGTTATGTTCGATAGAAAAAATTGAGCCGTTAACTAGCTTCATATTCCGAGTGTTGCTCAAGCCGGATCAGCCTTTTGAATTTAGGGCAGGGCAGTACATTAACGTCAGTTTAAGCTTTGGTAGTTTACCGTTTTCTATAGCCTCGTGTCCTTCTAATGGTGCGTTTTTAGAACTCCATATTGGTGGCTCAGATATCAGCAAGAAAAATACGCTTGTGATGGAAGAACTCACTAATTCGTGGATCTGCGGAAACATGGTTGAAGTCAGTGAGGCACGAGGCGACGCTTGGCTGCGTGATGAGAGTGTCAAACCCTTGTTATTGGTCGCAGGCGGGACCGGAATGTCTTACACCCTAAGTATTTTGAAAAATAGCTTGGAGCAAGGGTTTACCCAGCCGATTTACGTCTATTGGGGTGCTAAGGATATGGATAACCTGTATGTGCATGACGAACTGGTGGATATTGCGCTTGAAAACAAAAACGTCAGTTACGTGCCAGTTACTGAAATATCAACCTGTCCCCAGTACGCTAAGCAAGGAAAGGTGTTGGAGTGTGTGATGAGTGATTTCCGTAATTTATCTGAGTTCGATATCTACTTGTGTGGTCCTTGCAAAATGGTTGAAGTGGCTCGTGATTGGTTCTGTGACAAAAGAGGGGCAGAACCAGAGCAACTTTACGCGGACGCGTTCGCTTATTTGTAATCATTATCAAGGAGAAGAAACGATGAGCTCAACGTCACTACTAGATGAGTTTGGCACTCCAGTACAAAGGGTAGAAAGAGCGATTGAGGCTCTGAAAAATGGCCTTGGTGTTCTATTAATGGATGATGAGGATCGCGAGAACGAAGGTGACCTTATCTTCTCTGCACAGCATCTTACCGAAGCGCAAATGGCACTCATGATTCGTGAATGCAGCGGCATCGTGTGTTTGTGCTTAACGGAGGAACGCGCCAATTGGTTAGAGCTTCCTCCTATGGTGAAAGATAATCGCAGTAAAAACCAGACCGCTTTTACGGTTTCGATTGAAGCGAAAGAAGGAGTGACGACAGGGGTCTCTGCGAAAGATCGCGTTACAACGGTTAAAACGGCCACTTATTTTGATGCTCAACCAGAAGATTTAGCAAGACCAGGCCATGTTTTTCCACTGGTTGCGAAAACAAATGGCGTGTTGGCCCGTCGAGGTCATACCGAAGGTACGATCGATTTGATGTATCTAGCAAACTTAGTCCCGTCAGGGATCCTTTGTGAACTGACTAACCCTGATGGAACCATGGCGAAACTGCCAGAGACCATTGAGTTTGCAAGGCGTCATGGAATGCCAGTTCTCACTATTGAAGATATCGTCGATTATCGAACGGGCATCGACCTGAGAAATGAATATGAGAGTGGCTTAGTGTGTGAAGTGAGTTGGTCTTAGTATTTAAAGTTCCTTTGTTTGTTCAGTCGCCTAGCTGACTTTCCGCCCTTATCGGGCGGTTTTTTTGTTTTGCAGAAGTCAAAAATAAACCCGCAAAAGCGGGCTTATTGATATAAGGTGGTTAGTTGCAAACCTACTAGTTGCAAACCGGACAGGTTGGCATTTTCATCAGATTCATTTCTCGCCAAGACATGCTGAGCGCATCCAAAATCAGAATTCTGCCTTTCTTTGGTTGGCCGTAATCAGCTATCACTTTAATCGCTTCCATCGCTTGTACTGCGCCAACAATACCAACAACAGGCGCCATGACTCCGGCTTCGACACAGCTTAATGCGCCACTGCCAAAAAGGGCACTCAAGCACTGGTAACATGGTTGCGCTGGGTCATCGTAAGTAAACACGCTCACTTGGCCTTCCATGCGAATGGCGGCGCCTGAAATTAGCGGTGTTTTGGTCGCAAAACATAGGCGGTTAAGTTGATTACGCGTATCTACGTTATCTGATGCATCAACAACAATTGTGTGCTGCTCGATCAAGCTTTTTAGCTCTGTATCATCAAGACGCTTTGCGATGGTATCTACAATGATGTGCGGGTTAAGTTCGCGTAGTGCATCTGCCGCCGATTCTACCTTCTTACGGCCAATATCCGCATCGTGATGCAGTACTTGGCGCTGAAGGTTAGACAACTCGACGATATCATCATCAATCAGCGTGATTTTACCGACACCGGCAGTGGCCAAATATTGGCTTGATGCACAACCTAAGCCGCCAGCACCAAGCATCAATACTGACGCTTGTTTGAGCGCCTCTTGCCCTTCAAAGTCAAATTGACGAAGAATGATTTGGCGGTTGTAACGCAGCATTTCCTGATCGGAAAGAATATCCACAACGATTTCCTAGTATAGGGTTGAGTTGAATAGTTGGATCTGAACCGTTTCACCCACTTCAACACGGCCGCGCTCACGCTCTAACACAACAAAACAGTTCGCTAGGCTCATGGAGCGGAATGCGCCAGAGCTTTGGTTACCCGTTGTTTCAACTACAAACTTGCCATCTTCCAATGTGTAGATACCACGTTGGTAATCGGTACGCCCCGGTGCTTTCTTAAAGGCGGTTTTGGTTGTTGCAGGAATAGACTCAGGTGCTTTCCACTCTGTATGGCCTGCAAGTTTTGCCAGCATTGGTTGAACAAGCACGTACATGGTAAGTACGGCAGAAACAGGGTTACCCGGCAGACCGCAGAACCAAGCTGTACTTAGCTTGCCAAATGCAAAAGGTTTACCCGGCTTGATTGCTAGCTTCCAGAAGCCAATTTCACCAAGCTCTTCAAGAATGTCTTTGGTGTAATCCGCTTCGCCGACGCTAACACCACCAGAGGTAACAACGACATCAGCCAACGTTTGCGCTTGTTCAAAAGTTGCTTTCAGAGTCTCTGGGCAATCTGGAATGATGCCAAGATCAATCGCCTCACAACCGAAGTTCTCGATAAGCGGTTTAATACCGTAACGGTTGCTGTCGTAGATCTGACCTTCGTCTAATGGTTCGCCCAGTGGTTTAAGTTCATCACCAGTAGAGAAGAAAGCAACTTTTGGTTTACGCACTACCGTCACATGGCTTACACCAAGAGACGCAATCATCGGAATATCGCGAGGTGTTAAACGCGCACCTTGTGCAAGCACGATGTCGCCCTGCTTGATGTCGTCACCTGTTGGGCGGATGTTGTTTTGCGGTTTCACGTCAGTTTGGTTGAACTGAATGCCAGCATCCGTGACTTCTGTGTTTTCTTGCATGATAACGGCGTCGCAACCTTCAGGGATTTTGGCGCCAGTCATGATACGAACACAAGTGCCTTGTGGCCATTCACCTTCAAAAGGTTGTCCTGCAAATGATTTACCTGCTAGAGGCAATACAGAAGACGACTCAAGATCTTGAATGCGAATTGCGTAACCATCCATTGCTGAGTTATCGAATGGCGGTACGTGAATAGGAGACAAGATGTCTTCTGCCAGTACAAAACCGAGAGCTTCAGCAAGTGGAAGAGAAAGCGTAGTTTGGATAGGTTTGATTCGCGATAGCATTTTGTCCATCGCTTCTTCAATTGGCATCAAGCCAGGTGCGTCGCAGCAGCCCATTAAGAAAGTCCTGTGTTCTTTTGTTTTGTGGCAACTTTACCATAAAAAGGGGACCGAGTAAGAATGTCCACCTATAAAATATGGGTGTAATTATTCAAAAATCCGAGTATCCTTGTCAGCCATCCGAAAGGGGTAAAAAGCCCGCGGAGCTCAATAAAATCAGCTCAGTACCTATATTTGATGTGACTTGGTGTAAAGACACGAAACTGAGCAACTCAAAGCGAAAAATATGAATGCAATTTTGGTTGGGTTTGTATTAAAGCGGAAGTAACAAAAGAGGAAGTGGAATGTCAGGTCTTAGCGAGTCAGCGAAGTTAGTAAAAGAAGCGCTAGAGCAACGCGGTTTGGAAACGCCAATGCGTCCAAACAACGTAAGTCGTGAAGAGAAGAAAGAGAAGATCGAACACCACATGCGTGAGATCTTAGGTCTGCTTCAACTTGACCTTACCGACGATAGCCTAGAAGAAACCCCTCACCGCATTGCTAAGATGTACGTTGACGAAATCTTCTCCGGTCTGGATTACTCCAACTTCCCGAAAATCACGGTGATTGAGAACAAGATGAACGTGAGCGAGATGGTTCGCGTGAAGGACATCACAGTGACCAGCACTTGTGAACACCACCTTGTGACCATCGATGGCAAAGCTGCTGTGGCTTACATTCCACGTGGCAAGATCATTGGCTTATCAAAGATCAACCGTATTGTCCGCTTCTTCGCACAGCGTCCACAAGTTCAAGAGCGTATGACACAGCAAATTCTTGTTGCACTTCAAACGTTGCTTGAGTCTGATGATGTGGCAGTGACGATTGACGCAACACACTACTGCGTGAAATCTCGTGGTGTGATGGATGCAACTAGCGAAACGACAACAACAGCATTGGGTGGCATCTTCAAAAGCAACCCAGCAACGCGTGCCGAGTTTCTGCACGGTTTACGCTAAGTAACAAAGCAATATTCTAAGAGGATGGCAAACGCCATCCTTTTTTACATTTGCTTGGAGGGTGTGCTGATGAGTTCTGGCCAGTACATTTTTACATAGCCAGCGGAAACCCAAATCACGAGCACGGTGGCAACACTTAATTCAAGAAATCCAAAATCATGTAACCAATGCCACTGTGGGTAAGATTCTGCAAAAAAAGTGGTAAGACGATGCATCGCAATCGCGCTGATAACAGAAGGGAAGGTAACTGCAGCAATAGATGGCTGGAACTTCAAGCGCATCAAACGGAAATAACACAGGTAAATCAACAACGTCATAGTGATGGCGATGCCTGCTAATGCGCCTGTCAGTATCGGATCTGGCTCGCCAAAGTTGACCAAATAAGCCGCTAAAGACAAGTTCACCGGAGCTGCCATGATCGCCAATGTTGGGCGTGCGCGACGCGGAAGAGAACCAAAGAACACAAGGCGATAAAGGACTAATGGCAACATAAAGAAGTAAATGCCAATACACATCATTGCCAAGGTTTCAGAAAATACATTATGGCCGAATTGAGAACCTGCAAGGGAAGAGCTGATCAAACCAACAGGATATAAGAACCAACTTGGCACAATGTTCGACATCTTGAAGTTGATGATCTGGAAACCAAAGAACAACACCATCATCGTAAAGTGCAGTAACACCGCCATAAACCAAAGTGGATAAGCTATGATGGGCGCAACCGCAGCAAGGTAGTCGCAAAGCATGAGTAACGCCATACTCATCGGAGCCATTAAGCTGCCGCTCAGAGGGTGCTTGATGTCCGCCATAAATAGGCGAGGGCTGGTGGCGTATTTCAGCAGAACAGGGGTAAGAAGCAGTGCTCCGAGTGCAGCAAGGAATGGTCTGATTGGCTCACCAATCTCTGGGAGATATAAAGCCCAAGCTTGTCCAAGCCCTATCATGCCTAGTGCCAGCGCCGCTTGTGATGGCGGGACACTATAAAACTGCACAAGTCTTCTCCAGTTCAAAACTACTCCGAGATTGGGTGATTTACTCTAATTTGAGCCGCGAATACTAACAAGTTTAACGGCTTCTTACCCTTAGTTATTATAAGTAAATATCAGAGAGTGGGAATTTTGTGAGTTTGATAGGTTATTTTTGTAGAGAGATGTAAAAATGCAAAATTACTGGCTCCAAATCATGGTTCTTTATGAAAGATAATTTGGAGCCTGTTTAGCCAAGCATCTCGAAGTTACTTGGATATATCAACTTATGCTTGGTTTTCTGGTAGGTCTTGTTGACGTAGTTTGTCATTTTTAAGCGTACGATGTAGCAACTGGCTGTAAATCGGTTGCCCGCCAAGTAACTGCGCTACGATTACTGCGCCCAAACTGGTAATAATGAGTGGCAAGATTAGGTAGTAGTTATTCGTCATTTCGATAACCAGCAAGATACCAGTAATCGGTGCACGCACTGTTGCTGCAAATAGCGCCCCCATGCCTGCAATTGCGAATACACCCGGTTCGATAGTCAGTGAAGGCAACAGCATGTCTGCACTGGCACCGAATGCGTAGCCAAAGAGAGTACCAAGCGCCAGCATTGGTGCAAAAATACCACCAGGCGCACCAGAGCCGAAACAAAGTAGGGTGGTAATCACGCGACCAACGAACAGCATGACTAAAATCGAGATCGAGTAATTACCATTGGTAATATCTGGGATCAAGCCAATACCACCACCGGTAAGCTGTGGCACGTAAAGCAGCAACAGACCAAATACGCCGCCTAAAATGGTACCTGTGATTAGGTAGCGTTTACGGTCGTTTTTATGTAATGCAACAAAGCTGTCTTGTGCAATGGTTATCAGTTTGTTGAATACAACACCAAACACGCCGAACAAAGAACCGAGAAGCAGGAACAACCACAACGATTGCAATTCAGGAGATTGGTATTGTGGCATGGTGATAACGGCTTCTTGACCGTTGATAGCTCGAAACACAATGTTCGCCATGATGGCTGAGATGATCACTGCGCGAATCGAAATCAAAGAGTAACGAAACTGAGGGCGCATCTCCTCAACCACAAACATGATGCCTGCCAACGGTGCGTTAAATGCCGCCGCCAAGCCGCCGGCAGCACCGGATGCCAATAGAGAGTGACGGGTATCATCGTCCTTTACTCGGAAGATGTCTGTAACCATACGACCAACCGCACCGCCCATCTGTACTGTTGGACCTTCGCGACCTAGTACCATACCTGAGCCAAGTGCACCCATACCGCCGAAAAACTTCACAGGGATGACTCGCCACCAGCGTACTGGACGAATGTTATCCATTGCACCTTCGATCTCAGGAATGCCTGAGCCAGATGCTTCAGGAGCAAAACGGTGAACAAGGTAGTAACCGATGAACGCTAACGCGCCACTGATCAAAATTGCAGCGAGCCACAAAGGCAGTACGCTACCGATCTCGCTCTTTAGCCATTCGGTACGAGTCTCGGATACAAAGTGAACCGCGATTTCAAAGTAGGTTCCAACAAGGCCTGCTAGCGTACCAACAATCGCGGCCATAAAGAGGACGGAAAATGATGTTGGCGTTGACCCTCGAGAGACAAACTGGTTAATCGCATCTTTCGGTACGTGCGCTAACACAGATTTCACAATTCTCTCGCGTTTGGTCATTAACAGATTCTCCTAGACTACTAATTGGAAGGGACGAAAGAAATTATACGCCTCGGAGAGTCTAGACCTAATCAATAAAGATGCAATTTAGCTTTCCACTATTGAGCGGTTCAAGCATCAATTGTCTAAATATTGATTAATATTGTGCTATTGGTCCCATATTCGACGCTATTTTTTTATTAGTAAAACTTGTTTTCTGAGCGAAATGAACCATGCTTTAAGTGTAAAGCAACATGACTGCTTCAGAAGGAGGGATGTGAGGTTTTACACACAATTTGGATGGATTCAAACCCTACAGAAATTCCTCGTCATTTGTTCGGGACGCATCAATAGTCTTCCCGATTCGCATACTCACGATTGAGTCACGAGGCAGAGGCGCACGCACTGTGCGCCTTTTTAATGCCTGCTTGATCCTGAACGTTCCATTCCCTACAAAAAACAGAATGCAATGTTGATAAATTTAAATGGTATGATATTCTGTTTGTCGTAATGGTTCTCAGCGTGATGGATTACGCAGTTTAGGCTTTGTACAAAGATTGATGCGGACTAGAAGGTCCGCTTTTTTGTACCTGAAATTCGACATCGCAGCTTGCTTCTCGCTCGGCTTGCAGCAAAGATAAAGCTCTTATTCATCTTCTTGAGTTAGCTTAATAGTAAGGCCATGCTGCGTTTTTCTTTTTGTTCGTTGCTCTCCCTCTGTTTATTGACGCAAACTGCTTATGCGCAGGGGGCATGGTGGCAAGTTATATTATCGGACGCATCTGTCGTTGAGGTTCAACAGACTTTGCAAGAGGGCGGAGAGTGGTATACCTGTGAGGCGCAAGAAAGTGCAGGTGCATTCTGTTTGGATGACTTTCACTACTATCAGCAACATCTCTATGGAGAAGCAAACGCAAGGGCAAAAGCGATTCGTCTTATCTTTCTCACGGACTACCAACCTCAAAATCTAAGTGAGCTGATACTGAACCTGAGAAAAGATGGATTGGTGATGAAGCGAATAGCAATACAAGGTGAGCAGTACGATGTTGCTGAAGCATTAAAACACAACTCGCCAGAAGTGGTCGATAAAGCACTGGTCCTATTTATCAACCGCTACCCTCAGCAAGTACCACGTCGTATTGATTGGGTTTTAGCACAAGAGTTTGGTTCTCCAGCGCCAAGATTAAACGTCACCTTAAACAGTGATGGCGAGATGATTGAGCTAGAGGTGATTCGTTTCTAAAGTGCCATGCTTTAGCTCTCTGATGTTTCCGTTTTATTCTCATGGTGCAAGGCTAAAAATGTAGCCATTGCTGACTCGTCCAAAAATCCATCCGACTTTTTATGAGCACGCAGATACTGGTAACCCGCAATCAGTTTGCGATGTTGTGTTTCTTCAACCTGAGAGATCGTTCCACTCATGACGTGCTGGAAGGCAAGTTTGTAGGCTTCCATATCCACAACCTCTGCCTGACGGTATAAATAGCCACAGCCGGTGGCTAGCCACTCCAATGAGCAATTGGCCCGCATTGCGATTTGGTTGGCTTTGGTTAAGCTGGGTTCGCTTCCTTTGAGGTATTTGCGAATTAAAGCCTCGGAGACGTCGACGCGTCGGGCAAAACCGCTGATGCTTTCTTCGCCAATTAACGTGGCGAGTCGTTGGGCAAAAGACATATTTCGTACTCCAGTTCGAATTGCGAAAGTTTACCCGTTGAGCAAGCGGTAAAACAAGACTAGGATGAATGCAGATTAAGAAAAGGAGAGAAACCCATGGTTGCAAAAGTAGTGACTGCACCAAACGGTCCAGAGTTTTCTGAGCTGGTTCAAGGATATTGGCGTGCAGTAGATTGGGGCATGACAGCGCAAGAGCGTTTGTCGTTCCTAAAGCAACACATTGAGTTAGGTATTACCACCGTTGATCATGCTGACATTTACGGTAATTACGAATGTGAAGCGTTGTTTGGTGAAGCATTAGCACTAGACAAGAGCGTTCGTGAGGAAATTCAGATCGTGACAAAGTGCGACATCAATTTATGTGGTGACAAAACGCCAGAGCGTAAGATTAACCACTATGACACCAGCGCTGCACACATCTATCAATCCGTGAACAACTCGCTTGAGAGACTCAAAGTCGACGAGATTGACGTTCTACTGATTCACCGTCCAGACGTGTTGATGGACGCAGATGAGGTTGCAGAAGCGTTCTCTGAGCTACATAAAGTGGGTAAAGTTAAGCACTTTGGTGTTTCTAACTTCACGCCGCGTCAATTCGAACTTCTTCAATCTCGTTTAAGCAAACCTCTTGTGACTAACCAAGTGGAAATCAACCCACTGAATTTTGAAGTGGCACACGATGGTACGTTAGACCTACTTCAAACACATCGTGTTCGTCCAATGGCATGGTCATGTTTGGGTGGTGGTTCCATTTTCACGGGTGATACAGAGCAAGCGGTTCGTGTTCGTAACGAGCTGGAAGCTATTCGAGAAGAAGTGGGCGCAAACAGTATTGATGAGGTCATTTACGCTTGGGTTCGTCGCTTACCTTCTAAACCAATGCCAATTATCGGTTCTGGTAAAATTGAGCGTGTTCACGCAGCAGTGAATGCTTTGAACATTGAACTCACTCGTGAGCAATGGTACCGAGTTTGGGTAGCATCAAAAGGTCACGGTGTGCCATAGAAAGCACAATAATCAAACGAAAAGTAAGGTGCCCTCATCGGGTGCCTTTTTTGTTTGCGATTCAGTTGAAAGAGCTGGGGTCGATAAAGGCAACCCCTTGCGTATCAAGCTCTGTAGAAGTTTTAATCACTCCTGCGCAATGTCACTAAATGTATAGGGAATTCGGGATTTTCTCGTTTCACTGGTTCACTCATCTATTCATATTGCGTATGCTTACCCGGTAAACAACAAAGAAAAAACTCCTCGTCAGTTTCTTCGTATTATAGGCGGTATCAATCTGTTAGACTCCTGCGCAGATTGTTGAATATTAAAGGTGGTAGAATGTCTTTTCCTGTACTCATCTGTGATGATTCAGCGTTAGCACGCAAGCAGATGGCAAGATCACTGCCAGCAACATTGAATGCAGACGTGACATTTGCCATCCATGGTAAAAATGCGCTTGAAGAGTTGGCGCAAAAAGAATTCAAGCTGATGTTTCTCGACCTCACTATGCCAGAAATGGACGGTTTTGAAACATTAGAAAATATGAAACGCTTGGGGATCCAAACGCCCGTGGTGGTTGTGTCTGGTGATATTCAACCTAAAGCGAAAGAGCGTGTCTTTGCGCTCGGTGCGAAAGCATTTATCCAAAAGCCGATTGGTAAAGATGAGCTTAAGGCGACGTTAAAAGAGCTGATAGAGCCTAATGATCGTCCCCAAGTCATTACTCCTACCACGATTGAATTACCCATTCTGCGTCGCCGCGACATCTATATGGAAGTGGCTAACGTCTCTATTGGTCGTGCGGCCGACGCGCTAGCTCGCCACTTTGATGTGTTTGTTCAGCTCCCTCTTCCAAACGTGAATATCTTTGAAGTCAGTGAGCTGCACATGGCGCTACGAGACTTAGCTTCTCACGATAACGTCTCCGGTGTTTGCCAAGGTTTTTGTGGCGAAGGCATTGCAGGCGAGGCACTGGTCATTCTCAGTGACTCCAGCGTTTCCGATCTTAAGAAACTGATGAAGGTGCCAGCGGACAGCGAAGAGTTAGAAGAGCTTGAGTTGTTGATGGACATATCCAATATCTTAGTCGGTTCATTCTTAAATGGTTTAGGTGAGCAATCTGAGGTGCGATTCTTCCAAAGCTCTCCAGTATTGCTTGGACAACATATCTCCATTGATTCCATCATCGAATCAACCACAGGGGCATTTAGCCGAACCATGACATTCGAGGTCAGCTACAACATTGAAGGCACCTCTATCCGTTGTGATCTACTGTTTATGTTTGTTGATGAGTCACTGCCGTTACTGGATAACAAACTGTCGTACCTAATGGAGGACTTCTAATGCTGAACTTACCTGCAGAATTTGAACAATTCCATTGGATGGTCGACATGGTGCAGAATGTCGAAATGGGTTTAGTTGTGATCGATAAAGACTATAACGTTCAAGTGTGGAACGGCTTTATGACGCACCACAGCGGCTTGCAATCTCACGAAGCCATTGGGCGCTCGATCTTTGATATCTTCCCTGAGATCCCGCAAGAGTGGTTCAAATTGAAAACTAAGCCTGTTTACGATTTGGGGTGTCGAAGCTTCATCACGTGGCGTCAGCGTCCATATCTGTTCCGTTGCCGAAATGTTCGACCAGTGACGCAACAAGCAGAGTTCATGTACCAAAACGTGACGCTAAACCCAATGCGAACCCCAACAGGGAAAATCAACTCGTTGTTCTTATCGATTCAAGATGCAACTGCCGAAGCCTTGATGTCGCAGCAGCAAACTTGACGTCGCAGCAGCAAACTTGACGTCGCAACAGCAAAAATAAAGCTTGAGAAAATAAACGCGCAAAAGCCGAGGTTCGCCTCGGCTTTTTCGTATACTTAAATCGTGTCTTTTGAACCGTAGAATATCGTTATGGATTTTAATCTCGCCCTCAAGCTCTATACCGCAGAGCAAGTCAGAAATGGAGAAGTGATCGCAGCTCAAATGGCTGGAGTCTCAATGTACAGTTTGATGCAGCGTGCTGGTATGGCGGTTTACGAGCGATTTCTCCACCTTTATCCAAAGGCTCGAACTGTGCTGGTGGTTTGCGGAAAAGGGAACAACGGTGGGGATGGGTATGTGTTTGCTACTCTCGCAAAACAGGCGCAGCTAAACGTCCGAGTCTTCCAGCTAGGGGACACCACAGCATTGAAAGGGGATGCGCTGCGAGCATTCGAAGATTGGCAAACGATCGATGGTGAGAACAGCAGCTGGAGCGATTGGCACACAGCGCTTTTGGAGGCGGACGTTATCATTGATGCCATGCTTGGTACAGGGCTCTCTGGTGAAGTAAGGCATGAATATCGTCGCTACATTGATCAAGTTAATCAAATTCATTGTCCAGTCATCTCAATCGATATTCCTTCGGGGTTAAGTGCAGACACAGGTTCCGTGCTCGGAGATGCCATACAAGCGGATCATACGGTGACTTTTATTGGTGTGAAGCAAGGCTTATGCACAGGGCAGGCGAGAGACTACGTCGGTGAGCTGCATTTTTCTGGCTTGGGTGTAAACGTCGAGTTTGAGTCGATTGAAGAAGAAAGTGCGTTAGGCATCGATCATCTAATTATCAGAAGGTTACTGCCAGAAAGAAAAGCCACAGCCCACAAAGGGAATAATGGCAAGCTCTTATGTATAGGTGGTAATCAAGGCATGTCTGGCGCCATTCGCTTGTGCGCCTCAGCTGCAGTAAGAACAGGCGCAGGACTTACGGCTGCTCTGACACACCCGAGCTCTTTATTGCCATTGCAAGTTGGCTCTCCAGAAGTCATGAGTCAGGCTATTACGTTTGATGAGCTAAAAGAGCAGGACAACGAACTGATTAAACGGACACGTTGGGCGGATGCCTTAGCTTTTGGTCCTGGTTTCGGTGAGGATGAATGGGCGCATCAAGCCTATCAATACTTATCTCAGCAGCACAAACTGAAAGTCGTTGATGCAGACGGACTCAATATTCTTGCGATGCTGAATCAACGTAATGATGTCGTGGTTCTACGAGATGAACAGCGTGTAATGACACCGCATCCCGGAGAGGCGGCCCGTTTACTTAATGTCTCTACAAAGGACATAGAGCAAGACCGTTTTGCCGCAGCAAGACAACTTCATGAACGTTATGGCGGCGTTGTTGTTCTGAAAGGGGCAGGGACGCTTATCTATGATGGGGTAAAAATGTACGTGTGTCTTGCTGGGAATCCGGGAATGGCAAGTGGTGGAATGGGTGATGTGCTCTCTGGTGTGATTGCCGCGCTGCTTGCCAAAGGGTTACCTATTGCTGTTGCTGCACGTTTGGGAGTGATGCTTCATAGTCACGCTGCGGACATTAATGTTCAACAAAAAGGCGAAATTGGGTTATTGGCAAGTGATGTTATTGAATCACTTCGAGATGCCATTAACTTAAAAAACGATTATTGAACGGAGAAAACAGCGCTAAAAATGGCAAAAGAGTGATGTGAAGCGTGAAAAAATCAGGAAATATTTTTTGTTTGATCCAAGGATTAAAGACCGTTTGATGCAATTTTGAGCATTTATGAGAATCTGAACGGTAAAAAGCTATCGGTTTCACGCAAAGGTTTGCGCAAAGGATTAAATGGTGGTGGGTTTTAACTATCTGATATTGTTAATGAAGTTATGATTTTGGGGAGAGGTGCGGTGTTTTTGATATGCGATTTCCAAGATGGTATCACAAAAAAAATTCAAATATCAGACTTGTAGGAAATAAATCACGACCTATAATGCTGAAAACCGGAGCGTCTGCCAACGCTCCGGTTTTTTTGTGTCCGAAGAACAGTGAACTCGTCTGCCAACGACTTCACTACGCACTCTGAGATGACACATATACTTATGAATCAAGGAATTACACAATGCGTATCGAACAAGAACTTAAGTTAGGTTTCAAAGATGTACTGTTTCGCCCGAAACGTTCAACCCTTAAGAGCCGTTCTCAAGTAAATTTAACCCGCGATTTTACATTCAAGCACAGTGGCCGTCAATGGTCTGGTGTGCCTGTAATTGCGGCGAACATGGATTCGGTTGGTAGCTTCGCAATGGCGAAGGCACTAGCAGAGCATGGTGTAATGACCGCTGTTCACAAACACTACACAGTAGAAGACTGGGCAGAGTTTGCGAAAACAGCTGACAAAACAACGCTAAACAACGTTATGGTGTCTACTGGTACGTCTGATGCAGACTTCCAAAAAACCAAAGACATCATGGCGATCTCTGATGAGTTTATCTTCATCTGTATCGATATCGCTAACGGTTACTCAGAGCACCTAGTCGAGTACGTACAACGTGTACGTGCTGCATTCCCAGACAAAGTTATCTCTGCAGGTAACGTAGTGACTGGCGATATGTGTGAAGAGCTAATCCTAGCGGGTGCAGACATCGTGAAAGTGGGTATCGGCCCAGGTTCTGTATGTACTACACGTGTTAAAACAGGTGTTGGTTACCCTCAACTTTCTGCAATCATTGAGTGTGGTGACGCTGCACACGGCCTTGGCGGCATGATCATCGGTGACGGTGGCTGTTCATGTGCGGGTGACGTTGCAAAAGCATTCGGCGGCGGCGCTGACTTCGTAATGCTAGGCGGTATGCTAGCAGGTCACGAAGAGTCAGGCGGTGAAGTGATCGAACAAGACGGCAAGAAGTTCATGAAATTCTATGGAATGTCGTCGAAGAGCGCGATGGACAAGCACTCTGGTGGTGTTGCTGGCTACCGTGCCGCTGAAGGTAAAACTGTACTTCTACCATTCCGTGGCAGCGTTCACGGTACTATCCAAGACATCCTTGGCGGTGTTCGCTCAACATGTACTTACGTAGGTGCAGCAAAGCTTAAAGAGCTAACCAAGCGTACTACCTTCATCCGCGTACAAGAGCAGGAAAACAACGTATTCGGTAAAGAATAAGTTTTTGCTTAAATTGAAATAGATAAATTAAGAGCCGCAGTTTGCGGCTCTTTTTTTGAACAAAAAACGAAATGCCAAAAGACTGATACGGTAAATAGCCGTTACTCAAGTAAAGGTAGAAAAAATACACTGATTATATTCAGCGCAATTACTACAGAAACTGACAGCCGTTGATGGGATTGGTTGTCGCTGATAATCAAGGCAAGCTTGATAGCGAACAGGGTGAAAGCCATTAAGATGTTCATTCAAATGGCCGATGAGGCGAATAGCCCTATGAATTTAAGCTACAGCATCGAGAGCTGTTGTTTCAGCACTTTCTGTTGTTCTGGGGCTAGTGCTCTAACTAGGCTAAAGGCCCTTTTTGAAGTCGTTTTAGCAGAAGGGCTAAGGGTATGGCTGAAAGAGAGACTCATTAAGAAGGTATGGTCTCACTCAGGGTCACCACAACTATAATATAAATCGCCATATCCTGCTGAAATACGGCTTGGCTTTTGTATGCGGGCTTTCTCGCTACACTCCTGGCAAATTACTCTCATATAGCACCATGAACCTATCTAAATGATATGCTCATGGCACTAAATTGTACTGATTATTTATTATGAAAGCTAAATACTTACGCTTAGAAGCGACACACAGAAGGTGGTAATGTAGATTCGTTACTCAAATTGAGGTACAGATTGTTAGTTCTATAAGTCTCTTTCGGGTTAACGTAATGCCACTGTAATGAGTTATCGACATCATTGTGAGAGATGTTATCGAGTAAAACTTCATCATCTGCTGACTGTAAAATTGTTCCAGCCGCAATACCGTTATATTTACCAAGCACTAGATTATGGACAACGTTTACGACGCTGCCATTGGTGATGGTTGATTTATCTAGTTGTCCTACTAAAAGCCCGTTTCTCCCACTTTTTCCTAAATCATTTCTTTTAAGTGAGCTATCTGCTATCTCAAGCAATTCAAGTTTTGTTTGTTTTACATTTCCAAATATCCCACCAACGTAATTAAAACCACTATTTTTGACAGTTATTTTAACATCGTTAACCTTAATGTTGTTTGCGCCAGCGCCCTCTATTAACCAACCTGATACGCCCCCAATTTTGTTCGAATCTGTGGATGAACTTAAGGCGCTATGTTGAACAACAATATCTTGTAGCATAGCACTATCGGCTCTACCGACAAGCAAACCTACAGCCCAAGAACCTACAGAGTTTGAAATTGCTGAATCGGTAATTGTAACGTTTTTAATAAGCCCGCCGTTTAGTAACCCGGCCAAAGCTCCAACGGTTTTGGCTTCTTTGTTTTGTGTATTTATTTGGAAATTACTGATGGTAAGGTTTTTGATTTCCCCAGCATTAATTCTGGAAAATAATCCCACATCACCTTTGGTTGCTGAAATTGTTAAGTTTGATATCGCGTAACCATTACCATCAAAGTTCCCGGCGAATGACTTTGGCTCGGTATGAATAAAACCTGAGCAATCAATATTTTGAAGTAACACGTAATCAGAGTTGGTTTTGTCTTCAAGATTGAGCAACTGTTCGCAGCTATCAATCTGAATAGGTGAAGCTGTAGCACCTAGAGATATAAAACTTGATAATAAAAGGGTATTTTTTAGCATAACTGACTCCATTGTTATGAGTTGTTTGTATAGTCAATTTGAATATAAAGATGTCTAATTGATATGTATATTTAAGTGAGATTGCTTAATGCTCTTATGTAACACTTATTGCATATGTGGGTGGAGCGGGTAGTGAGAAAGGTAAATGATATGAGGTCGGTTCTTCAAGAGCTAAGGTAACTATGCCTAATCCACGTAAAACGCACTCCTGCTCACCTGCAGTGTTTTCGAACTCATTTTTTCGCAATTCTGCCACCGCTTATGAGAGTTAACGAGCCGTTAGCCCTTTTGAAATAACGGAGCTTGCCGAGAGTTAATAGTGCTCAGAATGGCTTATATTGTGTCTAATAAAATTGCGAAGAGTGCAAAAAATTGCAAGAAATATCGCAGTTCTTAAGTGGCAACGTTGTCGAGATTAAAGGCTAAATGCAGGCGTTTTGGTACCTCAGGGTCACTGTTTACGGCATCCATAAACATCCTGCCTTGGATTTACTGGTCCGTGATCGACTCATCAATCGTTTGCTCGCGCAGCATATAACGCCATCCGTTTTGTCTGCCCATGCCTTTAGCCAAGATATATGTCATTGGAATACGTCTAATGTGACGAGTATGGAAAACATGTTTGCTAAGTCTAAGGTATTTAACCAAGACTTAATTAACTAACTGGAACGTTAGCAGGGTACTGGTGCATACTGACTTTGCCAGAGACAGTGCTCTGACTGAAGAACAACTGCCGTATTTTGTAGACTGATTCCCGTTTCGGTTTAACTAAACAAAAGCCAGTGTTGATTGATTCAACGCTGGCTTTTTTGTTTAGAAGTGACGCTAGCGAGAGGATACCGGTTAGTTCAACCCCGGGCGCATGAAGTCGAATAAAAAAACGGCGGCAGGCTATAGCTAGCAAAAATTGTCATGCTTTAAACTATCTCTCCAAGTAATTAAGTCATGCCTTACTTGCGTATATCTGTGACTATCTCTATAAATGTATCTCTTTAATTGTTGTTTAATAGCAACAGTGAATTGATTTGAGTGCTATATATCAACACTTATGGTTTTCATAACATACATCTGTTGCAGCGGGGAACGTTGCAAACCTCAGAAATCTATGGAGTAAGATATGAAAACTACTAAATTAATCCCCCTTTCGTTAGTTGCGAGTGCCGTTTTAGGAACAACATCTGTTGCTGCGGAAACCTTCTTGGGTGCTGACTATCACGATGGCAAAAATAAAGTTGCTTTTCTTAGTGAGAATGTTCGTATTGCTGGCAATGTGTTCTTGCCACCCAATTATGACGAAAGCAAAAACTATCCAGCGCTTGTAGTGATTACGCCAGCCAGTGGTGTTAAAGAGCAAACCGCAGGTATTTACGCCGAGAAAATGGCAAAAAAAGGCTATATTACCCTAGCTTTTGACCATCGTACTTACGGTGAAAGTGGTGGTTATCCTCGCGGTATGGAAAATGCGCCAATGAAGGTTGAAGATATTAAGAATGCCATTACATTCTTGAGTCATTTTCCAGGCGTTGACCCTCAGCGCATCGGTGAGCTAGGCATTTGCTCTGGTGCTGGTTACAGCTTACAAGTTGCAATGCAGGATACCCGTTTAGACTCTGTAGCAACAGTCAGTGGCTTTGTTGACTTTACTGACTATGGTATGGGGGGGGCAACTCAGTATATGGACCAACTTACGGGCGATCCGGTTGAGCAATATCGTCAGCAGATCCAAATGGCGAGCGAGGCACGTCAAAAGTATTACGAAACAGGTGAGGTCGTGCTTGTTGATGGCATTCCATCTGCAGAAAAAGCCAAATCCATGAATGAGTTTTGGGTTCGCGCTGCTGATTACTATCGTAACCCTGAGCGTGGTGGCAGTGCTGAGAACTATTCGCCAATGCGCGCTGCTATGTCTCTAGATACACGCTACGCTTATAACCCATCAGAAAACATGGCGCTACTTGGCGACACTCCTTTCTTGGCTGTCGTTGGGACTGAAGCGCTATCGGCGTATTTTAGCGAAGTGGCGGTAAAACGTGGTAAAGATGCTGGCATTGACGCTGAGTTGTTTGAGATTAAAGGGGCGCAACATTTCGACCTTTACGATCAAAACAAGTATGTTGATCAAGCCGTAGTCAAACTTGATAAGTTCTTTTCGAAAACGTTGTTATAGTTTCTTTTGTATTTTTAAAGGTACGTAGAACCTGCACTCTAATCGTGCGGGGTAAAGAATCAGCTGTTTTTAAACACAATTGAATAGAACAAGAGCCGCAAACTGCGGCTCTTTTACATTCTGGAAAGCAGGTTTAGAAAAAAGAGAAATAGAGTGGGTTATTGTGCTAAATCTGCCATGAACTTTGGTTGAGGGGCTACACTACTTCTTAGCTCCCCTTTTATCCATTGGTTGAACAAACTAAAATCGGAATGTGTTGGCCAAAATAGAGAAGCGGTCACTCGCTTACCAAATAAATCTGGGTGGTCGTTAATCCGTCTTAGCTTGCTCTCTTTTTCATTTTCCTCGATGAGAAATTCTGGCAAAAAAGCAATGCCCTTTTGGGCTTTACATAGGTCTAGGATGGTTCCCAAATCATCCAGACGCCATAAATTATAGGCTGCTATGTTAGATAAATTGAGTAACTCTTCGCTGCCATCCATTAAGAGGACTCGTTGCGACGGGTTACTGTCAATATTCGTCAAGGCCTCGTGTGCCACCCACCAACAGTTGACGTAAAACAACTCATCAATATTAAAGTCGTTCCCTGTTTTGTGGTAGGGGTTTCCCAAGGCTAGATCGATCTTCCCTTCGTTTATGTAGTTACCCAAAACAAAGCTTGGTTTGGTGACAACAAGCAAGTCTACATTAGGAAATGCTTCTGAAAAGTCTAGTAGTGTTTTCTTTACTTCTTTATTGAATACCAGTGGATCAATGCCTACACGATAAACGATTTGCTCTGATATATTCATTTGCTGTGCTGTTGTCATCAATTCTCGATACTTTGAAACAACAGGGGCAGACAAATGGAATAGACGTTTCCCTTTCTCGGTCAGCCAGACTTTAGAATATTGTCGATTAAATAAATTGAAGCCTAAGTCTGATTCCAGGTTCTGAACAGCAGTACTAACAGTAGATTGGGATTTGCCAAGCTTCCGAGCTGCGGAGCTAAATGAACCTTCCTCAACTACAGCTACGAACGAAACAATATTTTCGAATTGTAGTTTCATGATTCTACCAACCTTTTTAAAAGCAAGTAATTTATAGTTTTAGGTTTATTGTTCGTATATATAGCGTGATGATTCTCATATTTCAACAGGTTTTATAAACCATGGTTAATTATTTTTACATTAAACCGTCGCCAACATATTCCTATATGGCATAATTGATTATCACTCGTATCAATTGGTTTGTGTTGAATTATTAATTAATATGTAGAGCTATCACTCTATTGATGACCCTTGTTCCAATTTTTAAAACTATCAAATAGTCATTTTTACTGTCATCGCAGTGTAAAAAATTAAGCTAAGGTATTGTATTTTAAGTTTTTGTTTAAAAAGTGTTCGGTATTTATTTGGTAATTTTGAGTGTTATTTACGCATCCTATCGATTTTATCAATAGGTGCTATTTTTTCTTGGTTAAAGGTATTAATTAGACTGGCGCCTCTTTTATAAATTTAACTCATAGGAACGATCATGATCACTAAACTATACGTACAAACAAGCCTATTTTTATCAAAATTCAAGAACGACGAACGTGGTGTAACTGCGATTGAATATGGTCTGATTGCAGTAGCAATGGCTGTATTAGTAACTACTGCAGTAGGCTCTGATGGTTTTATCGGCAAACTAGAAGGCGCATTTGATCAAGTGGCAGGTGCCATTGATACTGCTAGCAAGTAAAAGAAAACCTTACTTACTAGTATAAATAATATCGATAGATGTTTGTGCCAGACCTTTGTTTTCATCGGTCTGGCTCTGTTAATTTTTGATGTCTTAAAAATATTATTATTAACTAATATATATTCAGGCAAGAGTCTTTGTTTTGAGTTATGAATTGTATTTGTTGGTATTGTTCATAGTGTGTTTATATGTATCCATCGTTGATCTGCTTCATCGAAAAATACACAACCATACTTTGTTTATACTGCTTTTGTTTCAGTGCTTTTTGTCACCACTAGACCTTCAATTTATCACCTTTTTGCTGATGTTAGGAGGCGGGCTAATTCTATACGCTCTGATTTGGGTTGGAGCCGGTGATATTAAATACGCAGCGGTTTTGTCCCTAGTCATCCCGCTCAAAGATTTACCTTGGAGCCTTGTTATGACGGCGTTTGCTGGTGGATTTTTGGCGATTATTTATTTAGTTAGCCGAAAATTGGTAACTAATACGTCTAACACGCAAGAAGGCATTCCATATGGGATAGCAATAAGCATTGGATTTTACTTAATCATTTTAACTCAAAACACGCCACATATTTAAACCTCCAAGAATAGGCACAATATGAGATCTCGACTGGTATTACTTGTTGCTATCGTCGCTTTGATAGTGGGTGCGTTAGGCGTTATCGACTTATTCAAAAGCGACCCTCAACCGATAGCGACTGCTGCAGTGGTGGAGAACACAAACGAAGAATACGTTGCTGTTTGGATGACCACAGAAGCTTATGAAAAAGGGCATGCTATCAGTGCCCAAGGTGTGGTTAAACAACAGCTTCCTCTAAACGAAGCATTGGCACTGGGCGTTAGGGAAGATGCTCAAATCAGTTTCTCACCATCTATTTTGCTCAATAGAAGTTTGGATCTAGGTGATGTCGTATTACCGGAATATCAAGTGAGCCCCGGACAACCTGGGTATATCGATCTTCTGGTAACGGAAGGAATGACATTATATCCACTTGAAGTAAGCGACCAGAACTTAATCAATGATTACATTCGTCCTGGGTCGTTCATTGACATTCTCACGGTCAGTTCTCCTAACGATAACCTAGCTCAGAATATTGATAAGCCTAAACGTTTTAAGGGCGTTAAAGCGTCAATGTTCTTAAAGCATGTCAAGGTACTTAACATCGGTGATGATGCCAAGGGTGACAGTTCTGTTACTGCCCGCTCTCCAAGTAAGGAAAACGGCCTGACAACGGTTGTTATTGAGGTGAAACCGGACGACTTGGCGAAGCTTGCTTTGGCGCAACGAACCATGCACATCGAAATATATCGAAGCCAAACTTATAACAAACCAGAGTACGCTGAAGTGCGCAATGTTATTGATAATTACACCGGCATTGAAGAACTACGTGGCAATGTCATTGATCGAAGGGAGGCTTTGTAATGGTAATACAACCTCGAATTAGCCAATCACTTTCAATATTTATCGCGTCCCTGTTTTTTTGCTTGTTTTTTGTGACAAAAACTCACGCTGCTGATCGTTCAATCACGCTAAATGACGGTCAGCACATTTCGGTTAAACAGCCGATTGGCAAAGTGTTCATTAGTAACCCTGATGTTGCGGACTATAAAGTTATTAACGACACCACCTTGGTCGTGTTTGCCAATGGTATCGGGCAGTCCCGCTTGATTGTTTATGGCATTGATGAGGATGTCTTGCTTTCAGACCGAATTATTGTGGATTTGGATTTAACCGAAATTAGACGTCAGCTCAAATTTCATTTCCCGGATGCAAAGGTTACGGTTCAGTCGGTAGGCGAGCAAGTTGCTGTGAGTGGTGTTGTTGACTCAGAAGAGACGCGTGACGAAATCTACCGTTTAGTTGCAACGTTACTTGGGCGCGAAAAAACAGAGAAGTGGGATAAAACTTATAAGTTTGAATTCAAATCTGACTACGCCCAGTACGAAGAGCCCGAAGGAATGATTTTCGCACGTAACATGACCTGGAAAGGGATTGTTGAGCGTATTCAGGTTGCGACAACGCAGCAGGTGAACGTCAAGATCTCAGTGGCACAAGTGACAGAATCCTTCGGTAAAACAGTGGGTGTGGATTGGAGCTCTGTCGGTTCGAGCGTTGGTGAGTTTGTGTTCGACCAGTTTGATGCCGCGAATCTAAGTACGTTAATTACCGCTTTAGGCAATGATCAAGTTGCTGAAGTATTGGCAGAACCAAACCTGACGGTGCTATCTGGTGAATCGGCTAGTTTTTTAGTTGGTGGAGAAGTGCCGGTTATCGTTTCGACCAATAACAACGTAAACATTTCGTTCAAAGAGTTCGGCATAAAACTCGACCTGACAGCGAAGGTTCTAAGCCAAGACAAAATTCGCATGCAACTCGCACCGGAAGTGAGTGAGGTCGAAAGCTACGTAGAAGCAGCGGGTGTAAAAGTGCCCCAACTGGCTTCACGACGAGCGTTAACAACGGTTGAGTTGGCCGATGGCGACAGCTTTATTCTAGGTGGCTTGATGAGCAGCGCTGACCTAGAAAAAATGCAAAAAATTCCCTTTGTCGGCGATATCCCAATATTAGGTGCTGCGTTTCGCAAAGCCACGACTGAAAGAAAGCGCACGGAATTGATTATCGTGGCAACGGTAAACCTAGTTGAGCCTATTAAGCCGAAAGATGTGCAACTACCGTACATCAAAAAAACGTCAACATTGGCTCGTTGGTTGAACATCGAATCCAATAAAGATTCTATTGCGTCGTCTGATGCCACGATTCGTTTGTTGTCGGAAGGAGGGTTTATCCAATGAAGAACCTTGTATTCATTGCTTTGTTGACATCATCACTCCTAGGTTGTGCAAACGAGCGGTATTTCGGAGGCAATGGCGCAGAAGCGATTGTCTATAAAGAAAACCACAGTTTTGAGTTTGCAATCAAAAAGCGCACTGAAACTGCTAAGAAGATTGAGCAACTTATTCGCGATATTGAGTCGATGGATAAAGGCGCTACTTACGTCGTGGAGTACAAATCCACACGCGCTAAAACGATGTTGGAGCCGATCTTTAGGCAGTATCCGGCACATATCATCGCACCACAAAGAGTTGAGTACCGCTCTAGGCCTTCTTTGTCGAGCGATCTCAATATTCATGTGACGTTAACGCGTTTGAAGACTCAACAATGCTTGCCAGCAAAGTTTCAGGCTCGAATTGGACAACCAGATTGTTTTGTCGAATCGATGCGTTTAAAGCAAGTATCCGATAAGTCTCGATTGATAGGTGAATAATCATGTTTGATCTGACGAAAGCCCTAACGACCAAGGCAAAGCCCGCACCATCCACAACGACAGGGGTCGCTGGTTGTACGCTATTTTATCAATCACAAGAGTGTTTGAACCTAGTTCAAGAAGTGTTCCGTTTTGAAGGCTGGAATGATCCTGATTGCGTAAAAGCGAACTCGGGCTCAACCAAGCTGACAGAGCAACAAAGCAGTCACATCGTCATCCTTGAACTGAATGAATCCCGCAGCGTTGTTGAAGATGCTAAAGCGTTTGCCAGTAAAGTGCCAACTCATAAAGGGGTGGTCGTAATTGGCAAGGAAGACGCGATCTCGACGCTTCGTTCTCTCAAAGAGATGGGCTTTTATTACGTTTTTTGGCCAGTCAATAAACAAGAGTTTGCTGACTTCTTGAATCACGTGAATAAAAACCTCAAGACATTTTCTGGCGTAAGTCAGAAGCGTAAAGCAAAGCGTGTCGCGGTTGTTGGTTCGAAAGGCGGGGTTGGAGCATCCTTCATTACTACCGAGTTGAGTTCACTGCTCTCTACTCAAGGTAGCGATACGATTCTTGTCGACCATCAATATGCGGACACCAATATCGACGTTCTGCTGGGACTAAAAGACTTTAAATCCCGTGCCATAGACGAGTTCACTGCGCCATTGCATGAGATGGATGAGGAAGGAGCATTGAGCTACCTGTTCAATGCACGAAAAAATCTACGTGTGTTGGCGATTGATGGCGATATGAGCCAGAACGATATCCTCAACTACAACCAAACGCTTTGTGATCTATTAGCTCGTAATACCAACTTCATCATTGAAGATTTTTCTGGTGGTGTTGATTTTAAGGTTGAACCTCAACTCTTGGTAGAAAACTTTGATGTGGTTGTGTTGGTGCTTGATGCTTCTGTGTCGTCAACAAGAAGCGCAAAGCGACTGTTTGAAAAAATGGCCAACTTGCAGCTTACGCTATCGTCTCGTACTCGAGTCATCACCGTTGTGAACTACCATCGCCCGGAAAACGCTTATGTACTACAAAAGCCCGATCTACCTAAATACTTAGGTGCTTCTGTCGATCTGGAAGTCGATTATTGCAAATCATTGTCGCACATCATTATTGATGGGAAGCGAGCACACAAACATGACCGTAACATCAGTCGTTCTATGGAACAGCTGGTGAAGTTGATCAATGGTCAGCCTGTGACTCAAAAGGGCATGGGTTCTTGGTTGAAAAGGGTACGTGTTAAATGAGTTCTAACAAAGACTTATACCTCGCGTTTCGTGGTCAGATATTCGAAGCGCTAGACGCCGAAGCGGTTCAGAAAATGAGCCGCCGTGACCTCGAATCACAAATACAAGCCGCAGTTGATCTGTTAGCCAACAATTACCAGCGTCCGATCACGTCTATGATGAAGTCTGGGTTGGTGAAAAGCCTCATTGATGAGCTGTTTGGTTTGGGGCCATTACAACCATTAGTGGAAGATCAGTCGATCTCAGACATCATGGTGAACGGGCCGAATAACATCTTCTTCGAACGACACGGTAAGGTGCAAAAATCAGAAGTCTCGTTTGTCAATGAAGAGCAGTTATTGGCGATCGCAAAACGTATTGCATCGCGTGTTGGCAGACGTGTGGATGAGTTGTCTCCAACAGTTGATGCAAGGCTTGAAGACGGCAGTCGTGTAAACATCGTTATTCCACCGATTGCTCTGGACGGAACCTCAATTTCTATCCGTAAGTTCAGAGAGCAGAACATCGGCTTTGAAGATTTAATTGGCTTTGGTTCTATGTCACCAGACATGGCAAGAGTACTGATGATCGCTTCTCGCTGTCGAATGAACGTTCTTATTTCTGGCGGTACAGGCTCGGGTAAAACCACGTTACTCAACGCGCTATCTCAATACATTGCAGAAGATGAACGTATTGTCACGATTGAAGATGCAGCCGAACTGCGTTTGCAACAACCAAACTTGGTTCGATTAGAAACGCGAACTTCCAGCGTTGAACAAACTGGCGCGGTGAACCAGCGTGACTTGGTTATCAATGCGCTGCGTATGCGCCCGGACCGCATCATTCTTGGTGAGTGTCGTGGCTCTGAAGCATTTGAAATGCTGCAAGCGATGAACACCGGCCACGATGGTTCGATGTCGACGTTGCACGCCAATACACCACGTGATGCGATTGCTCGTGTTGAATCCATGGTCATGATGGCGAACCTAAACCAACCTCTTGATGCAATTCGAAGAACAATCGTCAGTGCGGTGCAAATGATTGTGCAGGTTAACCGACTGCGCGATGGTTCTCGTAAGATCACTAGCATCTCTGAAATCGTTGGGTTAGAGGGTGATAGCGTAGTGATGGAAGAGATCTACCGTTTCCGTTACGACGATACCCACTTTGGAGAAACCGTTAAAGGTGACTTTGTAACGAGTGGCATCATGCAACGATCTGAGCTTGTGAAAAAAGCCCAATTCTTCGGGCTTTATGATGAGCTGATGGCATCGTTTAAGGGGATATAGCATGCTTTGGCTCTCGCTTATCCTCTTTGCCTTCGTTCTGCTTTTAGTCCGAGATTCAAAGGTTAAAAAGGTCGATCAGTTTTTCAATATTGAAGAAGTTGAAGCGGAAAACTTCAACGCAATCAACGTTAAATCTCTGGTACGCAAACAAAGCTGGCAGAAGTTTAAAGAGTCGATCTCGCCAACTCTTAAAGTTTTGGGACCGCGTTCATCTCTTTATATCGCTCTGTACATTACAGGTAGCCTTATTGTCTCTTGGTACTTTGTCGTTAAGTTGCTCTTGATGTCCAGCATCTGGCTAACGCTAGGGTTGTCAGTGTTACTAACCTTGTTTGGTTACCGGTATTTGGTGACAAGAAGACGCAGAGACTTTGAAAACACTTTTCCAGATGCTCTGAATATTCTCATGAGTGCAGTTACGGCTGGTGACAGTTTAATGCAAGCCATCAGCTACGTTGGCGACGTGATGGATAACTCGATTGGTCGTGAATTCAAGTTGATGGGAGACCGACTGAAATTAGGTGAGTCTCCTGAGGTTGTATTGCAGCGTTCGTGTAAAAACTACCCATATCCGGAATTTCTGTTCTTTACCGTAACACTAAGAGCAAACATTGCTCGAGGCGGCCAGTTAAAAGGCGTGTTAGCAAGGCTTATTCGCGTACTCGTAGATGCCAGAACGCTAGAGAAAAAGAAAATGGCGATGACCTCGGAAGCAAGAATCTCGGCCAAGATCGTTGCAGCGATTCCGTTGATTTTCATGATCATCCTTAACTACGTAAACCCAGATAACGTGAATTTTGTTTTGTATGACCCATCTGGCCGACTCGTGCTGTTTTATGTTCTTGGCAGTGAGTTCTTCGGGTTATTTATTGTTTGGCTGTTGGTAAGAGGTGTGCGCGCATGATGCTATTGACTGCTCTTATTGTGCTGTTCGTATCGTTACTTTTTCTGATATTCGATTCACTTCGTACAGAACAAAGACGCAAGAAGATTGCGTTATATGTAGGGGGGAATGCGCATCGTTCGCCATCTCGTGTTAATCGATTTTTTGTTCGTTTTGGTAAAGAACACCGCCAAGAATTAGAACAGAAAATGATAGAGGCCGGCTACTACAACACGGAGTGGGCGAAGTTTTACTTTCCTGCCAAATTGTTGGTACTGGGCTTGGTGTCAGGGTTTGTGTTGCTGTCGGACATGACACAGAGCAACCAACTTATCGTCATTACTTTCACGCTTATTGCTGTGATTGTTGGCCCAGACTCGTTGCTTCAAATGCGCCGCAAGATCTTGATTAGAAAGACGTCTGCTCAACTACCATATCTGTTAGACATGATGTCCGTTTGTGTTCAAACCGGTATGACGATAGAGGCTGCATTAGTTTACCTCGGAAAAGAATTGGCCGAGTTTGATTCAGACCTTTGTTATCAAATCAAACGCACATCGGACTCCGCGAAAATACATGGCCTAGAAAAGGCGTTAAACGATCTTAGTGAGCGTATACCAACGCCACCGATACGAAGCTTTGTGCTGACCATTATTCAAAACCTGCAATACGGTACGTCTGTGGCTCAAGTATTGAGTGATCTCGCGGAGGACATGCGAAAAGTTCAAATTCTTACTGTGGAAGAAAAGGTCGGAAAACTCTCTGCGAAGATGAGTGTGCCTTTGATCCTTTTCATCATGTTTCCAATCGTGATTCTGATTCTCGCACCGGGAATCATGCAGATGACGCTAAATATATAGAGGAATAACCAGTGATTGGAAAACGTATTTCTATTGTATTGCTTACGTTGGGCATTTTGGCGGGCTGTCAGTCGACCTCTTCGCAACAGAGCCAGGTACAAGACGACGTCACTAACATGGAAAAAGTGAAAAACTACGACGGCTTAATCAGCCATTACAAATCCATGTTAGAGCAAGGTTCTCAAGATCCACAAGTAAAGGAAAAATTGGCGTGGGCGTATTTCCATAAAGGGGATATTGAATCGGCCAATTTCTATGTTCAGCATCTACAAAAAGAAGGCGTTGAAACGCCAAGCTTGTATCAGCTAGCGGGACAAGTATTTGATGCTAAGAACGACATGGCTAGTGCGATCTCGGCCTATTTGTCTTCCATCAAGTCTGGCAACTCATCAGGGCAAGTGCATGTTTTGCTTGCGGTGTCCTATACCAAAGCAGGCCAATACGATGCTGCTTATCAAGAATTGAATAATGCCCGTTTGCGTGGTTATGACGATGTCGTAATCAAAAACAACATCGCGATGATTCACATGGCTAATGGTGAATACGAACAGGCAATAGCAATGCTCACGCCAGTTTTAAAAGACAATCCGGCAAATAAAGTAGTTAAGGCAAATCTAGCCATCGCCTTGATTAAAACGCAACAAGTGAATGCAGCCAGAAAGCTGCTCAAGGGTGATTTCTCAGACCAAGAGATTCTGAACATTACCACAGAATTAACTCAAGTTAGGGGTTAATGATGAGAAGTTTTAATAGGCAGAAAGGAGTGACGGCGATTGAGTTTGTCATGGGTGCGCTCATTTTGTTTTTTGCTACTTTCGCGATTTTTGAGTCGAGTTACCAAATCTACGTTGTGAATATGACGGAATACTCGCTTCGAGAAACCATCAGAAATACCAAAATTCATGAAGGTAAAGGGGTCAACAAGCAGTACGAGGACAAATTCAAATCCTTGATCGAAGACGATGAGAACTTGTGGCATTTTTTAATTGATAGCTCGCGATTTTCTATTAAAGGTCGTTACTACCAAACCTACGACGATTTTATTCGAGATAGGGGGCATTCCGGCCAAGCCTTGAGTTTCAATTATGACCTCGCAGAGATCACCGTGACTTACCGTTATTCGCCGGTACTGAAACTATCAGGCGCTTCAGACAGAGATATATCGAGCACTATGGTTCTGAACTTAGAACATGAGGGGTGGAAAGATGACACTCCGTAAACGAACCGCATTGGCGATTAAATACCAAAAGGGCTCATTTATGATTGAGCTAGTTTTTGTTCTTACTGCGTTATGGGGCGTGTATCTGTTTGGTGCTGACCTGAGTCATCAGTTGTTCGTGCGTGCCAAGCTTGATCGATCCAGTTTCGCTTTGGTCAATGTTATTAAAGAGCGCACCCGTTATTTCGATGCGGACGTGCTGGCAGGGAAGAACTTATCGGTGACCAACGCTGATCTAAAGGACCTAGCGGAAGTGGCAGGCCGAATGTTAGATATGCCACCAGAGGATGTCGCGATAAGAATAGAGTCCCTAACTAACAAGACGAACCTCGCAGTGTTTACGAGTAGCAAATTCAAAAGCCTAAATTGCAAAACCGAATCTATTCGTTCCTACGCGGAGTTGGCGCCAGTCGAAAACGCGGTTGTGTTCCCATTATATCGAGTCAGTTTGTGTGAAGAGCAGACCTCTTGGTTTAAACCCTTCTTTAACGGCGGTAAAAGCACGACAGTTGCTATTACCTCCTCTTCAATAATGCCGGGGAGATAATGATATGAAAACTCAGCAATATCAGTATCGAAGTGTACACAGGCAGAAAGGCGTGGCTGCAGTCTGGATGGGCTTATTGCTTGTACCCATTATGGGATTCACCTTTTGGGCCGTTGAAGGGACTCGTTACGTGCAAGAGACCAGCCGGTTAAGAGATTCGGCCGAGGCCGCAGCTATGGCGGTGACTATTGAGGATCAAGCAGGCTCAGCTAGCACATTGGCTGCGAAATACGTAGAAAGCTACGTACGAGACATTAAATCGATGAACGTTTCTGCTCAGCGTTATTACCAAGCCGCAGACGATAGAGCAGGCGTGCTGGAATATATTCAATACACGGTGAATGCAAAAACGACACACGATTCTTGGTTCGCGAGTAGCTTTATTCCCTCATTTGATAAACAGCAAGATTTAGCGGGACGTTCGCTGGCTAGGAAATACCCGGCTTATCTTGCAGACAACAATATTGACATTGTATTTGTGTCCGATTTCTCAGGTTCGATGAAAGACAAGTGGGGATCCAATCGACATAAAAAAATCGATGATTTGAAAACAGCGATTAGTCAAATATCGAATAACATCCTTTGTACATCAACTCGTCAAGAGTATGTTGATGGAGAGTGGAAAGACGTTTGTGATGAGCCAGGAGAAGATACAACCAGCGATAAACTGCTTAATCGTGTTGGCTTCGTACCATATAACGTAAGAACCAGAGAAATCATAGGCTGGAATCAAGCGAATACGACCAGTCAGCTCAATTATACCAATGGCTATAATACCCACCTATCTCCTTATACTTACAACGACATAGACTGGGATTATTGGAGTAGATTTTCGCAAAATCATGTGATCAATTGTGCTAACAATCAAATTTTTTGTCCTAGCCCCGGTTGGAATGACCAACAATACGCTAGACGAATTGCAGACGTAATCCGCTTAGATCAATACCAAGTTGCAGATGTATACAACTATGTCGATTTACCTTCCTCGGTATCGACGATGTTTACCGATAAGTCAGCACGTCGGTCGAATTATTATGGTGTTAATCAGAGCCAACTCTTTAATGGGCATGGAAGGAATGATTCGAGGCAATTCTACAATCTTCGTCTAACGAACAAATTGTCTGACTTAAATCCCATCAATGCTATGTGGGCAGATGGTGGCACTGCCGCTTTTCAAGGCATCTTGAGAGGGGCCCAGATCCTACATGAAGGTGATCCAAACAGTTCCGACCAAGAAGAGCAGCAAGCGTACAACAAGAAAATCAAAATGCTGCTGATTTTAAGTGATGGTCAGGAAAGTCCAGACAACGGCATCCTCAAAGGTCTTGTGGACTGGGGGATGTGTGACAAAGCAAGGCAAGAGATTCCGGGTTTATACATAGGGGTTATTGGTATCGACTTTCGCGCGTCTCAACAAAGTGGTTTTCAAGACTGCGTTGTTGACCCTCGTGAAGATATTATTGATGTCTCTAATCTAGACGAATTAATTGAAAAGATTGAAGAACTTATCCGCAAAGGCTCAAAAACAAGCGGAATAACTAAGTTGTACTAGAGGAAAATATGAAGAAGTTAGTCATTGGTGCAGTCGCTCTATCAACGCTGCCATTTAGCGTTGCCATTAAGGCGGAGGAAGGACTTAACGTCTATTGCGACAACACATTCAGCGAGTATCAACATAGTGTGAGTGTGGATGATGCCGTTGGGATTGCTCAACATCGACAGGGCTTTCTACAAATCGAACAACAGTCCGAAAGTAGCAAACTCAGACAGCGCCTAGCGGAGGAGTCAAAGCTAGGTTTGGATAAGTCTGGGTGTATGACTTGGATCAGTAACCAAAATAACCATCAACAAAGCGACGGTTTGGTTGCGCGTCTGCATTTTGGTTTTGATCAATCCAGCCTAACTCCTATGGGCAATAAAGCGCTAACCCAATTAGCGTCGTCTTTAAGCGAAGGTGATAGCCCAATTACAGTAGAAGGTCATACCGACAGCAAAGGTTCTGAAGGTTACAACCAAGAACTGGGACTGCAAAGAGCCTTAACAACGTCCAAAGTTTTGAGTACTGATGGCGTGGAGAGAACTCGCATTGTCGTTCGTTCATTAGGTGAAACCCAGCCTATCGCATCTAATTCAACGGTAGAGGGAAGAGCGCAAAACAGACGATCAGAAGTATGGGTTTCAAAAAACGACTCAGTGAAAACTGAAGATTAGGATTCAATCACAACGCTTCATCTTGCTAACGAAGTGGGGTGAAGCGTCAAAAGAGTGGTGTGTTGGTGGGACAAATTGGTGTGGCAGTGGGTAAATCTAAAACGATAATAGCGATAATGGTAGGGGTAGCGTGGAGTGGTGTGGCCTCTGCTTCAGAGCTGATTAACTTTAACGAGCAAGATAAACTAAACAGTATTAATGCTACGTACGAACAAGAGTATAAAGCGCTCAATATTGACGAAACTATCTCGCATTACAACAAGTTAAGTGCTGAGATCGAGTCGACCAAGATCAATTTGGCCAATAACGTCGAGATGATCAAATCGGATTCAAATCGTTTAAAAGATAAGTTAGTCGATGGCGTTTACGATGACTCGCTCATTCTCACTTTGCGTAATATGTCTGCCAAAGTGAACACCATGAAGAAGGAAATCGAAACGGCAGGGAAGTTGCTCGTTGAGACCAAACACCAGCTTTCAGAAGATCAACAGGCTGCCAGTCAGATAGAACGAGTGAAAAATGACGCACTTCTCGTCCTCTACGAGAAGATCAAAGCTCGTCATTTGGATGAATCGAAACGCATCCTTCATGACTCCTACGATGGTAATTTGCAGTGTAACGTCGCTGAGAGTTTGTCGACCTGTGTGAACAGAAACCTTCCTTCCATTAAGAACGCCTTCGTACTGAGTAAAGGCGGCTTGTCACGCATTCAACTCACGAGTTTTAGAGTGGTGGATGCAAACCAAAGATTAAATGGTGACTTGTCTTTTACTGCAGACGCGAGCTACAAATACGCCTACAGTGCAAATACAGAAGTAGAGCTTAGACAGGCGTTAAACTTAGATAGAGTGCGCTTTGTGTTTCGTTCAAACTCAAAAAATACGGTCTTCTACATCAACGATCAAGAAGTCGGTAGTGGTGAAAGCGTCGATGTAACGGGCAATTACGTTGGGATTTATAGTGTGCGTGCAGTGAATAAAGATAAAACCCAGTCGCTTAAACTCAACCTTAAGAATGGCGGTGATTATTTCTTTCCATTTTCAAAAAAGGCGAATCCAGCGCAAACGGCCCCGGCCAATTTAATTGCCGAAGAATCGAAGAGTACGCATAGCGGCCAGAGTGATGCTCAAACCAAGACAAAGTTTTCTGAGAGCCTGTTGCCTTCTCGAGCAGTGGCGGAACTGAATACGACTAAAGCGCAAGATGTGAAACGTTATGCCAACAAGGTGCTCTACAAAGACGAAGCATTCACCTATTTATTACCTAAATTCAAAGGAAACCAAAAGTCTCATGACATTTTCTTGAATCGTGAAGAGGCGTCGCAATACTGTGAGCGTTTGTCCTCAAGTTTGCCGAGTAAAGCGGCTTATGAGTATTTGGAACAGTATGCCAACCTCGCTGACGGAGATTATTGGACTGAACAAGGAAAAGTCTATTCATCGGTAAAACACCAAGAGCTAGATAAAGCGTTTGATAAGAACAAGCTCATTTGTATGGTGAGTATGAACTAAACGATATAGACCATAGACGATCGTTACCAAGAGCCACAGTTTGTGGCTCTTTTTATACCTTTATACCCTACGGATCATAGCCTGAAGTAATTAGCTGTTTGTTTATTGGCTCAGAAACGTGCTTAGATCTTGAATATTCAGCTGTCGTGAAATGGCAATTCTAATCCCGAGTTACTCGATATGATGCACCTGTATTGAGACAACTGACTCGGAGATAGAAACCATGAGTATCGTAATTAAAAATGCAAACGTGTTTAACGGTGTGGATGAGCAACTTCTGAAGAACGTGGACCTTCTGATTGAAAACAACTTAATCACACAAATCGGGAAAGTGGATGACTCGAAGGCTGAGCAAATCATTGATGCAGAGGGCAAAACGGTGATGCCAGGTCTGATTGATGCGCACGTACACATCACGCTTTCAGCTGGCTTTAATGAACTGGATGGCATGACTCGCGAAGAGATTGCGATTCGTTCCGCGAGAATTTCAGAAGAAATGTTGATGCGTGGTTTTACTACCATCCGTGATGTTGCTGGCAATACATTAGGTTTGAAGAACAGCATCGATAAAGGTTATGCCAAAGGTCCCAGAATTTTGCCTTGTATGGCGGCGATCTCGCAAACTTGTGGTCACTCAGACTACCGTCAAAACCAAGCGCAAGAACGTCTAACGAACGGTCATGAAGACTCCCCACTAATGAAGACGGGCGCATTTAAAGTCGCGGATGGCCGTGCAGAAGTGTTGAAAGCGGTTCGAGAGCAGTTGTTTATGGGCGCATCTCAAATCAAAGTGATGGCGGGGGGCGGTGCATCTTCGACATTTGACCCTTTGGACACGCTGCAATACACGTTAGATGAGATGAAAGCGGCGGTAGAAGCGGCAAGCGACTATGGTACCTATGTGGCGGCTCATATTCACACAGCACCAGCGATGAAACGAGCAGCAGAAGCGGGCGTCATGTCCTTTGAGCACGCTACTATTATGGACGATGAAATCGCCCAAATTGTAAAAGAGAAAGGCATCTGGCTGGTTCCTTCATACTTCACGTCATCATTGATTGCAGAACGTAAGATCCCGTTGCCAAACGAAGAGACTTACCGTAAGACAGAGCGCGTTGGTAAGGCAATGTTTAAGTCTGCTGAGCTTATCAAGAAATACGATATTCAAAACCTAGCGTTTGGTACCGACTGTGTTGGTAAAGCAAACGTGCATGAAAGTCAGATGCAAGAGCTTGGTGCGATTGAAAAAACATTCGACACAATTACAGCGCTGCGCATGGCAACTTCAAACTGTGGTCGTCTATTTGAATTGTCGACTTACAAACACCCATATCAAGAAGGCAAATTAGGTCAAATTGTGGAAGGTGCGTATGCAGATTTGCTTATCGTCGATGGGAATCCACTAGAAGGTGTCGATTGCGTGATGCAGGATGAGACCAAGAAAGTCATCATGAAAGACGGTGTTGTGTATAAGAACACACTATAGGCTAAACAACTCATTACCAAAGGCGCTCACTGAGCGCCTTTTTTGCATCTTAGGAAAAGAGCAGGTGTCATTTTTCAAAAGCGTTATTGGCTAGTCAATGGATTCGTTCCACGCCTTTGAATCTTTTCGACAACATCCCTCGTGTGAAACCATAGTGCCCCTTTTAAACTCATTCGTAGTGGCTATCGAGAGCGCCTCAATGTTCTTCTCACATTGAGTTTAGTTGTGTTCTACCACGGTAGTGTAGGAGGTAGAACACCTTAAATTAAACGGTATAGGAGGAATAAAGAGGCACAGATTTCATCTCTCAGAACGAAGTCGTTACTGGCTGGTTATTAGATGGCAGGCGTAAAGAAAAAGATAGGGGAACGAGAAGGAGATACCCAAGCATTTTAAGGTTACTTGGGTAAAGAATAAAAGGATTGAATGCAATACACGGCGAACAAAAAACGCGCCTTAAATAAGGCGCGGTTCGGACTAAAAAGCTTTTGGTTAAAGGGCTTACACGATTTACTTCATCACATAGCGATAGGTTTTGATTACCAACCAGCTAAAGGCCTTGATTAGCGCCTTTACGGTTTTAAAAGCAGCTTTACCAACCGTTATCATCAATTCGCCAGCAACGGTAAGGCAGGTGTGTAAATCAGTTTTTTTGAACTCTGTGTAAGTCATGTTGGTCTCTCATTTTTAAGTGGGGGACTCCTGTCGCTTAATGCATACCCTGTAGCGATATAGTAGGAATAAGAGGGGGTAAGGACTTACCATTTAGCGCCATCTTTAGTGTAAAGATAGCGAAATGATATCGATTGGGTTGGTCACTGATAGATAGGTTGATTCTGTGATGAGTGGGTTATAGATACAAAAAAACCACCACTAAACAGTGATGGCTTTGTAGTATTTTGGTATTACTAGTATTTCACAAACAACATTTTTCTTAAGCTGTTGCAACGAGATCTATCCAACGGATCACCTAGGTAATCTCCGTCTTCAGCGGCTTTCTTCATTACCAGCGCTCTTGCGCGGTCACCACTATCCAGATCTTGATACTCTTCCAAGGTTTTCAGCTTGAGCAAGCGATATTTTGATTTGTCTTTGCTAGATGCAATGTGATCGTAACAGTAACTCATTGCACCTGCGTTCGCACCAATCTTGCTAGCGTCTGTAATCGCGTATGCGTTAAAGCCAATCGTGCTCGTCAATAAAATTAAAAGGGCATTGCGTGCTTTCATTTCTCTTTCCTAATTCAAACAAGTTGATAAGTAAGATAAAGGGGAATGACTTTCAAAAATTGCCATTAAACGACATTAGTTTTTAGGAAAGAGAAAATGAGTTTTGATCTTGAGGAAAAATTGTAGGAGGCGACGCAATATAGCTAGCATGCTTGGGGGCAGCTTGTTTTACATTTGAAAGCAGAATAGAGGATAGTCGAATGACCTTCACTCAATTGACAACTCTAAAAATAAAACGTGCTGAAATTATTTGAGTTCATTGTATTTGTCTTTATTTATACTTTTGATGCGCACGAATTGCTCATGAGCTGGTATCTCTATAACTTGCATTAAATGTAGTTTAATTGCTGATTATTATGGTTTTTGTTTTTCTGTTTTTACGTGTTAAATCTTCGTAAAATCTATCTTTTCTCAAGTTTTAGTAATGATTGTAGTCGAAATGATTCGGCTGTATCTGTCATTTTTTCTAGATAATTAGTTTGAGTTCGAACTAAATTTAAGGCATTTTATATTTAACTAACCGTTCAATTAAAAATAACAAGGATGTAAAATGCCCAAGGTTGGGATGCCTGAAATCAGAAAACCGCAGCTAGTCAAAGCGACGATGTCGGTCATTGACAGAGTTGGTTTACACGCCGCGAGTATCTCGTTGATCAGCAAAGAAGCAGGGGTATCAACGGGGATCATTAATCACTATTTCGGTGGTAAGCACGGTCTGTTAGAAGAGACAATGCGTGAGATCCTGCGCCAGCTTTCTGCCACCATCAAAGAGAACCTAAGCCAGCTGCCAGCTGATGCGCATCATCAACGTATTAATGCCATCATCGACGGCAACTTTGTGGGTTTCCAAGCCGAGAACCAAGTGGCAAAAACTTGGTTGGCGTTCTGGTCGTACTCCATGCATGACGCGCAGCTCAAACGTTTGCAACGAGTGAATGAACGACGCCTCCTTTCTCACCTAAAAAAAGAATTAAAAGCTTTGCTGGATCAAGACCAAGCAGAGCTAGTAGCGCATGGTATTGCGTCACTGATTGATGGCATTTGGCTGCGCGGAACGCTCAACCCGCAAGGCATCGATGCCGAGAAAGCACGCGTCATCATCAACGACTATCTCGATAAACAACTCACGTTCTACTCAAAACAAAAATAAAGAGTCAAACCTTCAAATGGATATGAAAGCACACTACATCGATGGTGCCATGCACCTAGGATGCTCAGAAGAACACTTCACTACATACAATCCCGCCAATGGTGAACCGCTTGCAAATGTGAAGCAGGCTAACCAGCAAGATATGCAGGCAGCAATTGAATCTGCCAAACGTGGTTTTGCGATTTGGTCTGCCATGACGGCGACAGAACGAAGCCGCATTTTGCTTAAAGCGGTGGCGCTACTTCGTGAAAGGAATGATGAATTGGCGGCACTAGAAGTTGCGGATACAGGCAAACCGATCCAAGAAGCGAATTGCGTAGACATTGTAACGGGCGCAGATGTGATCGAATACTACGCAGGTCTTGCGCCTAGCATGCATGGCGAACAACAACCGCTGAATGAATCGCAGTTTTTCTACACTCGCCGCGAACCTCTGGGTATTTGTGCTGGCATTGGTGCATGGAACTACCCAATTCAAATCGCAATGTGGAAATCTGCCCCTGCGCTTGCTGCGGGTAATGCGATGATCTTTAAACCATCAGAAGAAACTCCGTTAACCGCACTCAAATTGGCAGAAATCTACAGCGAAGCGGGATTGCCAGATGGCGTGTTCAACGTCATTCAAGGTGATTACCGAGTGGGGCAGATGCTCACCGCACATCCAGATATCGCCAAAGTCTCTTTCACGGGTGAATCTGGTACGGGCAAAGTCGTGATGGGTGACAGTGCTAATACGCTGAAGCAAGTCACCATGGAGCTTGGCGGCAAATCGCCAATGATCATTTTTGATGATGCCAAGCTAGACGACGCGGTTTCTGCTGCAATGGTGGCGAACTTCTACACACAAGGGGAGGTTTGTACGCACGGTACTCGCGTGTTCGTTCATGAAGGTATTTATGATGAGTTTGTCGCTCAACTAAAAACTCGTACTGAGTTGCTGGTGGTTGGCGATCCGCTTGATGAACAAACTCAAATTGGCGCGCTAATTTCCAAAGAACACGAATCAAAAGTTCTTTCCGCAATTGAACAAGCGAAAGCAACCAAAGCAACGTTGCTGACTGGTGGCTACAAAGTCACAGACAATGGTTTGGCGAGCGGTAACTTTGTTGTGCCAACGGTTTTCATTGATTGCGAAGACGACATGCCGCATGTGAAGCAAGAGATCTTTGGTCCCGTAATGTCAGTGCTTAAGTTCAGTGATGAAGACGAAGTGATTGCACGCGCTAACAACACCGATTACGGACTTGCGGCTGGGGTGTTCACGCAAAACCTCTCTCGTGCACACCGCGTTATTCATCAAATCCAAGCAGGCATTTGTTGGATTAATACGTGGGGCGATTCCCCAGCCGAAATGCCCGTTGGCGGTTACAAACTGTCTGGCATTGGACGTGAAAACGGCGTTGAAACCCTTAAGCATTACACCCAAACCAAGAGCGTGTTAGTGCATTTGGGTGATTTCGATAGCCCTTACGCGTAATCAGTCTGGAGGATTTGTAATGCAACAACACTACGACTACATCATCGTCGGTGCTGGCTCGGCAGGTTGTGTTTTGGCGGATCGCCTGAGTGAAAGCGGTCAGCACCAAGTCTTACTGCTGGAAGCGGGTGGCTCAGACAAGAGCATATTCATCCAAATGCCAACGGCGCTGTCTTACCCAATGAACACCGAAAAGTACGCATGGCAGTTCGAAACTGTAGCGGAAGAGGGATTAGACGGACGCCAACTGCATTGTCCACGCGGCAAAGTGTTAGGTGGTAGCTCTTCGATCAATGGCATGGTTTATGTTCGTGGTCATGCTTGTGACTTTGATGAATGGGAAGCAGAAGGCGCGAAAGGCTGGAACTACCAAGCGTGTCTGCCGTACTTCCGTAAAGCGGAAACATGGACAGGTGGCGCAGACCAATACCGTGGCGACAATGGTCCGGTAGGTACGTGCAACGGCAACGACATGAAGCTGAATCCACTTTACCAAGCGTTTATTGAAGCAGGTAAAGACGCAGGCTACCCAGAAACGCAAGATTACAACGGCTATCAGCAAGAGGGCTTCGGTCCAATGCACATGACGGTAGACAAAGGCGTGCGTGCTTCCACCTCTAACGCTTACTTAAGCCGTACAAAAAAGCGCAGCAACTTCACCTTGATGAAAGGCGTAACTGCTCACCGTATTTTGCTTGAAGGCAAGAAAGCGGTCGGCATTGAGTTTGAGCAATCTGGCAAAATCAAACAGTGCTTTGCTAACAAAGAGGTTGTGTCGAGTGCGGGTTCCATCGGCTCGGTACAACTGCTGCAACTTTCGGGTATTGGTCCTAAGACTGTGCTTGAGAAAGCGGGCATTGAAGTGAAACACGCACTAGAAGGCGTGGGTAAGAACTTACAAGACCACCTTGAAGTGTACTTCCAGTACCACTGTAAACAGCCGATCACGCTTAACAGCAAGTTAGGTTTGATCAGCAAAGGTTTGATTGGTACGGAGTGGATTCTGACGCGCAAAGGTCTGGGCGCAACCAACCACTTTGAATCGTGTGCGTTCATCCGCTCTCGTGAAGGGTTGAAATCACCAAATATTCAATATCACTTCCTACCTGCAGCAATGCGTTATGACGGACGCGCTGCGTTTGATGGTCACGGTTTCCAAGTGCATGTTGGTCCAAACAAGCCTGAGAGTCGCGGCAGTGTCGAAGTGGTTTCTGCTAACCCAAATGACAAACCAAAAATCGAGTTCAATTACATCTCGACGGAACAAGATAAGCAGGATTGGCGAGACTGTATTCGCCTAACGCGTGAAATCCTCAATCAACCTGCAATGGATGCGTTCCGCGGTGAAGAAATTCAACCTGGTCTTAACATCACCAGTGACGAAGCGATTGATGAATGGGTGAAGCAAAATGTAGAAAGTGCTTATCACCCATCGTGTAGCTGCAAAATGGGCTCGAACGATGACCCAATGGCAGTTCTAAATGAAGCCTGCCAAGTGCGCGGCATTGAAGGCTTGCGCGTAGTGGATTCATCCATATTCCCAACCATTCCGAATGGCAACTTAAACGCACCAACCATCATGGTCGCAGAGCGTGCTGCGGACATGATCTTGGGGAACGTACTCGAAGAATCGAATAACACACCGGTTTGGATTGCTCCGAACTGGCAAGAGACGCAAAGAATGCGTCCGCCGAAAAGAGACTTAAGCTCAATCTCATAAAGTCAGTAATTATTACAAGGAATTTAAACATGTCTACGATGACAAAAATCTTTTCATCTATCGCGCTGAGTGCAGTAGCGACAGGTGCTTACGCTAACCAATGTGAAACTGTTCGATTTGCCGATGTCGGCTGGACAGACATTACTGCAACTACTGCTGTTACCTCTGAGCTGCTAAAAGGCTTGGGCTACAAAACCAAGACCGATCTTCTGTCTGTACCTGTGACGTACTCTTCAATGGCAAACGGCGACATTGACGTATTCCTAGGTAACTGGATGCCAACCATGGAAGGCGATATCGCCAAGTACCGTGAAGCTGGCACAGTGGAAACCGTTCGCGCAAACCTTGAAGGCGCGAAATACACACTAGCTGTGCCAAAGTACGTGTATGACGCTGGTGTGAAAAGCTTTGCTGACTTGGCAAAACATGCCGACAAATTTAAAGACCGCATCTACGGGATTGAGCCGGGCAACGATGGCAACCGTTTGATCCAAGATATGATCGACAGCGATGCATTCGGCTTGAAAGACTTCAGCCTAGTGGAATCAAGCGAAGCGGGCATGGTGTCTCAAGTGTCTCGTGCTGTACGTCGTAACCAATGGATCGTTTACCTAGGTTGGGCTCCGCACCCAATGAACAGCAATGTGGAGATGGAATACCTATCTGGCGGTGACGACTTCTTTGGTCCTAACTACGGCGGTGCAAATGTTTACACCAACGTGCGCCAAGACTACCTATCTGAGTGTCAAAACGTGGGTCAACTGCTTAAGAATCTAGAGTTCAGCCTAGAGATGGAAAACCAGTTGATGGAAGCGATTCTGAACCAAAAACAGAAGCCAGCGAAAGCAGCACAAGAGTGGTTGAATGCTAACCCACAACAATTTGAAGCGTGGCTAGAAGGCGTGAAGACGCTGGACGGCGAAGATGCAAAACAAGCGATTACTTCTTACCTAAAAACAAACGCTTAATCATTCCTCTCTTTAGGAAAAGGTGGGCAGCGATGCCCGCCTTTTAACACAAAGGTTTTATTGTGAATTTTATTACGGACAACAAACTTCCGTTGGGCGAATGGATGGAAACAGGCGTAGATTGGTTAACCATGAACGCGTCGGGTTTCTTTGATGCTATCTCTATTTTTCTCGAAACCATCATTCTATTCGTGGTGGATATTTTTAAATGGATGCCACCGGCAGCACCAATCATCATGACGGCAGCGATTGCGTGGTTCCTACACCGTAGCATTCCTTTAGTTGTGTTTATCGTGCTGGCGCTGCTGACTATCCTTAACCTCGGCTACTGGCAAGAAATGCTGGAAACCTTTGTTCTCGTCTTCGCTGCGACAACGATTTCCGTATTAATTGGCGTGCCGCTTGGCATCATGGCGGCGCATCGCCCATGGCTGTATACCTTATTGCGCCCGATACTCGATTTAATGCAGACCGTACCAACGTTTGTGTACCTGATCCCAACATTGGTTCTGTTTGGTTTAGGCATCGTTCCGGGGCTGATTTCCACTATTATCTTTGCTATCGCCGCGCCGATTCGTTTGACTTACCTTGGCATCACCAAAGTGCCAGAAGAGCTGATTGAAGCGGGTAAAGCGTTTGGTGCAAGCCGCATGAAATTGCTATTCAAAGTCGAACTCCCAGCAGCATTGCCAAGCATTATGGCAGGTGTTACCCAGTGCATTATGTTGTCACTTTCTATGGTGGTGATTGCTGCGCTAGTCGGTGCCGATGGCTTGGGTAAACCAGTCGTACGAGCACTGAACACCGTGAATATTTCTCAAGGCTTTGAAGCGGGTTTAGCGATTGTGTTAGTCGCGATTATTCTCGACCGTTTGTGCAAAGCACCAAACCAAAAGGAGGCATAACATGGATGCAATTACGATTGAAAACCTCGACGTTGTGTTTGGTCAGCAGCAAGAGCAAGCATTGGCGCTATTAGACCAAGGCAAGTCTCGTCAAGAGATCATTGATGAGACCGGACAAGTGGTTGGTGTTGATAAAGTCTCAATGAGCGTCAAACAAGGTGAGATCTGTGTATTGATGGGGCTTTCCGGTTCGGGTAAATCCAGCCTCCTTCGTGCCGTTAATGGTTTGAATGAGATCTCTCGCGGCTCACTCAAAATCAAAGATGGCGACGACATGGTAGAGCTTGCCAACTGTGACGAACAAACTCTACGTAACCTGCGTACTCATCGCGTGTCGATGGTGTTCCAAAAGTTTGCGCTTATGCCGTGGTTAACGGTATTGGATAACGTGGCATTTGGTCTTGAGATGCAGGGCATTGGCAAAGCTGAGCGACGTAAAAAAGCACGCGAGCAACTAGAAATGGTTGGGCTGAGCGAGTGGGAGAGCAAGTTCCCACATGAGCTTTCTGGCGGCATGCAGCAGCGTGTTGGTTTGGCTCGCGCTTTTGCTATGGATACCGACATCTTGTTAATGGATGAACCGTTTTCTGCGCTCGACCCTTTGATTCGCGCTCAGCTTCAAGATGAATTGATTCAACTGCAAGAGAAGCTCAACAAGACGATTTTGTTTGTGAGCCACGACCTAGATGAAGCGCTGAAAATCGGCAACAACATCGCCATTATGGAATCGGGCAAACTGATTCAACACGGCAAGCCTGAGGAAATCATCCTTGCGCCGGAAAACGACTATGTTGCAGATTTTGTGGCTCACACGAATCCGCTCAATGTTTTGAAAGGTCGTTCATTGATGCAAGCCAGCACCGAGCTTAAGCAGCAAAATGACCGTGTGTTGGTGTGTGCAGATAAGCAGATTTGGATCGAGCAAGAGCCGAAGGGTGTCACGCTAGTGGATTCCGATAAGTCATTGGTGAATTGGGAAAGCGATTCAACCACACTCGACGACATCGGCGAAAGCACGGTCGTTCAAGCCAATCCAGATATCAGCATGCGTGAGGCGATTGAACTGAAGCAACGCAGTAATCAACCTATCTTGCTAGTAGAAGAGAACAAGCTAGTGGGCGTACTGAGTGATAATGAATTGTATGACGCGCTGCTTGGTAACTTTAAGTCCAAGCAAGTAGCGTAGCTGTCTCTCACTCAAAACGTTTGTTGAGCCCCCCTCAGCAAAACAAAAAAAGAGCCGTACTCTTAGACAAAGACACTAAGACGTACGGCTCTTTCAATTTGAACAATGATTTAGATAGCTAGGCTCTAGGCTAGGAACCATGGAGCTAGGAGACGATGCTCATTAAAGAGTAGTAATCACGTCATCCATGTGTAGACGCGCTTTAGGTAGACCGTGGTTGTAGTCTTCGCCGTCTTTGTGATAACCGATTGCTAGTGCAACTTCACATACGTGACCGTCTAGTTCTGTTTTGAACTCTTCGCCGATCAGTGTTGGGTCTACACCTTCCATTGGAGTTGAGTCGATACCTAGACGCGCTAGTGTGTGCATTAGGTTACCAAGCGCGATGTAAACTTGCGCCTTCGTCCAGCCACCGTTGTAGCCGTTCTCATCTGTGTTTGCCTCAGCAAATGCGTAAGCACCCATGAAAGTGTCGTACATCTCGGCTGGTAGGTGGCCAGAAGTTACTTCAGCATCAACACGCTTCGCAAATTTCTCTTTAGTGAATTTTGGATCGTACGCTAGCAGAATAGTGTGAGACGCTGCTTTAGCGTGCGGTTGGTTGAACTGGTGCATGTTAGCAAACGTGTCGTGGAAACGCTGTTTCGCTTCGTCGCTCTCAATTACGATGAATTTCCAAGGCTGAGAGTTGATAGAAGACGCAGATAGGCGAATCGCTTCTTTGATGATTGCCATATCTTCTTGAGAGATGCGTTTCTCTTCGTCGTATTTTTTCGCTGTGTAACGGTTGTTTAGGTCTGTAATGATTTGATGAGACACGTTTATATCCTCTTAATATTATTAGACAAATGAGGATGCGCTTAGCATCGGTAACCATGCGTACCTCGAAAGTGAGTCCATCATATCGACTTTTATCGAATTGATAATACGTGTTTCGTTTAAATCACTTTCTATTTTTTATTGAAAATCAAAAGGGGCCTCGAGCGAAGTTAAAAAGAAAGGGAGCCATTTTGCTCCCTTTTATTTTGTTGCTCCCGTTTACTCTTTCCCTTCTTCCGATTCTCCCTGATTTTTCTTCACAGCCTTGGCGATATCGGAAACCGCTTCGACAAGATTGATTGGCATCGGGAAGATGATGGTTGATGTCTTGTCTGTGGTGATTTCAGTGAGCGTTTGCATGTATCGAAGTTGCAACGCATTTGGCGCTTCATTGAGCATTTCTGCCGCTTCTTTCAATTTGCTAGATGCTTCTAACTCACCGGTTGCGTGGATGATCTTCGCTCGGCGGTTACGTTCTGCTTCGGCTTGGCGGGCAAGGGCGCGCACCATGCTGTCGTTAAGATCGACATGTTTCACTTCAACCGTTGCTATCTTGATTCCCCAATCGTCAGTTTGCTGATCAAGAATGGCTTGGAGGTCTTTATTGAGACGTTCACGTTCTGAAAGCAATTCATCCAGTTCGTGTTGGCCAAGCACTGAACGCAGTGTTGTTTGTGCTAGCTGGCTAGTGGCGTCGCTATAGCTTTCAATATTGTTGATTGCCATTTGTGGGTCGACCACTCGGAAGTAAACCACGGCGTTGACTCTGACCGATACGTTGTCACGGGTGATTAAATCTTGAGTTGGAACATCCAAAACAATGGTACGTAAGTCGACGCGAACCATTTGTTGAATGAAGGGGATCAAGATGATCAAACCTGGTCCTTTCACTTCTTGGAAGCGACCGAGAAAGAACACCACGCCGCGCTCGTACTCACGCAGCACCTTGAACATTTGCGTTGCCAGTGCAAACAATAAAACGATGATAACGGCAACAGTGTAAAGCATCATAAGCGCCTCCTATTCCTTAGGGCGGTCACTGGGTTTCACGGTTAGGGTCAACCCTTTAATTTTCACCACAGTCACGTGGTCACCTTGTTTCAATTTCTGTTCTGCTTTGGCTTGCCATAGCGCTCCGTCTAATTGCACTCGACCGGTACCATCAACAAAATCATCGCTCACAACGGCGAGTTTACCCGGGAAGTTTTCGAGCCCTGTAATGGCTTTTTTACTGCGAATTTTAAGAAGCAAGCCAACCGTAATGACGATGAGCCCCACAGAGAAAATCGCGATACCGAAAATCAGTGGCAGGGCAATTTGGAAACCGGGTATATCGCTGTCCATTAGGAAGATTGAGCCAAGCACAAATGCAACGACACCGCCTAAACCGAGTATGCCAAAGCTCGGGTTAAAGGCTTCAGCAATCATCAGAGCAATACCAAGCAGCAGTAGTCCCAAACCAACGTAATTCACAGGCATCATTTGAAGCGCGTACATGGCAAGCAACAGACAAATCCCGCCGAGCACGCCGGGTAAGCCGATACCTGGGTTGTAGAACTCCAGAAGCAAGCCATAAATACCAATCAGCATGAGGATGTAAGCTACGTTGGGATTGGTGATCACCGCCAGCATTTCTGCACGCCAGTCTGGAACGCGCTCCACCCAAGTTGGGTTATCTAACGCCAGCTTAAACGGGTTGCCGTTGAGTTTGACGTCGATGCCATTAATCGTTGAAACCAAGTCTTCCGGTGAGTTGGCTATGAAGTCGATGACGTTGAGTTCTAACGCTTCGGTTGCGTCTAAACTGGCCGCCATACTGACTGCTTTTTCTGCCCATTCGGCGTTTCTATCATGTAGTCGCGCTAAGCCTTTGATGTAGGCTCTGGCATCATTAATGACCTTCTTTTCCATTGCGGTTTTGGCAGGCACTTCGTCCGAGGCTTTTTCTGTGGATTCCGGTTGTGAATCTGTTGAGTCGTTACCTTCGTCTGAAGACGGTTGTTGTGGTGCGCCACCCAAGGCTACGGGAGTTGCGGCGCCCAAGTTAGTGGCTTCTGCCATAGCTGCGACATGGCTGGCGAGCAGAATGTATGTTCCAGCACTAGCAGCGCGAGAGCCTGAAGGACCAACCCAAGTCGCGATAGGGACAGTGGATGTGGTGATGGCGTGTATGATATCCCTCATTGAACTATCAAGCCCGCCGGGGGTATCCATTTTTAAAATGACAAGGTCAACGCCGTTTTGTTGAGCCTCTTCAATTTCTCGTGACAGATAATCACTCAGAGCGGGCCCAATTGCCCCTTTGACAGGCAATACCCAAACCGTGCTTGCTAGCGCTTGGCTTGCAAACAAGAGCAGGGGAAGAAGCCACAATCGTATCTGTTTCATACAGCCATCCTTGTGTAACCACTGGGACTTATTGAAAACACTATTTAAAGTATAGATACGCGTGGACAAGAGAATCGATTTATCCGTCGCCTCCAAATGTATAAGCAAATTTACAAAAGTGAGGCTTAGCAGTGATACACACTTTCTCACGTAATCTGGGTTTTCATGCGTTGTGGTTCGTAAGAAAACCAGTAAACTGCGAGGAATCAACGACACTCAGACAAAAAGGTAAGTGGGAAGTTATGATGTTAATTGCGATTCGATTGGTGAAGCTTGCCGTTATCTGTGCGGTGTTCTTTACCATCTACGATTTGATTGCATTTGGTGAGGTGACTTGGATTAACCGTTTCTTCAACCTGTAATCCGAAAGATAAAGGGGCTAAAGCGCCCCTTTTTGCATGTCTAGTTTGCCAGTTCTGGTTCTGGAAGGTGACTGTTCACCACTGACATGTGTTGACAGCGATCTTGAGCGAGGAAGAGGAACTTGTCATAACCACTTTGCTCCAGTTCCTCACGAGAAACCAATTGTTTAACGATGTTATCGCATCGTTTGATCAACACTTCGACTTCCAACGATGACTTGTTGCTTGGAAAGGCGCGCGTCAGCACTTTAATGATGTTGATGCACACCGTCCGTAGTAATGGACAACGGGCCTGTAGCTCAATCAAAGCATCAATCAAGGCTTGATAGTCCTGTTCTGCCGCTCGGATTTTTCTGTATTGCTCTTGCATCCAAGTTTGGCGTTCTGCATTGTCTGTTTCTAGGGCGCGACCAAGGGTAATCTTACTCGAAAGAATCGTGTCACTTGAGTCGGTTTGTAGATTCTCAAAACACCAAGTAATGGCGTTGGAAAACTCTGATTCAAAGTTCATCTCATGCAGCAACCACGCTAGGTGAAATTGCGCATAAAAGTGAGCGAAGGGCTTACGCCGATACAAATCACTGAGCACTTTAAACGCTGAAACGTACTGGTTTTCTTCAATGGCAATGTGCGCGGCGATCAGGTCGAGCTCGTCTTGAATTGCCCTGTTTTCTGGTCCGCTCGTGATCGACTTAAATAAATTTTTGGCTTGAACAAGAAGATCCTCTCGGCCTTCAAGTTTACGCACACAATAGAGCAAGATTCGAATCATGTTGAGCTTGGCAAAGGTATTGTTGCGGTAAGTGTCTTTGTTGATCTCCATGTATACATGGTAGTGCTTTAACGCAGAATGATAGTCATGTTCCGCCAAGCATAAATTGACGATCACCAGTTCACGCTCCGAATTGCCTTCAACCAAGCTGTTTGCCAACTCTAAATGCCTAATTGCACTTGGTACTTCTCGGTTAAGCATGCTGAAGTTAGCCGCGCACTCGCGTATATCTACGTTGTTTGGTGACTCTTCTAACAAGGCGCGTACTAGGCGTTGTGCTTCGTCGTGTTCACCCAGTGTGACTAGCGTGTTTGCTAAGCCGATTTTTGCCCAGTTAACGTCTTTACGTTCAATGACTTGCTCGTAAACGACTTTGGCTTCTTGATGCAGTTTCAAACGCGTTAAGAAGTCGGCCCGAAACTTTTCGATAATGAAAAAATACTCAGAATGAAATGGTGTCAGCTCATCGCATGCTTCTAATCCTGCGTGCGCATCGTTGTTGAGGTCTGCTTGATAGATGGCCTGTAAGAGGCTCTTACGCTTCACTGCAGCTGAGATACGTTCTCGCAACGTGATGGAGTTGAAAGGTTTGAGCAGGTACTCGTCCGGCTTCAGCTCAATGATGGCACGTACGATGGTCGCAGAGTTCTCACCCGTTACAAGAATAAATACGGTGTCATGGCTGAGTAATTTGAGGTGCTTAAGCTCTTCAAACAGCTGTTTTCCATTCATGCCTCGACCGAAGTTGTAGTCACAAATGATCAGGTCAATGCGCTCTTGCTGAGCAATAGAAACTGCCCCCTTTGCTAAGCGAGCTGTGAATATGCGTTTATCAGAAAAGCCAAGCTTGGTCAGCATGTTACGCAATGTCAGCACCACGATAGGCGCATCGTCGACAATTAACACATTGTACTGTGAGAAAGATTTGGTATTCATTTAAAAAGGACTCAGCAAATGAGCGTTGCGGCTGATAGCAAACAGCCGCAACGTTCGAATTAGATCAACGTTTCCAATTGTTCAAAGGGGATAGGGCGGCAGCGAACAAATCCTTGGTAAAGTTCCACGCCAAGTTCGCGTAAATACGCCAATGTTTCATCATCTTCTACACCTTCTGCCACCGATTTAAGTCCTAGTGACTTTGCTAGGTGTAGGCTCGAAATAGTGAGCTGTTGGCTCTTGAAGTTGGTCAATGCATCTTTGATAAATTGGCGGTCAATCTTTAACTCTGTATAAGGCAGCGTTGCTAACTGGCTCAGGGACGAGTAGCCGGTTCCAAAGTCGTCAATGGCTAAGCCAACGCCTCTTAAACGTAAGTTGGCGAGGTTGGCTAGCGACGTGACGCTGCAGTCGTACACTTCGTCTTCGGTCAGTTCAAGCGTGATGCGTTCAGGTGCTATTTGGTATTGTTCGCACAACGCAAATAGTCGCTCACTCATAGGTTGCTTGAGCGTCTTTTGGTTCATGTTGACTGATAAGTTGATGTTTACTTTCAGTGTGGACATGTCTTGAAGCGCGTTCTTTAGCACAATCCAGAACAGTTTATCCAACTCATTACGAACCTGAATCTCAGTAATAAACTGTGCAGGTGCAATAATGCCGTGCTTGGGGTGACGGCAACGTACTAATGCTTCGACTCCAATCAGTTGGTTATCCGACGTTGAGTATTGTGGTTGGTAATAATTGATAAACCCGCCCTCATTGAAGGCGGTGTCAATTTCGTCATCATTCATTAACACTGGCAAGCTCACGAATTGTTCTTGCGATAAGTATTGTTTGAACTCACCGAAGATCTGAGTGAGTTGCTGATTAGAAATGGGTTTAGTTAATGCGCGAACAAACCCGTAGCCCGCAGACAAGCACATGTTGTAGGTAATTTCGAGCACGTCTTGGGTCATCGCACTCAAAATCACCACGCCTTTTGGTCGTGAGCTTTCTGCAAGGGTTGAAAGTAGGTTCACCCCATTGATATCTGGTAAGTCAATATCGCAGAACATCACATCGATTGGTTGGGCCTCGCAAACGGTCGCGACTTCTGAGCCTCGATGGACGACGGTAATCGTGCCTTCAAATAGACGATTGAGCAAAATCTTAAGATTGGTTGCTTGTAATCGATCATCTTCTACAATCAAAACGTTCATTTAATTGCTCTCATTCATATTCAGCCACTGCTGTGTCGTGCTGACGATGGTTTCTAATTCGCTGATAAGTGCCGTGCGAGCCTGAACTTCTTGTTCGCTACCTACCAAAGATTCACATTGCATTGCCGCATGCCCAAGTTGGGTTAAGTTGAGGGCGGCCGCTGATCCTTTGATTCGGTGTGCTACTGACTTAAGGCTTTCCTCTCCAGAGTGAATCAGCGCGATGTCATTGCTTAGTGCTTCACAAATCACTTGTGCCATCTCGAGTCTCTCTTCATGGCTGTAGGCTTCAAGCCAATCCTCTTGAGGCTCTGCGTTAATGACTCTTGATAAGTATTGCTCACACAAGGTTTGCAGTTCGCTCAGGCTGTATGGCTTAAACAACACGGTTTCAATGCCGCTTTGTTCTGCTTTTTCAATCACGTTTCGTGAATTCTCTGCCGTACAAGTCACGACAGGAATGGACGCGAGAACCTTAGTTGCCTTGAGAGCTTGAGTCAGTTGGTAACCGTCCATATCCGGCATGTGACAGTCGGTAATCACCAAATTAAAGGGTGCCAGTTCGTTGTCGCTTTGTGCTTGTTCTAGCGCTTCAATCGCTTCTAAGCCACTTGCAGCAAGCTGGCAATTGACCCCCAGCTTTTCAAATTGACGCTTGAACAATAGTCGGTTGATCGCATCATCATCGACGACTAACACGCGTCCGTCCCACTGGTATTCTGCTGTCTGCGCTGAGTGGGTTTGCGTTATCACTTCACCGTTTAGCTTCTGCAAAATTAAATCGGGATACACGTTGGAGTAATGTGGTTCAAGCTCGATCACGTGATGCTTGCTTTCAAACTCATCCAGAGTGACTTGCCATGTGTTTAACCATCGCTGAACTTGTTTGTCTTCGGTATAGACCGGAACTAGCGCCGTCATATCGAGTGGTTGACTGATCATTGGCAAGCGTACTGTGATGGTTGTTCCTTGTTCTGTTTGGCTGTCAACCTCAATGGTGCCTTCCATTATGTCGACCAAGCTTTTGACGATAGACATGCCAAGGCCTGTGCCTCCGAAACGGCGACTGGTGCTTTTGTCCCCCTGAACAAAAGGCTGGAACAGAGTGGCTAACTGAGCATTGTTCATCCCGCATCCCGTGTCTTGTACTTTGAATTCAAGTTGGCTTGGGCTGACATGCACACTCACGATAACCTTACCTTCCTCTGTGAACTTCACCGCATTACTCAATAGGTTGTTGATGATTTGGTTGACGCGCAACCAATCCAAAGCCACTAAAGCATGAGGTGTCGGAGTCCAGTTCAACTCAAACGCCAATGACTTTCGTTCGATGATTTTCTCAAAGCTTCTTAGTGTTGCCCCGAGCTCTTGATAAACATTGCCTTTGTGAACATCTAACTGAAGTTGGTTTGCATCAATTTTTGAGAAATCCAAAATGTCATTAACTTGCAACTGTAATCGCTCTGCTGATTGCATTGCGCTCTTCAACAACTCTTTGCTCTCTTTACGTTCTAAATCTTGCTCTAACAACTCCATTAATCCCATCATTGCTGCGATTGGGGTACGGAGCTCGTGGCTGACGACCGCTAGAAAGTGTTCGCGAGCCTCGATCGCTTGCATTGCTTTCAAGTTTGATGCTTTCAACGCCGTCTCTTTCTGTTTTAGTTCACTGATGTCATCAAACACCGTCATCCGGTATTGAGTCCCTTCCTCTGGATGGAGTAGGGTCTGCTGACGCACACGGTAGTGCTTGTCGCCCAAAGAGCATAAAGATGTTTCCGTATTTTCTGAGTCTGATCTCACACACTCTCTCGTAAGATCAAGCACTTGCTCTCGTTCTTGGTCTGTAATGCCTTTATCTACATTGCAGCGCGAAAGCATGTTGATGAACGGCTTATTGGCCAGAATCTGCTTATTATTTTCATCAGATATCAAGATCTTATTAGGCAGCTGATCCAGTACAGACGATAGCCACTTGTTCTGCTTTTGGCGAATCTGAGTTTCGTATTCTTTGCGTTTAATGGTACGAGTCAGGTGGCCAGTTCTAACGATGTAAATCAGCACCGCAATTAACAAAATACAGACGCCAGCCAATGCTGAAATGACGACGATCTCTTTCTCAATACCGTAATTAACCGTTACTTTTTCATGTCGTTCTTTGAGCTGTTGAAGTTCTTCTTTGGTGGTGACTTGAAGTACGGTATCCAACACTCTGTGTAGAAACTCAGAGTCCTTCCTTAACTCCATACCCAATGCCACCCCCAATTCCATATCGTCCGGTGGTGCCACTGCTTTAAACTGCGTCCCTTGCCCTTTATAAAAATGGTGATCAATCAAATTTTGATTGACGAAGGCATGGGAGATTTTTCCATCTTCTAATGCCTTACTAAGGCTTTTAAAATCACGATAAACAGGAGAAGAGGCATACGCGGGGTTACCTAAAAAGTGCGGATAGAAATTTCCCGCACGGTCTAAAATACCGACGCTTTTTTGTGCTTGTTTGTTCAGTGACTCGATATACCCATACTGAAGAACTCCGAACGAACGTGTCGCAATAAAACGCTTTTTGTCAGTGATTGCGATGTTTCGTGTTGGGAGCACATCAACAATATGCTCCTGAAGCATTAAATCCACATCTCTGCCGTTAGGATGAATGTACTCAAATTTGAGCATGCTCTTTTGTTCGAGCAGCTTCATTAAATCGTGCACATAACCTTTGACCTCTTTGGTTTTTGGGTCTGTGTAAGACAGTGGGTATACATTGTCTTTAATGGTATAGCGAACGGTTTGTCGGCCATTTTGTTGCTCCAAAATCTCCAGCATTAACTCGTTGTGCAACACGTTGATGTTCGCTTCAATATGCATACGGCTGTGTTTGGAATCTTTAGAGTGTTTGATGTATTTGTTGATAATGCCCATCAATTGTTGAGATTCTTTCCCCGTGAAGATAGTGACAGCGCCAGGCGTGAGGGCGTTGTCATAGACCACTTTACCTGCGAGTTCGCCATGAGGATTTTTAAAACCATAAGAGCTAAGCGTAGACAGGCCTACAACTGCTGCGTCAGCTGCCCCGGTATTTAACGACGTTGTCATCATGACGCTGTTGCGCACGGTATGAACATGCTCAAAGCCGAGAGTTTCAATCTGGTCACAGGCACTTGAGTCCTTGACGCAAACCCACTTGAGTTCGCTGAGAGGAGTATTTTCCAAAGCAACGTCACGCAACCAAACTAAGCGTAAAGTCTGAAAAATCGGCTCAGAGAACAGAAAACGCTCCGCTCTTTTTTGGGTTGCAACAAATCCAACGGTGAGATCGATCTCGCTGTTTTCTAAGCCATTAAATAGGGTGTCGAGGCTGGAGTAGGGAACATACTCGGCGTCAATGTGCAGATCGTGCAACATGCTTTCTGCATACTCGATGTTAATGCCTTCTTTTGATTCTAAGTTTCCCCAATAGGGGAGCCAATCACCTGCAAGAACGCCAACCTTTAAGCTCTTTTGGTTGTCGAGAAACAATCGGTCATTCTTGCTTAGGAAATCTTCCGCTAAAGCACTGAAAGAGAGAGTGATAAGCAATGCTGCGATTGAGGCAAACAGTTTCAAGGTTTTATTTTTCCAAGTAGGGCGCGAGTCAAAAAAGGGGGCGGAATCGTATAGCTTTTCACCGTTATTCGCCAATCAAGGATGTTTGTCTTTTCGACAAGTGATGTTTGATATTCAAGTGAGTGAATTAAACGAGATCGAGACCAGAATAATCAATGACTTATGAGCGGGGATTCAATATCTAAATAGGAGGTAATGGAAAAAAGCTAGAAAGCAACTAAGTTCATATTAAGAGGTCGGGTAAGGAAATCCCAGCTATGAAGATAAAGCTTACTACTAAAGTGTTATATGGATGTTTATTAATGAGTTTTAGTGCTTCAACTTTAGCAGGAGTACAAAATACAAAAATCAATACCAGCTTAGTTCCTCCTCTCGAAGGCGATCCCAAGGTTGACTTTCAACTGGCTCGTGTTGGCTGGCATTTATTCAGGGACCCAAAACTGTCATCGAATGGCAAGATCAGTTGTGAAACCTGCCATAACCTATCCACTAATGGTGCAGAACAGACGCAAGTTTCTACTGGAGTACATGGCGTTGGCACTCGTAATTCAATCTCCGTTTTTAACGCGGCTTTAAATTATCGGTTCCTGTGGGATGGCACAGCAAATTCGTTGATGGCTCAAATCGACGGACCTGTCCAAAACCCTTTAGAAATGGATTCTAATTGGGAAGAGATAGAAAAGTATGTTCAAGCTAATTCGTTATATAAATCTCTATTTGGGCAAGCGGATAAACGCATTAATGTGACCAACATTAAGCTTGCAATTGTGGAGTTTGTTAAAGGGCTCCAGACGCCAAGCTCTCCATTTGATGCGTATTTACGCGGTGATACGGACGCTATGAATGAACAGTCAATAAGAGGGTGGACGGCCTTTCAGCAAGTGGGCTGTGTTCAGTGCCACCAAGGGCGGAATATTGGCGGGTCAATGATTCAGCAGTTTAGTTATTTTCAAACGCGAGAAAAAAAATTTGATACGGGGCGACATTTAAGAACCTCTGATGGAGAGGATAAATTCTATTTTCGTGTGGCAAGCTTGCGAAATGTGGGGCAAACCGGGCCTTATTTTCACAATGGGCAAGTTGATAAACTATCGGATGCTATTCAAATTATGTCACAGGTCCAGTTGGGGGTAACGATGAGCGACGACAAAGTGGCAGATATCGAAGCCTTCCTCATGACGTTAAGTTCCCCAAGGCCTGCAATTTTGGAGGTGTTTGAAAATGAATAAATTTCGCTTAGCTAACGCCGCCTTGTTCGTCATTATTACCGTGATGGCGGTTCTGGCGTGCATGACTCATGTTAATTCAAGAAATACTCAAGCGGTATACACATCGCTTTCTGAGATTGGTCACCATTTGATAGAGGCTCGGGATAGCGTGGTTAATCCCTACTCGATCCGAGAGCGGAGGAATTATGAAATCACGCATAGTTTAGTTGAGCTAGAGCTTGCTTCTGAACAATTGATTTCTGATTTCAAACAGTCGATTTGGTTTGATATCACGTCCACTAGGTTACGTGCACAAAGTATCGTTGTTCAGTTTGATGGCAAAGTTAGAGATGCGACTCAATCGTTAGACATGCTAATTGGTGTCCAGGTTGCTAATCAATACGAATTACTCACATTACATAACATTTACAAAGACCAATTTAGTGCCCAAACCGATGATATATGGTTGGAAGAGCATTATTTTGACTTTTTAACCAATGCAGCGTTACAAGGCGATAACCCCCAGAGCCAGAGTATCTCATTATTTTTGAATAGACTGCGTCAAAGCGAGCGCAAGATAGAGTTGCTTACCAACAGGATTCTAGAAGGCCATTACTTTGAGTTTGTTGAGTATTCTGAGCATCAGTTACTTGAAATCGCGCAACGTGAATCCAGGCTGACGTGGCTGTTTGTTCTCCTGTCCATTATCTTATTAGTGACGGCGTTTGTGCTGCAAACTCAACATCGTGTGAATAAGCTCAAACATCTCAATGACGAGTTAATAGAAGCGACAGAGAAAGCGGAGCGCGCAGCCAAAGCGAAGTCACAATTTTTAGCGACCATGAGCCATGAGTTAAGAACACCAATGAATGGGGTATTGGGGATCTCACAAATCATTGCCAATGAAACTCAAGAAAAAACAACCAAAGAACATGTGAAAATAATCTTGGACTCCGGCCAGCACCTGATGACGATTCTCAATGACATATTGGATTTTTCTAAAGTGGAAGAGAATAGACTGGATTTAGAAGCGGCACCTTTTAATTTGTTGCAAGTGTTAACTCCCGTTTGTAGCGCGATTCAGCCGCTTGTTGAAGAGAAAAATATCCAGCTTTATGTCGAAAATGAAGTGCCTGACACTATCGAGTTTAAGGGGGATTGTGCCCGTGTCCGCCAGATCTTGTTTAATCTCGCAGGCAATGCGGTGAAGTTTACTGGCGATGGGCACGTATTGATTCGGACTGAGCTTGATGAGCAAAAGCGATGTCTTCTTATCTCAGTCAATGATACTGGTATCGGTATTCCGGGAGATAAGCAAGGTTGTATTTTTAACTCGTTTGAACAGGCTGATACTTCTACCACGCGTAAGTTTGGCGGAACCGGGCTTGGTCTTGCGATTGTCAAAAAGCTCACGGAATTGATGAGTGGAGAGATTAAACTCAAAAGTGTTGAGAGCATTGGGACTCAGTTTGTAGTGGAGCTTCCTATTCCTTGGATAGAGAAAGAAATGCCAACAACACAAAACACCGCAGTTAAACAACAACGGGAGAGTAAACGTAATCTTCACATTCTCCTTGCGGAAGACAATCGAGTGAACGCGATTGTGGCGAAAGGCTTTTGTGAGAAGTTAGGACACACGGTTGAGATTGCCGAAAATGGTTTGATTGCGATTAAGAAAGCACAAGAACACCAATATGACTTGATATTGATGGACAATCATATGCCAGAGATGAGTGGGGTTGAGGCGACGCGCTTTATTCGTGAAAGGCTTGGTATCAACACCGTATTGTTTGCCTATACTGCCGATGTATTTAGAGAAGCGCACGACAACTTCATTGAAGTGGGGGCAGACCATGTCCTGACTAAGCCGCTGCAGCGTGAGAGTTTTTCTGATGCGCTCAAGCAGTTCTCTTCTCGTTTACCTGTCCAGAATTATGAAGTATTAGAGCAGACTGAAAACGTGATTGAGTTGCACCGTGAACCGATTGAGAAGCTGAGGCTCACGGAAGAGGAGTTAACTCAATCAGAGATGTTAGAAGTGCTGAAAGAAGATCCTGATGCACGTTTAGATTTGCTTGAAACCATTGTGAACGACTTCGAAAAGTCGGTTGATGAGTTAATTGAGTATTTCATGGCTGAAGACTTAGCGCCACTTTATAGCACCTTGCACACCACTAAAGGGATGGCGTTGAATCTTGGATTAGATACGCTAGCGAATCAGGCTCTAGAAATCGAAACTCAAGTGAAGAACAAACAGATACCTGATATTGAGCAACTGCAGAAACTGATTAACCGATTGCAAGTTAACGTACACCAAGGGCAACGCTTGATTGACCGATGTCGGACGCGTCAAGCGGATTCAAATCAAGTGATTTAGTTGCGCGAGAGCTGTATTTGCTACCTTGTGGGTGGGAGTATGCGACGGACTGTGGTTTACTTAGTTCTCTTTTGGCATCTTCTCCTTTTGGGGACGCGACGACAGGGCAGGGAATTGCAATGAGTCAACACACCGCAGTGATTAAGTGGCAGCGTCAAACCGACGAAATCTTCAGTGATAATCAATACAGCCGAGCGCACGTTTGGCAGTTCGACGGCGGGCTTTGTGTTCCTGCTTCACCATCTCCTCATGTTGTCCCGCTGCCTTTATCAGTAGCAGAGAATGTGGACCCAGAAGAAGCGTTTATTGCGGCACTTTCAAGCTGTCATATGCTGGTCTTTCTCTCTATTGCTGCTAAGCGTCGTTATGTGATTGATTCCTACGTTGATGAAGCGGTGGGCGAGCTGACTGCAGGAGAAAATGGCAAAGAGTGGGTTTCAAAAGTAACGCTTAGGCCAAACATTGTCTTTTCTGGAGACAAACAACCGACGCGTGAACAGTTAGAAAAAATGCATCACATGGCACATGAAAACTGCTTTATTGCCAACTCCGTGAAGACTGATGTCGTGACAGAGTTATTGGATTAGAAGAGTGATTCATTAAAAGCTTTCCGAAGGCAGGCACTCTTGCCTGCTATTAAACCCAAGTTAAAGCTCTAATTAACCGTTTGATAGTTTGAATATGGGTGACTGGTCTCACGTTTCCTTTCATTTAACGCCGATATGTGGGCCAATCTTGTGCAGTGGCGCAAACTGTACGTTGTTAAATTAATGTTAATATCGAATAGTGTGTCATTGATTAATAGCGAGCATGGATGTGCAAACACCTTTGAATCCCTTTATTCAAGCGAATGGATTACCCCAATTGGGTCATTTAGCATCGATTCCCGAATCGCTTCAGCTGGATGCGTTTCAGTATCTTAATGAGATGGATCAGCCTGCATCGAGTTGGCGTAAGCGATTCGACTATAAGCAGTTCCAGTTCGTCTCGATCGTGACAGATAAATACATCATTGGCGTCGCGATTGCCGATATTCGCTATTTGGCGTCTGGCTTTTGCTATGTGTTCGATACGGAAACCCATGAACTTGTTGAGCAGCAGTGGCTAAAGCCGCTTAACATGGGCTATCAAACACAGCCTTCTAGTTGGAACAGCCAAGCCTATCTCGCTAATGACGCCATCCGGTTCAACATTGAAAATGGACTCTGGCGTATACAGCTTTCAACAGACCTTATTCAAGCTGACTTTAGATTAAAACCTGAGTCAGAAAGCTTGCCTTTGATGCTCTGCACACCAACCGCGTATTCCGGTTGGACCTACACCCAAAAACACAACGCACTCGCTGTTCAAGGTGAAATGAGCGTGAAAGGGCAACCACAAGATTTAACCAACGCAGTTGCTGGGTATGACTTCTCTGCCGGCTATATGCGCAGAGAGACCAGTTGGCGATGGGCGAGCATCAATCACCAAAGGGAAGGCAAACGGATAGGACTGAACCTTGCGGCTGGTGTGAATGAAACTGGGTACTGTGAAAACGTCATTTGGATTGATGGAGAACGCCACTTGATGCCGCCTGTGCAATTCGAGTTTTCTCGCATGCATCAAGAAGCGTCATGGCGAATTACCTCACAAGACAAGCGCATCGACTTGATCTTCAAGCCTAAAAATCAACGATCAGAGAAAAAGAACTTTTGGCTTTTGAAGAGTAACTTTCGTCAGTTTGTCGGTTACTTTTCGGGCTATTTGATTGATGACAATGGCAATAAACACGAACTCGATGAGGTGATGGGACTCACCGAAGATCATTACGCGAAATGGTAGGAACGGACTATGGAATGGTCACAGATTACGGAACATCCTGATTTATTGTTGATGTTGCTCGCGCCAATATTCTTTCTTTGTATTGCGGCAGAATATTGCTTTGGGCAGCGTGGTGGTCGATTACCTGAGAGTGCGCGATATTACTTGCCAGAAGTCGTGTGTAACTTTGTGTTGGCTGGGCTTCATCAAGCGACAGATATCTTAACAGGGCTGCTGATCGCTAAACTGTATTTGTGGTGGTTTGGTTGGCGCTTGTTTGATATCGAGATGACGGTTTCTACTTTCCTCTTACTCATGGTATTGCAAGATTTCTTCTATTACTGGTTCCATCGAGCAAGCCATCGTATCCGTTGGATGTGGGCAGCGCACGTGGTGCACCACAGTTCAGAGCGTATGAACTTCAGTACCGCATTTCGTCAAAGCCTAATGTACCCATTAGCGGGTATGTGGTTATTCTGGTTACCACTGGTCATTATTGGTTTTGATCCTAAATGGGTGGTGTTTGTTGTGCTGCTCAACCTTGGTCTGCAATTCTTTGTTCATACTCAGTCAATTCGTTCCCTTGGACCTTTGGAGTGGGTCTTCAATACACCATCCCACCACCGCGTGCATCATGGAGTGAATCGTCAATACATTGATAAAAATTACGCTGGCGTGCTGATCATCTGGGATCGCATGTTTGGAACATTCGAGCCAGAAGTAGAAACCGTCCGTTATGGCATCTCAAAACCCGTTAACAGCTTTAATCCTATTACTGTGACGTTCGCGGAATGGAAAGACATGTTCAAAGAGGTGACTCGTCCCAATTTGTCTTGGCGTCAGCGTTGGCGGTGCTTGTTTGCTCCACCGTCTGATACGATTGAGTAACGGTTCTGAATGATTAACTAAACGTCGTACCGTTAACTCTTGACAGTGCTCGGTGATATTGTTTTAATGCGTACGGTGTTTTGTAAGTTTTAAGGAACGGACGATGACATTTAATCGAGTTTTCTCAATCATAACGATGACCGCCGCTATGCTCAGCTCTGGGTACGCAAATGCAACGCCTGCTTTTAATGCAGAGCAGTTGTGTAAAGCAGGCTTGGCACTGGCTATTGATAAGCAGCCTCGCGGGATTAAATCCGCGGGAACATCGGGTCAACGTATTTTGCTGGCTTTGAAAAATGGCAAAAACGATTGGGATTACCGCTGCACGGTGAATCGTCAGAATCGTACGTTAAAGATTGATGCTAGAGACTTGAAGCGAAATGACAAATACTTCGCCCAAGCAATACGTTATCGCGTCAATGAAGGGAAGCGATCGGTTGAGGTCACCATGAAGAAACGCGCTGGTGGCGGGCTGAAAAACGACACGTTCACGACACTTCAGTTGGATTAACCCCAAAGATATGGGGAACATAATAACGAAGACGCGCCCCTGCACTCTGCAGGGGCTTTTTTATGCCTGCGGTTAGAGGTAGCAAATACAGAGACCGATTACAGCCACAGCATGATAGCAATGAAGTACGAATTTAAAGGATATTTTAGGGGACTGATTAAGAAGTTAGCTTAAGGAGAAAGCTTGGAGCGGGCAGCGGGAATCGAACCCGCATCATCAGCTTGGAAGGCTGAGGTAATAGCCATTATACGATGCCCGCGCATCGATAGGACTCATTCAATATGCCAGATTGAGTGCAAAAGAAAAGTCTTTTTTGCTCAATAAGTTGCTTAGTGAGTAAATAAATACCGATTCGTTCAAAAAGCGCACAGTGCTGTTGGCGATATGTCGCTCTGAATACGATTTCACTTTCTTTCTCAACCAGTGTTTTACTCTGTTCTTACTCTCTATTGCGTCTTGAATTTGAACACTTGGCATTCATGGTCAAGACTAAATGTTGAAATGATTCAATATTTTCTCAGGTTCGTAAGATTAAATACCACAACTTGCCGAGAGAGACCGGCGTGATAGAGAGGAGAAAGAGTATGTGGAAAGGTTTATTGGCAACGCTGTTTGCTATCTCGCTGGTCGCTTGTACCACGGTAACGACCGATGTCGACAAGCAAGCGGATTTCTCATCCTACAAGACGTTTGATTTCGGTGAACAATCAGACACCCCAACCAGTTTGGATGCTCGTCGCATTGAGCAAGGGTTGGCGGCTCAACTGGAATCCAAAGGATTGTCGCGCGTGAAAAGCGGGGGGGATCTGTACGTGCACCACGACATCATCAAGGAGTCGGAGATAGTGTCTTCTGGTTCAAGCTTTAGTGTAGGTTACGGTTGGAACAGCTTTGGTGTGGTGACGTCCAGTCCAGAGCGTTATAAGGAGAAGAAGTACGGCAAATTAGTCGTTGAGCTTGTCGATACTAAAGCCAATCAAGTGGTGTGGAAGGGGGTTTCTAGTCGTAAACTCACCGAGTCTATGAGTACTGAAAAACGCGAAGAGTTGATTTCGGAAGAAATCACGAAAATGTTTGAAAACTACCCTTACGGCAAAGAGTAAATTCAAGGTTAGATTATCGTCTAATTGCGCCAATAATCATTTGCAAAACGCTCTTTTTATTATCGATTAAGAATTTGAATTGCAAATTTGCACGCACGGAGTTACAACAGCGTATCGTTGTGGTTTAGGTGAATTCTGTGCGTGCTTACTTAGTCTGTGTATTAGGACTCTTTGTTGCGCTGATGGCTTTTGGGTTGAGTCAGGCTTCACCGTCACCAAAAATCTCCTACGCTGTCAGTTACACCTCTTCATTGATCGATGGTGAGGCACATCTAGAGAAAGCCCCGTTTTCTCCTTCACGTAAAGTCGCTGCGAGTTTATTAAGCCGCAACGCACTCCGCGTTAACCATTCCAATACATCGCCAGAATCGGACGATTTCGATGTGCTGCCTGCACGTTGGCTAAATGACGTGCAGGATTTCAATAAACGCGAGTTTACTGACGTAGCGTTGCCTGTTATTCAAATTTTTTATTCGCACTCCCAATATCGGCTGGGGGCAGGGCAAGAGTCCAACCTGATCTATCGCTTTATTCATGCGCGGGAATTCCTATTCATTAATTTTCGAAATTTGATTGTGATGTTTAGGAGTTTGTTATGTTTGATTCAATTACGCAGGTGCTGTTTGCTTTGTGGCACCAAGACTTTACTGCACTGATGGCACCAGGTAGTGCAGGGCTTATCTACTTTGTAGTGGGGGCGCTTATTTTTCTCGAGAGTGGTTTTATTCCCGCGGCACCTTTCCCTTGTGACAGTGTTGTTGTGCTTTCTGGCACTTTAGCGGCGGTGGGCGTACTAGACCCAGTGATGATCATGTTGGTGATCGTGGTGAGTGCGGCAATGGGCAGTTGGGCTGCGTACCTACAAGGTAAATGGTTAAACCGTTTACCAAAGGTGCAGGGGTGGGTAAATGCAGTGCCAGCAAAACGCTTGGAGCAAGTTGACATGTTACTTGGTAAGCATGGCTTAATTGCATTGTTCTGCGCGCGTTTTATTCCTGTTGTTCGCTCTTTGCTGCCTTTAATGATGGGCTTGCGCGTTAATCGCGTGAGTAAGTTCCATTACTTCGCATGGTTGAGTGCAATTCTATGGACGCTGCTGCTTTGTGGTTTAGGTTTATTATTGCCTCTACTTCCAGAGAAGCTTAACAAGATTGTGACCATGGGGTTGATGGCTGCACCGGTGATTACCCTGACTATTGCCATTATGAGCTTTGTATTGGTGAAGGTGCGTAAGGCTTGGGGTAAATCGAAAACCACGCCGCAATTGCCATAGTCGTATAAACCTGAAGCTCGAAAAGCAAAAAAGGCGCGATGATCGCGCCTTTTTCGTTCTCTACGTAAGTTGAATTGAGCGTGAATCAGTAGCCATTCTTGTAAAGGTATTCGCCTACTTCTTTACACTCAGTTTTGTAGAGCTGTTCTATCTTGGTCTCATCCATGCCTTTTGCTTTGAATTCGGTCTCTGCCGAAGATAGCTGGCTGAATGTGTAACCACGTTCTGCCATTAAGTAATGACGAAACATTGCACGGTGCTCAGGAACGGCAGTTCGGGTGTTAGATGCATTGGCACACTCCATCAGAGAGCTGTTGCTCATTTCTTCTGGTTTTGCTGCTTGCACTGTTGTTGTGAATAAAGTGATAAGCGCCAAAGTGGCAATAGTCGCGATTTTTTTCATAATCAGGATCTCGAGTTAATTCAGTCTTCAGATGAGATCATCCATGGCTGGTACTGACGGTTTCCATATTGTGTCAGTACAGTCAATGTGCGAACTAAGTGTCGCGACTGTGTGTAAACACGTACAGTAAATTAGCTTGCTTCCATCCTGCGAGGTGGTACGAGCGAGTCTGTGTGACTACATCGGCAGTATCGGGTAAAGGCGTCGCTTTGAGCGCAATATCCAATAATGATGGAGATAAGAACGCGACCAATAGGTGATAGTCGGGCGTAATATTTAGGGGTAACTCGCCATCGTTACCGGATGTGCGGCGACAAGGGAGTAAACCAAGTAAATCACGTTTTAGGTGTCGAAAGTAGCCGTCTGGACTCCAAGAGTCACGACTATTCCAAGCACGATAAGGCGCTTTTATTGCGTGATAATCGTGTTGGGTTAGCTTATCGAGCTTTTCTGAATATGAGTAATGGGCTACTGAGAATTGCTGATTTTGCGTTGCAAGTATTTGCCCTGAAAACAGGGTGAGTGATAACAAAAGCAAAAGGCGAAATACGTGAACCAAAACTAACCCTAAAACACTATGGAATCGATATTCGTTTGCTGCCTGAAGGTGGCGCTTGCGTATACTAACGACTTGCTGAAAGGATGAACAGTTTTTTGTCGGATTAAAAAAGGGAGCGTATCCGCTCCCTTTTCAACATTCGGTCAAGAAACCTTAAGCGCTAGCGTAGATAACACTGCCACCTTTAATGGTGTCGATGATTTCTCGTGATAGCTTCTGTGGCAGAGCGGGGCAACCCCAACTGCGACCAAGATAACCATTCTTCTTAATAAAAGAAGGGTTCGCGTAGTCCGCACCATGAACCACGATGTAACGTTCTCGTGCTTTATCGTTCACCCCTGATGTCAGTCCATCCAAGCGAAGTGAATAACCGTTAGAACCATAGTATGTGGTATCGGTTAAAAATGTTCCCAGGGAAGTCTTACGAGAGTTCACAACATTAGAGAACTTCGTTGCAGTCTTCTTGCCGCTGTTTACGCCGTGAGAGACATAAGTGTTAAAAATGAGCTTCTTCTTGTCCAAATCGACCACATAAAAGCGTTTTTCAGTAGATGGTTTACTGTAATCGATGATGGTCAAAAGTGGCTTTTTGCGGTCTGAGGTTTTCTTATAAGCTAAGAACGCATCATTGAATAAACTGAAGTCAATGACGCCTTCCAACTTGGCTTCTTTATATGTTTTTTCAACAAGTTGTTTAGTGGCTTTCGTTTCCGTCGCTTTACCTGAATGATGAGCAAAGGCAAAAGGAGAAACTGCCAACGATGTCCATATCAATAATAATAATAGCTTTTTCATTTGTACTAAATAAAACTCTTGGTGCAACAAATTTAGTGATTGCTTCGTGCAGTCACTAATACAGCATGTACATCAATTTAATTCTATTCTCAATGTTGCCTATTATGCGTAGTGACACCTATTACTCAAATACACTTTGTATTTAGTAAAGATAATCCAACTAACTGGCTGAATTTAATCAACATTGAGAGGTTAATCGATGACTTTAAAAATCTTCAGAACAAATACTAGCTGATTTAGCTAATTAATAAAACTGCGTTTACCAACATTTACTGAGCAGGATATTTAATAAAACATCGTTTAATTATAGTTTGAATAAAAATGTTGTTTTAATTCAATGGACTTATTTCTAACTGGGCATTCGACAAAAATTTTTTAGACTGTGATCCTAGTCGTAACAAATCATGACTGAATAAAGGTTAATGTATTGATAGCGACTATGGATTGCTGAGCATATTCAACCAAACGGCCAGCTAGATTGTTGTATATCGTCAAGTTATTCGTGTTCACCATTCACATCATCCAAACTTTTTGTGTTAGCGTGCTATAAAACCGTTAGCAGAAGGCATTGAAGATGGAAGTTCATGAGTGTGTATCATTTATCCTAGTTAAGGGTGATCAAGTGTTATTAGAAACACGATCGAAGGATAAGGACTCTGACCCAGGTATGATTGCAATACCTGGTGGGCATATGGAGAAAGGTGAAAGCCAACCAATGACATTGCTTAGAGAGCTAGACGAGGAGTTAAATATCAAACCGCAAAGGTGCGGGTATTTGTGTTCTTTATATCATCCAACCACAGAGCTTCAATTGCTTCATTATTATGTAGTCACTGATTGGGTTGGCGATATTCAGAGCTTAGAAGCAGAGTCTGTAAATTGGTATCCAATAATTAATGCGCCTGTTGCTACGGAAGTGGATCGCATCGCCTTAAGTGAATATCAAAGATTACAGAGTGTATTAAAATCGGTATTTAATAATGGGTGCTCAATAAATAATATTTGTGGATAGTTATAATATTTTTAATTAAAAATAAAATGGAAATTATATTGGAAATGAAACGTTGCTGAAGAAGAAATTAAGTAAATTATGAAATGTTAACCAGAATAAACTTTTCTTTCAGTAAGTTATGCCAACCGTTAGCGCAAAAGAGCGTGTCGCTTCTTCAATGAAAACCAAAAATGGCTAAGTCTTTCTCATTAATTGAGAATTTCTTAGCCAATCAGTACGCCCTGGTTAATGCAAACGATTGCTCGATTTGGGATGTGTTGTATAATCTGCGTCGCGTCACATTTTGGTGACGCGTATTACATTTCAGGATTCCCATGTTGAAGAAATCTCTTGCTCTAATGCTTGCTGCGTACTCACTGCCTTCCGTTGCAGGTTCGACCATCGGTATTGTCGGTGCGATGGATGTCGAAGTTGAAGCGCTATTGCCAAAAATCCAAAACCAACAAGTAAAAAAAATTGGTAGCCATCGCTTTTACACGGGTGAGTTAGAGGGTAAAACCGTTGTCGTGACGAAATCTGGCGTAGGTAAAGTCAATGCAGCGATGACGACAACCCTTCTGATTGAATCTTTTGGTGTTGACCAACTGATCTTCACGGGCATTGCTGGTGCAAGCGACCCGAAATTGGATCCGCTAGACGTGGTCGTTTCTACGCGTTTGGTGCAACACGATGTGGACCTGACAGCATTTAACATGCCGAAAGGCTTGCTGCCTGATTATGAAGAGCGCTACTTCTACGCTGATAAAACACTGCAAAAGTATGCGTTCGATGCCGCGGTTGACACACTTGGGAAAGAAAGTGTTTATCGAGGCATTATCGCATCAGGTGACCAGTTCATCGCGAGCAAAGTGAAGGTAACCGGCATTTACCAAGAATACAACGCGATGGCGGTAGAAATGGAAGGCGCAGCACTAGGTCAAGTTGCAGACGCTTTCAATGTACCTTACGTGGTGATTCGCACGATCTCTGATAAAGCGGATGGCTCAGCAGATGTTGTGTACTCAGATCTGAAGAAAGCCACCGCAGATAACTCTGCAAACATTACTCTGAATATGCTGAAACGCATGTAATTGAAATAGGTCAGGCAAGCTTTTCCTAGCCGAAACAAGAGGAAAAAGCAGCACTTAGCGTGCTGCTTTTCGTTTGCGGTATGTTTTACCTACTAAGCGATATGTGTGCTTTTAAATGGCTGATCATTAGCGGACTTCCACCAATGGCCGAGCTGTTCTTTGTTCATCGGCTTACCAAATAAATAACCCTGCATAAAGTCACAGCGGTAAGATGAAAGCCATTCGTGCATGACATTATGCTCAATGCCTTCTGCCGTCACTTTCTTATTCTGTGCGTGGCACAGTTCTATAATTGGTTTAATGACATGACCATTGTCGGTGTTCATTAAGGTCAACAAGAACTCTCGGTCAAATTTGATTTTCTGTACTGGGTACTGCACTAGTTGTGTCAAAGAAGTATAACCAGATCCAAAGTCGTCTATTGCCAGTTTGTAACCCAGCTTCGATAACTCATCGAGTAGGGCAGTACCTTGCTTGTCAGACGCGAAAGTTTCGGTAATTTCTAGCTCAATACAGCGAGTAGGCACACCATTCCGTGTGGCTTTTTCATGGATGAATTCTGCCATCGACAGCGAGTTCAGTTCCGCAGACGATAGGTTGATAGACAAAATAATGTCTTTCCCAAAGATGCTTTTCAGCTGATGGTATTCTGACATAGCATTCGCGAATACCCAGCGGTCAATCTTTTCGAACAAACCAGTTTGTTCAGCAATAGGGATGAACTCGTTTGGTGGTACTGAGCCGATCCCGTCTGCTTCCCAACGTAATAGGACTTCCAAGCCTTCTATCTCGTTGGCATTACTGTTCATGTATGGTTGGAAAACAAGATGAAACTCTTCTTCAACGTTGGCCTTGCGCAATGCGCGTTCAATTTGGCTGCGACGTTGAGCCTCGATATTGAGCGCTGCAGAGTAGTAAGCGTATTGGTTTTTACCCGCGCGCTTAGCTTGGTACATTGCCGCGTCTGCACTAGACAAGAGCTTAGCGATATCACCACCATCTCTTGGATATTGAGCGATACCCACGCTGGCTGTCACCGGAAACGAGTTTTTCGCTGACTGAGTTAAGTTATTAATTGGCTTGAGCAACTCCGCGGCAAACAGATCGGGTAATTCGCTGTTTTCTTGATTTGAGCTGAGTAGGATTGCAAATTCATCACCGGATAAACGTGCCCCGAAACATGGGCTATTGTACTGCTGAGTAAACTTCTGGCACGCACTTCGGATGTGTTTGGAGAAGACCTGCAATAACTTGTCACCCAGTTCGTGACCGTATTTGTCGTTGACGTATTTAAAGTTATCTAGGTCGATATAAATCACCCAAAGCTGATCTGAGGGTTCTGCCAGCTCTTGGCTTGCAAGCTCATGGAAGCGGTGGCGATTAGCCAGTTGAGTTAAGTGATCAGTTTCCGCTAAACGCTTAGTTTTGTGGTAGACGTTGTTCAGCTCTTCGTACATATCAAAGAAGCGGGAAGAAAGGCGCCCAATCTCATCATCAGTATCGAGCTTTTCAATATTAGTGCGTTTGTTGGCTTCGATTTCTCTCAGCTGTTTGTCTAGCCTAGAGACTGGACTCAGAACATAGCGGTACAGGACTAAGACAATCAAAGTAATGGTACAAAAAGATGCGATACCAAAAGACAATGCTAGCTCTAACCAGACCTTATCGACCTTATCCCACATCAGATATTCTGCTGGCGATAAAATGGCATAGAAGTGAGGCAGAAACTGGATGGTTTGAGCAAGGGGAATATCTAAGATAATCGGCTTATCTGAAAACGTAATCACGCTGTGCGTATCAAACTCAATCTCATGCTTGATATCATTAAACGCTTCGAGTGAGACAGACACGATAACAAAGAAAACATTCTGTGGGTCGAAGCTTAAAGGGTGCTCTCCGGTACGTTTATCAAACAGCTCGTATTGCAATAGAATGCTCTGTCCGCTGCTGTTGTAAATAAAGCCGGTATGGCTTACGTCTCCATTAGTTTTAAAGCTTTTGTCGACATACTCAAGGATCTTGGGGTCGACTCGACCGTTTGATTCGTAATATTGATTTTCGGTGTAGTAGAGAAGGTCTTGCCTACCGTCGAGGATCGCCATGTTTGCATCCCCTCGATACCCGTGACTGAGTACCTCGATGGTTTCATCTAAACGTTTGAACAGTTGCCTCTCACGATAGTGGTTATCATGATTCACAAAATAATCTTGCAGCACCTCGCTTTTACTCAAGGTGTAGGCATAGCTGTTAAGAAAAATATTGGCTTGGCGAAACTGACCAGCTAGCTTTTCCATTTGTAGCTGGATATAGCTGTCTTCCCTTTTGATTAGCGTGACTTTTTGAATGCTATAGATGATGTAACTCGACACCAGCGCGCTAATTAGAATGACAGGGGCGACAAGCAAAACGACTCTGTTGCTTAATTTCATGTATTTCTTACTTTCCGTTTGTGTCCTTACAAACGCTTCTAACCTAATGGTTTTTACCAGTTGGTTCTCACCTAAGGTATCGAACGGATGATGATACTTTCCTTGTATTCGAGGAAATTGTAAGGGTGTGTTTTTCGAAAGTCAGTGAGGTTTCCGATATTTGTGATGTCGTGTGAGGTTTTTTCATGTTCATAGGTACCACCGTCTCATAATTTGAACAGATTGTTCCAGTTGAAAACACGCTAACTAATTTGTTCGGTTTACGAATTCAGATTGATAACGAACGGAAAGATAATTTTTCCTTGTGTAAAAATACCATCGAAACGTTTCGATGATGAAGTGTGACCTCAATATCTTTTTCTTAATCAGTTAGCACTCAATTACGGATCATTCTCACACCTTATCGATCTGTGACTGGTCAATTCTTTTTGGCGTTCTATTATTGCATCGAAACGTTTCGATGAGTGTTTTGTCAATATAGAAATCAATCCAAAAGACACACTCACTGTTGTATGAACGTGTAACCGAAAGGTCGATGAGATGAAAAAAAGTACCCTAATTAACTCAGAAATTTCTTACTTGGTGGCGACGTTGGGTCATACCGATGAAATCACCATTTGTGACGCGGGCTTGCCAATCCCTGACCATGTTCAACGCATTGATTTAGCGTTGACTCATGGCGTTCCTGGTTTCCTTGATACCGTTCGCGTGATTCTGTCTGAGTCCCAAATTGAAGGGGTCATCATTGCTGAAGAATTCGCAAAAGTTAGTCCTGTTCACCATGATGCGCTGATCACTGAGCTAGCAAAAGAAAGCGAGCTAACGGGTAAGCAAATCGCGATTAACTATGTATCGCATGAAGATTTTAAAGCTCGCACAGAACAAAGCCGCGCTGTCGTTAGAACAGGCGAGTGCACACCGTATGCGAACGTAATTTTCCAAGCTGGCGTGGTGTTTTAAGCCACAACTAATTGAGGACAAATTATGACTCAAGCCATTCTACAACTCAGCGACATCGAGAAAGCTTTCCCGGGTGTTAAGGCGTTGGATAAAGCCAGCCTTAATGTTTACTCAGGTCGCGTGATGGCGTTGATGGGCGAGAACGGGGCCGGTAAGTCGACCTTGATGAAAGTGCTTACGGGCATCTACCACATGGATGCAGGAAGCATTAAATATCAAGGTCAGCCAGCCGCGTTTAAAGGTCCGCGTGATTCTCAAGAAGCAGGCATCAGTATTATTCACCAAGAATTGAACTTGATCCCGGAGCTGACGATTGCCGAAAACATCTATCTAGGTCGTGAGTTTACCGGCACGATGGGGCGTATTCAGTGGGGCAAAATGTATGAAGAAGCAGACAAGTTGCTTCAACGCCTTAACGTAAAGCACTCTTCAAAAACATTGCTTGGTGATTTAAGCCTTGGCGAGCAACAAATGGTGGAGATTGCCAAAGCGCTGTCTTTCGAATCCAAAGTCATCATCATGGATGAACCAACGGACGCGTTGACCGACAAAGAGACGGAATCGCTGTTTAAAGTGATTAACGAACTTCGTGACCAAGGTTGCGGCATCGTTTATATCTCACACCGCCTGAAAGAAATCTTCGAAATCTGTGATGACATTACTGTGCTACGTGATGGTAAGTTCATCGGCGAGTGCGAGGTTAAAGACACCAACGAAGACGGACTTATCGAGATGATGGTAGGTCGTAAGTTGGAAGAGCAATACCCGCGTATCGATGTGAAACACGGCGATGTTTGCCTCGAAGTGATTGGCTTGACTGGTTCTGGTGTTCACGACATCAACTTCACCCTTCAACGTGGAGAAATCCTTGGCGTATCAGGTTTGATGGGCGCAGGTCGTACAGAGTTGATGAAGGTGATTTACGGAGCGCTACCAAGTGAGCGTGGCGTCATCAACTTAGACAACAGGACCATTAACCCGGTTAGCCCACAAGATGGCTTGGCGAATGGCATTGCTTACATCTCTGAAGATCGTAAAGGTGATGGCTTGGTGCTGGGGTTATCCGTGAAGGAAAACATGTCTTTGTGCGCGCTGGATAAGCTCACCAAAGGTTTCCAAATTCAACACGGTGAAGAAGTTGTGGCGGTTGAAGACTTTATCAAACTGTTCAACATCAAAACGCCAACCCGAGACCAAATCATTGGCAACCTTTCTGGTGGTAACCAGCAGAAAGTGGCCATCGCAAAAGGGTTGATGACCAAACCTAAAGTTCTGATTCTGGATGAGCCAACTCGCGGCGTTGATGTAGGCGCGAAGAAAGAAATCTATCAGCTAATCAATAAATTTAAAGCCGACGGCATGAGCATCATCTTGGTTTCATCTGAGATGCCAGAAGTGCTAGGCATGAGTGACCGCATCATGGTAATGCATGAGGGTCGAATTACTGGCGAATTTGATGCGAAAGACGCCGACCAAGAAACACTACTCGCTTGTGCCGTAGGCAAGAAGATCAATGAGGAAGCAGCATGAGTACTAATACCATGAGCAAACCAAACGAAACGGGCAGCAAGAAGCTGTTCACCAAAGAATGGCTGATTGAGCAAAAGTCACTGATCGCATTGATTTTCTTGATTGTTGTTGTGTCATTTTTGAACCCAAACTTTTTTACGGTAGACAACATTCTTAACATCCTTCGTCAAACCTCAGTCAACGCGATCATTGCAGTTGGTATGACGCTGGTTATTTTGACCGCTGGCATTGACCTAAGCGTAGGATCTGTACTTGCACTATGTGGTGCCTTCGCGGCGAGCATGATTGCACTAGAAGTGCCAGTGCTTATCGCGGTTCCAACAGCATTGTTCGCTGGTGCAGCTCTAGGAGCGATCAGCGGTATCATTATTGCCAAAGGTAAGGTTCAAGCCTTTATCGCAACGCTGGTTACCATGACGTTACTACGCGGCGTAACCATGGTTTACACAGACGGTCGTCCTATCTCTACGGGCTTTACTGACACAGCAGACGCATTTGCATGGTTCGGTACAGGTTACGCTCTTGGTATCCCAGTTCCAGTTTGGTTAATGGTGATTGTCTTTGCGGCAGCTTGGTACCTACTGAACCACACTCGCTTTGGTCGCTACGTGTACGCACTTGGTGGCAACGAATCAGCAACGCGACTTTCTGGTATCAATGTTGACCGTGTGAAAATTGGTGTATACGCCATTTGCGGTATGTTGGCAGCGCTTGCAGGCATTATCGTGACGTCTCGTCTGTCTTCAGCACAGCCAACTGCGGGTATGGGCTACGAGCTAGACGCTATCGCAGCGGTTGTTCTTGGCGGTACTAGCTTGATGGGCGGTAAAGGTCGCATCATGGGTACCTTGATTGGTGCTCTAATCATCGGCTTCTTGAACAACGCGCTGAACCTACTCGATGTTTCTTCTTACTACCAAATGATTGCGAAAGCAGTGGTTATCTTGCTAGCGGTACTGGTAGACAACAAAAACAAGTAATCCATAACAACTAATACATTAAAGCTAAATCCTGAATACAAACCGAGCCAGAGGACGTGTGCTGGCTCACCCTACACAAAGGACTAGAACGATGAAAAAACTCGCAACTCTTATCTCTGCTGCTCTTCTTTCTTCAACCGTATCGGTAGCGGCGCAAGCTCAAGATACCATGGCGATTGTAGTTTCTACGCTAAATAACCCGTTCTTCGTAACGATGAAAGACGGCGCAGAAGCGAAAGCGAAAGAACTGGGATACGACTTGATTGTACTGGACTCGCAAAATGACCCGAGTAAAGAACTATCAAACATCGAAGACCTGACGATTCATGGCGTAAAGGCGATTCTGATTAACCCAACAGATTCAGACGCTGTGTCAAACGCGATTCGTATGGCGAACCGTTCTAAGATCCCTGTGTTGACACTTGACCGTGGCGCGAGCCGTGGCGAAGTAGTGAGCCACATCGCTTCTGACAACGTAGTTGGTGGTGAAATGGCGGGTCACTACATCATGGAAAAAGTAGGCGAGAAAGCGAAAGTCATCCAACTAGAAGGTATCGCAGGTACGTCTGCAGCACGTGAGCGTGGTGAAGGCTTCATGACAGCAGTGAAGGGCAGCAACATGGAGCTACTAGCAAGCCAACCTGCTGATTTTGACCGTACTAAAGGTCTGAACGTAATGGAAAACTTGCTTGCAGCGAACCCAGACGTACAAGCGGTATTTGCTCAAAATGATGAAATGGCATTGGGTGCGCTTCGTGCAGTACAAGCATCAGGTAAAGACGTACTTATCGTTGGCTTTGACGGTACTGACGACGGCATTGCTGCTGTTAACCGTGGCAAGCTCGCAGCAACTATCGCACAGCAACCAGATCTTATTGGTGCGTTGGGTGTAGAAACTGCAGCAAAAGTATTGAAAGGCGAGAAGGTTGAGGAGTACATTCCTGTTCCGCTTAAAGTCGTGACTAAGTAAGTTTAACGCCCGACTCAGTGATTCTTTTTGCTGAAGTAACGGAATGACCCAATGAGTGTGTTGGGTCATTCCAAGCAACGAAAGCGGTACGTTAGAAAACTGAATCTATTTGAATCGTAATACGCTTACGTTTTTGCAAAGAGCGTAAACCTATTACTCCTGTTCAAATATAAAGGGTTCATTCAGAACCGAGGATAACCGTATGAATAAGTTAGTGGTGTTAGGTAGTGTAAACGCTGACCATGTTCTTCAAGTGCCTTCTTTCCCTCGCCCTGGCGAGACGCTGCATGGTCGCAACTATCAAGTTATCCCAGGTGGCAAGGGTGCCAACCAAGCTGTGGCGGCAGCTCGATTAAACGCAGACATCGGTTTTATTGCGTGTGTTGGTGATGATTCGTTCGGCATCAACATTCGTGAGAACTTCAAAATGGATGGCATCGATATCACTGGTGTGAAGATGCAGCCAAACTGCCCAACAGGCATTGCCATGATTCAGGTGGCGGACAGCGGTGAGAACAGCATTTGTATCTCCGCAGAAGCAAACGCAAAACTTACCGCAGAAGCGATTGACCCCGATCTAGAGCGCATTCGTCAGGCAGATTACTTATTGATGCAATTAGAAACGCCAATGTGCGGCATCGAGAAAGCTGCGCGAATCGCGAAAGATGCCAAAACCAACGTGATTCTAAACCCAGCACCAGCTCGCGAACTGTCAGATGAATTACTGTCTTGTATTGATGTCATCACACCAAATGAAACGGAAGCGGAAGTACTCACAGGCGTGACGGTAACAGACGATGATAGCGCACAAGAAGCGGCAAACATCCTGCATTCGAAAGGCATTGAAATCGTCATGATCACGCTCGGTGCGAAAGGGGTGTGGTTGAGTCAAAATGGTCGTGGTGAAATCATTCCTGGCTTCCGCGTAGAAGCAACAGATACCACTGCGGCGGGCGATACGTTTAATGGGGCATTAGTCACTGGTTTATTGGAAGACTTACCTTTAGAATCAGCGATTAAGTTTGCCCACGCAGCAGCTGCGATCTCAGTAACTCGCTTTGGCGCGCAAACCTCCATTCCAACCCGTAAAGAGGTTGAGGAGTTCCTTGAACAACAATAATCAAAAGGAGAGATAGCATGGCAACGATGAAAGACATCGCAAAACTGGCAGGGGTTTCCACCTCAACTGTGAGCCATGTTATTAACAAAACTCGCTTTGTCAGTGAAGAGATCTCGGAACGAGTCAATAACGCTGCCAAAGAGCTCAATTACTACGCGCCGTCTGCTTTGGCGCGTAGCCTCAAAGTAAACCGCACCAAAACCATTGGTATGCTGGTTACTACCTCAACCAACCCATTCTTTGGTGAAGTCGTAAAAGGTGTTGAGCGCAGTTGCTACCAAAAAGGTTACAGCCTTATCCTTTGTAATACCGAAGGCGATAACGAGCGCATGCGTGAATCTATCAATACGTTGTTGCAAAAGCGCGTTGATGGTCTGATTTTGATGTGTTCATCGTTAGAAGGGGAGCGTATTGATGTATTCGAACGTTACCCTGATATCCCGGTTGTAGTGATGGACTGGGGCCCTATGTTGTTCACCAGCGATAAGATTCAAGACAACTCACTTCGTGGTGGTTATCTGGCAGCGAAACACCTTATCGACTGCGGCCACAAAGAGGTAGGCTGTATCACCGGCCCATTAATTAAGCACCAAGCGCAGATGCGTTATGAAGGCTACAAACGCGCGATGCTCGAAGCAGAACTTGAGTTTAATGCAAACTGGATTGTTGAATCTGATTTCGAATGTGAGGGTGGTTATCAAGCCTTCAAGAAAATGGTGGAACGCGGCCCGCTACCTAGCTCGATCTTTGTCTCCAATGACATGATGGCGATGGGCGTTATCAATGCAGCTAATGAACTCGGTATTCAAATTCCAGAACAGCTTTCTATCATAGGTTACGATGATATTCATATTGCGAAGTTTATGTCGCCTTCGCTTACCACGATTCATCAGCCTAAATACCGCCTTGGACAAGCCGCAGTAGAGACACTGTTACGCAAATTGGACGAGAAGTCTGATGAAGCTCAGGTTGTGCAATTAGAGCCGACATTGGTGGAGAGAAACAGCGTAAGGCTTTTAATTTAGTCAATAGACTACAGTTGCACATGTGATGTTTTGCTAGAAATTAGTAATCAATGATTTCTCTTTACCCATTAACACCTTAGTATCAACATTCATTATAAATACAAATGTTAATTATTTGATCGGTGGATTAGCAATATGTTGTCAAAGGGATACGCGAAGTTCTCGGTGAAGCACCCATGGCTTCATCGAATGAACGTCACTGTGGTTGCGTTTATTTTCTTGTTAAGTTGCTACCAGCTATTAGCGAATGAAGCTTTTGAATTCTCGATAGGTTTTGTTGTAACGCTACTCGCAACATTATTATTTGCTTCAGCATCTGCGTTCAAGAAACGTTACTCGGGGTTTGAGTCTTAAACCGCTAAAGCGTGGCGAATAAAACTGGGCACTTTAAAGCAAGTATTGATCTGATTTATGATCGGGTACATCGAAGGGAGGACAAATGTCCTCCTTTTTGTTTGCTGCGACACCATAAGATGAGCGCACCCCAAGCACAATAATAAAGGACATCTTCATGGACCTATTTGCCCTGTTAGACATCAACAATACCCTCGTAAACATTCCTATTGGTGATGGCTACGCAATGAGTTGGATCGAAGCCTTTGGTACGGTTTTCGGTCTGCTTTGTATTTGGTTTGCGAGCCAAGAAAAAACCATTAACTATTTGTTTGGTTTGCTGAATGTAACACTTTTTGCCGTTATCTTTTTCCAGATTCAGCTTTACGGATTGCTTCTGCTTCAATTGTTCTTCTTCTGCGCCAATATTTATGGTTGGCATGCTTGGACAAGACCAAATGCACAAGGTGAGACATTAGAGGTGCGCTGGTTAAGCAAACAGAAGCTGATCGCGACAGGTTCAGTAAGCATTGTTGCGATTGCCCTATTAACCATCTATATCGATCCATTCTTTTTTGCGTTGGCTAACATTGCCGTTGATACGTTAAATGTATTCGGTGCAGGTTTGTCTGAACCTGTGTTGGAGCCAGATGCTTTCCCATTCTGGGATGCAACCATGACAGTTCTGTCTATCGTGGCGCAAATCTTGATGACACGTAAGTACGTTGAGAACTGGATTCTTTGGGTCGTAATCAACATCATCAGCGTTGGTATTTACGCAACACAAGGCGTGTACGCAATGTCGGTTCAATACGCGATTCTCATGTTCATTGCAGCAAATGGCACTAGAGAGTGGGCACGTAGTGCGAAGCGTAATGGTGACAAGACTCTAACTCAAGCGACAGCGCAAGGTTAAGCCAATGATGAAACAACCTCATATTGGCGTAGACAACACCCAAATAGCGCCTCGAGTGATCGTCTGTGGAGAACCAGATCGAGCAAACCGTATTGCCGCATTGTTTGATAATGCAGAATTGGTCTCTGAGAACCGTGAATATAGAGTGTTCACTGGCACATACCAAGGTCAGCAAATCTCAGTATGCAGTACAGGTATAGGCGCTCCTTCGATGATCATTGCGGTGGAAGAGCTAAAACAGTGTGGTGTGACAGACGTGATTCGTGTGGGATCGGCTGGTGCGATGCAAAAAGGCATTCAACTCGGTGAGTTGATAGTGGCTGAAGGCGCCGTCAGAGACGAAGGTGGCTCGAAAGCATACGTTCGCTCTTCGTATCCGGCTTACGCAAGCTTTTCGTTACTGAAAGCGCTGGACAGCTATTTGGCCGAAAAAGAAGCGCGCTATCATTTAGGTTTGGTTCGCTCCCATGACAGCTTCTATACCGACGACGAAGAAGCGATTTGCGAATACTGGAACAAGAAAGGTATTCTCGGCGCGGATATGGAAACCTCGGCGCTTTTTACCGTCGGTCGCCTGCGTGGTCTAAACATTGCTTCTATCTTGAACAATGTCGTCCTGTATCAACAAGATGTTAAGGAAGGCGTAGGGCAGTACGTAGATGAAGCGCAAGTGATGATGGAAGGGGAGCGTTTAGCGTCTTACGCTGCTCTTGAAGCCTTAATTGCGCAGAGTTAACTGGATCACAGCTTAGTTAATTTTTGAAGCGGCACTTTGGTGTCGCTTTTTTATTGGCTGTCATCAAACGATTCTAGCGAGTACAATCTATTTGAGATTGTTGTCATTAAAGAGAAACTCACGTGAAAATCAGCCCTTACCCAACCGGACGTTTCAAAAGCTTTTTAGAACAGAAAAGTGCTGAGTTTCGCGACTTAATCTATCAATGCCAAATCGGCAGTCGATACTTCGACTCTGGTGAAGAGATCCTTCGCCAAGGTGAGCAGCTTCAATATCTGTATGTGGTGCCAGTAGGGCGAGTTTCGATGAGTATCATTGCAGCCAACGGTCGCCGGTTCCAGTTAGGTGAAGCCAATTGCGACTATCATATCTATGGTGAAATGGAGTACTTCACGCAAACGCCTTGCCAATGGAACGTGGTCGCAGATGAACATATGCAAGTGGATATTATCTGTATCCAAAAACTGACTGAGGCACTGCACCAGCAACCTGACATGATGTTTTTCTTTGCTTCTGCTTTGGCAGAGGATTATCAAGATTCAATGGATATCTATACCAATCGCTTGTTACACCCAATTACTTACAACATTGCTTATGACTTGCTCGTACAAAAGCAGACCAACACCTTGCTGGGTGGGTTTGACAAGGTAAACCAAGAAGCGGAAAGATTTGGCACGTCAGGACGCGTTTATCGTCGAGCGGTAAAAGATCTGATGGACAAAGGTTTGATCAGAAAAGGCGAGCAGGGGCTTGAGATTGTTGATGAAACGGTACTAAAAACATTTCTTGATGCCTACGAATAACCCACAACGTTTGAATTCCGAAATACAATGTTGTGGGTCATCATGAGCATTTTTTGCTTAGAGCGATAAGCGCTTACTTCTGAATTAGAAAACGCAGTGCTTAGCAAAGTCAGATGCTTCGTTTGCTGTCCATTCGCCTTTTGGCTTTTCTTTCATGTCGTTACACCATGCTTCACTACCAACTTCAGTACAAGCCATCAATTGTGCAGCGACAAATAAAACCAATGCTAACTTCTTCATTATCTAGTCCTTTCTAGTGAGTCATTTCAATCTAGTATAAACATTCACTGAGTTGATAAATATCAAAATGACAACTTTGCGCTTACCGTCTCAAATTCGATATCTGTATGGTGTAATTTGTTGATTTAATAAGCCTATTTAGAAGTGTAACGAATGTAAAGTTATCGAATAATTGGTTGAATGCCTGTTTGAGTAAGGATATATTGCGAATGCGCATGATAACGGATCTCATTAAGGCTTAAAAATGGAAAAACTCGTCAGTGCGGCAATTCTTTCGCTGCTTATAATTTCACCTTCTTTTGCTGCAACCGTCAAAATTGACCATTACATGGGAACGACAGAAGTTGAACAATCCCCCAAACGAGTGGTTGTGATTGGCTTTGGCCCACTCGATATGCTGGATAGTTTTGGCATCGATCCAGTAGCGGTATCGAACGCCTCCCATCTTCCAAAGTACTTATCTAAATACAGCAAGACTCATTACACATCGGCAGGTAGTCTTTTCGAACCAGACTTTGAAACCATCTACATGCAAAAGCCGGACTTGATTTTGGTTGGTCCTCGCGGTTCGTCAAAATACGATGATTTAAGTGAAATAGCACCAACAGTTGTACTCGCACCAGGTGAAAACGAAGGCTACTGGCAGGGCACAAAAGCGCAATGGCGCAACGTTGGCAAGATCTTCAATATGGAAGAAAAGGTTGAACAAAAAATTGAAAACCTGGATGCACAGTTCAAGGCGATTCGTGATTACAACCAAACCAACAATAATGATGCACTCACAATTCTAAGCATTGGTGACAACATCAGTGCATTTGGTGCGAAATCTCGTTTTGGCGCGATTTACTCAGATTTTGGCTTTTCAGAGACTGTGGATAATCTCAAAACGGGCACACATGGTGACGTCATTTCTTATGAGTTTATTCGCGAAGCCAACCCGAAAAACATCCTCGTTATTGATAGAAACGCACTTCACGCAAAGTCTGACAATGACCTTGCTAAATCGCTTGATAACGATTTGGTTAAAGCGACTTCTGCATACAAGAACAAGAAAATTACCTTCCTAGATGTTGATGCTTGGTACTTAGCTATGTCGGGTGTGACTGCAACGGAAAAGATGGTGAGTGAAATTAAACACACGATCGAACTTTAAGCCAAGCTAGCAGAGGTTAACTTTGAAAAAGTTATTGCTTGTTCTTGTTGCTCTAAGCGTCGCGTCGTTGTTTGTTGGGGTGGGAAATATGACACCCCAACAGTTGTTTTCGGGTGATGCAAAAGCACTAGAACTCTTCTTCACTAGCCGGATTCCGCGCCTATTTGCGATTCTGCTTGCTGGGGCCGGGCTAAGTATCGCTGGATTAGTGATGCAGCAAATTAGCCAAAACCGATTCGCTGCGCCTTCAACAACAGGCACGATTGAGTGTGCCATGCTTGGTTACGTAATGAGTGTGGTGTTTTTTGGTAGTGGCGAACAGCTTTGGCTTGTCTTTGGTGTCTCTATTCTTGGCACTTTAATGTTCGTTCAGTTCATTCAGCGTATCCAATTTAAAAGCGTCGTATTTGTGCCGCTCGTGGGCATCATCTTTGGTAACGTTGTTGACGCTGTCACTACTTTTATTGCCTACAAATACGATGCACTACAAAGTCTGTCTGCGTGGAGCGTGGCAAACTTTGCCAACATTTTGCACGGTGATTTTGAGCTGCTCTATATCGCTGTCCCCGTCGCCCTTTTAAGTTACTTGTTTGCGGCACGAATTTCTGCGGTTGGTATTGGTAAAGACTTTGCAGTAAACCTTGGTCTTAACTACCAACAAGTGGTGATATTAGGTGTACTTTTGGTGTCGGTAATGTCAGCCAGTGTGGTGATGATCGTTGGTCAACTGCCGTTTCTTGGACTTATCGTGCCAAACTTAGTCAGTTACTTCTACGGTGATAACCTCAAACGCAATATCCCGCTTACTGCCATGTATGGAGCGTTCCTTGTTTTAGCGTGTGACCTGGTTAGCCGAGTGATCATTTTCCCTCATGAAATGCCTATTTCAATTGTGATCAGCATCTTGGGTGGTGTGGTGTTTATCGCGATGTTGTTGCGAGGTAAGCAAAGTGCGTGATTCCAAGAAACTGATCTTATTGGCAGGCATTGCGCTGCTTTTTGCATTTTTGTTTATTGGTATTGGCTTAACAACAGATAACTACCAGTACTTTTTGTCGCGACGTGTACCTAAAGTGTTAGCCATGGTATTGGCAGGTATTGCGATTGCTCAATCTTCATTGGTGTTCCAAACCATTACCCATAACCGGATCCTCACCCCTAGCATCATGGGATTTGATGCGTTGTATGTGTTGACGCAAGTTCTGGTTGTTTTGTTGTTTGGTGGTTTAAGCGCTCTCGTTCTGAATGTTTACATCAACTTCTCGATTGCGGTATTGGTGATGGTAGGCTTTTCGCTATTGCTGTTTGGATTTTATTTTTCAAAAGGCGGGCGTAATCTCATCACTTTGCTGTTGGTTGGGCTGATCTTTGGGCAGTTGTTTAGCAATATTGCGGTGTTCTTCTCTCTTCTGATGGACCCAAATACCTTTGCGTTTGTGCAATCTAAACTGTATGCCAGTTTCAACAATGTGAAGGTGAACTTGGTGTATCTAAGCTCGCCAATATTGTTCATCGCTTGTTGGTTGTTGTATCGCATGCATCACACCTTAGATGTGTTTTGGCTCGACCAGGACAATGCTAAGAGTCTAGGGGTTGATGTCCCTAAAGTGACGCGCAACGTCTTCATTCTCTCCGCGCTTCTCATTGCCATCTCGACCGCGCTTGTCGGCCCTATCATGTTTTTTGGATTGTTGGTGACAAACTTAAGTCGTGAGATGTTCCGCTCCTACCAGCATCGTACCCTGTTAATAGGCTGCTCATTGATGGCAATTTGTGCCTTATTGTCGGGGCAATGGATTATAGAAAACGTCTTTTCATTTGAAACGACGTTGAGCGTAGTGATTAACTTTATTGGCGGTATTTACTTCTTGTATCTATTGCTGAAAAACAAAGTCGTATAAACATGATTATTATAGATAAACTAACGAAAGCATTTGGTCCCAACAAAGTGGTTGATGAGGCCGATACTCAATTTGAAAAAGGGAAAGTAACGTCAATTATTGGCCCTAACGGAGCAGGGAAGAGTACGTTACTATCAATGGCGTCGCGATTGACTGAGCGTGATGGTGGTAGTGTTATGATCGACTGTAAAGAGATTGCTGAATGGGACACCAAAGAGCTTGCAAAAAAGCTGGCGGTACTGCGCCAAGCAAATACAATTACGATGCGTTTTACCGTAAAAGAGTTGGTCTCATTTGGACGATTCCCTTATTCGAAAGGTAACCTAACCAAAGATGACCATGCGTTAATCGACCAAGCTATCGACTACTTAGATCTGAAAGAAATTCAAGATAAATTCTTAGATGAATTGAGTGGTGGTCAACGACAGCTGGCCTTTATTGCAATGGTGATTGCCCAAGATACGGATTACGTTTTTCTCGATGAACCATTGAATAACCTTGATATCAAGCACTCACTACAGATCATGAAAGTCGTTCAGAGTCTTGCGCACGATATGAACAAAGCCATGGTGGTGGTGATTCATGATATTAACTTTGCTGCGTGTTATTCCGACGAGATCCTTGCCCTCAAGAAAGGGAAAGTAGTGGCCAGTGGGAAAGTCGAAGAGGTGATTCAGTCTTCAACGCTAGAGGATATCTACGAGACTCCGTTCAATATCATTGAGCTTAATGGCAAGCGTATGTGCACTTACCATTAAAGTTATGTTTTATCGACCAAAATTCCGTTAAAGCAGAGCTCATCAAAACAATAGCCCAGCAAGGTAAAGTAGAAACAGTGACGGGTTTACTTGGTGAGCTCGTCCATGATCGGACAGCGGCTCTTTGCATCCCCAGGACATGAAGAAACCCAGCCCTCCAACTGCTTTTTAATCTCCACTAAGTGGGCAATTTTTTGCTCCACTTCATGAAGTTTGTCCATGGTTCGTGCTTTTACTTCGCTACTTTTGCGGTTTGGGTTGTGTGCCAATTGCACGAACTCTTTGCATTCTTGTAATGAGAAACCGGCGTTTTTTGCTCTGGAAACAAGGTTTAGCTCTTGGATGTGTTTTTCAGAATATTCGCGATAGCCGGAGTCGCTGCGAGCTGGTGACGAAATGATGCCTTTGTCTTCGTACATACGAATCGATTTAGAAGACAATCCTGTGAGTTTTGCAACTGCACCAATATTCATGATGACCTCTGTGTTTCAGATAACCTTTCTCGCGAGTATAACGCTAAGTGTTGGTGTTCAAAAACGACTTTAATGCTGTTTTTCGTCTGTCGATTCGGTGGGCTAAAAATTTGGCAAACAAAAAAGCCCGTAAGCATAACACTTACGGGCTTTCTAAAATCGTTTTAACTAGGCTTCTTCAGGCGCTAGGCTTTTTTTTTCCTGCTGCATTTTTGCAAGGAAGTACACGTTAACACATGCAATAAAGCCGTTTGTTAGTACTACTGGCCATGAATCAATCATCAAACCGTAAGCTGTGAATAGTGCACAGCCGATAAAGTTAAGGATACGAAGCTTAACGATATCTTTCATAGTTAGTGAGATAGCAACCATGATTGAAGCCGCGTAGCCTAGAATCTCAACCATATTCATTTCCATTATTTGACCCTCTTAAATCTGCCGAATTTTGTCGGTACCACTTCTTCTCATCTTGAGATTAACGAGGAAGCTCCATGCCTCGAATGGTCTTTTTCGTTTTGATGGGTGCACTATAGCAATGGAAAAACCGTGATGAAAGCCTCAAATAAAGGTTAAGAGAAGGTTAGCGATTACGCAAACGTTTAGGAGAGAAATTATTGATAATTTTACTTATTGTGTTGATTGATATTAGTGATGGCAACAATAGATAAAACAAAGTTGAAGGAAGGTAAACAATAACATAATATTGCAAATGAGAATTATTATTAATTAAGTTTGATTTATGCCAATTGCTATTAGTCTTATTTTTTCGTTTGCTCTTATCATGCGGACAAAACCGAATTCACTGGGAGTTGGGGTTCATATCCTAACTCACATACTACTGTTGATTTTTATCCCTTCTTCCTATGTTATTCAGTATCTTATCGTGATGTTCTTTACTTCTCCTTTGCTTATTAGGTTGGCAAAGCGTTCGTCTACATATGATGTTTTGTTTGCCTTTCTACCCTTACTTATTGGCACTGGTGGCTTGATTCTCACTTCTTAGGTTGTTCAACTTTTCTTCTCACTGGATTGAAACTAATCTTTGTCTAATAAGCTTTTTGTTTCATAAAATTAATGGATAGTTTGCATTTGAATGTGTCGCATACTTGTGACTTGGTGAGGTTTTCATTTCATGTGGTTAACGAAAGAACAAAATTTGATTGTTTATTGACTCAATAGTTAGTTAAATCAGTCTGGTGAGATAATGTGAATCACATTTCTATAAACTAAAATAATTTATAAAGGTCTAACGAAGTGCGTTAGCCATTAGCGGGGGTCAGATGAGTACACAAGCTGTGCCGCAAGAAGTTGTAGTAGATGCTGTCAAAGGGGATGTTTACGCGCTAAGCCTTGAGGGGAAGGTGAGAGCGATAAACGTTGGGGATGTATTAGTTCCGGGTGATGTCATCATCACTGAAAACGGCGCTTCCATTGAAGTGATTGCGGAAGGCTCACTCTATCTCGTGGATGAGAATTGTGTAGCCTGCATACCGGCACCATCTTTAGAGCAACAACCGACAGACGCGGTTGTTCAAGCGCCCGTTGATGGCCAAATCAATGTCGATCCAACAGCGGCGGCTGACGCCGAATTTGGGGCTGAGGATGTTGCCGCGATTCAGCAAGCCATTTTAGAAGGCGCTGACCCTACGGCTATCCTTGAAGCCACAGCCGCGGGTCCGGCTGGCGGCGGCGGTGGTTCTGGGTCTGCAAACGCAGGCTTTGTTACTGTTGAATACAATAACCCCGAAGTATTGGCCTCAACGTTTTTTGAAACCTCAGCTCCGACTGGTAACACGGATACTGAAGATGATCCTGACGGCTTAAATGTCACCGTTTTTGCCGATGGTGGCCAATCTCTTTCTTCTCAAGTAGTAGAAGGCTCCATTTCTCTATCAAGCTACCCGCAAACCATTTCTTCCACTGTACAAGTTGAAGCTGGTGATCTCGCACTTGATACTGCTTCATTTGTACCTGAGACGTCCTCATTAGAGTCTCTGTTAACTGAGCTTAACAGTGATATTACTTCTGGTGGTCAGCCAGTAGCGTTCGTTTATGACGAAGCGCAAAATGCCATTATTGGCACCCAAGAAGGTAACGAAGTACTTCGTATCGAGATCGAAGCGACATCTTTAGGCCGTGATTTAGAGTTAGAGGTCGTTACCACGATTAGCCAGGGTATTGACCACGTCGCGTCTGTTGCTGATGGTCAAGTATCGATCGTCGGTGATCAAATCAATATCGCTTTTGATATTACAGGCGCAGATATTGGTGGTAACAGCATTCAAGCGCCTATTGATTTTACGACAATCGTTATTGATGGCGATGATCCTGCGCCGCAAAACGTTACTTTTGAAAACGTTGAATCTTCTTCTACACCAATCACTGGCACCTTTGTTGATATTGGTAGTGATCAATTAGCAACGGTCACGTTTAATCAAGAAGGACTTAGTCAGTTCGATGGCCTACTGAGTGATAATCAGACGACAGAAGCGGTACTCTCTGAAGACGGCAGTACTATCACCTTGTCCATTGCTGGCTCGAGTGAAACCGTCTTAACCATCAGTCTGAACACCGATGGTACCTACCAATTTGAGCAATTTAAGCCGTTAGAACAAACAAATGGTGAAGATACGATTGAGCTCTCGTTACCAACCACAATCGTCGACTTTGACCAAGATACGGCAAGCAACACCTTTACGATGACCATCCTTGATGGCGATAACCCAGTGATTGAGAACGTGACGGGATTGTCTTTAGACGAGGCGGGTGTTGACCAAGGTTCACAGGAAGGCGCGGTAGTAACGAGTGGCACTGGGTCGATCACGACAGCGGTTGGTAGTGACATCATTGACCACTATGAGTTGGAACCTACTGAGTTTAACGTTGGTGGGGAACTCCAATCTCAAGGGCAAGTTGTTCAACTGGAACTCGCGTCCGAGAGTAATGGCGTGCGTACTTACGAAGGCTTCATTGAGCTGGATGGCGTGCGTATCACCGTATTTGATGTGGCGATTGATGCGCCTGCATTGGGCGAATACCAATTCAACTTGTATGAACAACTCGACCATACGGGTGCCAACGATGACTCGCTTACTTTCTCACTGCCAGTTTACGCGGTAGATGCAGATGGCGACCGCTCCTCGATTACCGACGGTTCAAACACTCCAGAAGCAGCGCAAATTGTCATTCAAGTTCAAGATGACGTTCCTACGATTGATGGTGTTGATGCGCTGGCTGTCGATGAAGACGATTTATCAAGTATTGGCTCCGATCAAAGCGACTCTGTGCTCGCGCAAGGTAGCTTTACGACGACTCAGGGCTCAGACCGTGTTGTTAGTTATCAATTAGAGAGCGGTACTGATCCACTCAATGGGTTGGAATCACAGGGTCGATCTATCTCTCTGACGGAAACAACCAACTCAGATGGCAGCTTTACCTATTCTGCAACGGCAGAAGGGGACGCTATCTTCACCTTACAAGTGAACGCTGACGGTTCTTATTCATTTATCCTTGAAGGCCCAATCGATCATGCTGTGGGTAGCGATAGCTTAACGCTAGACTTCAATATTGTCGCAACGGACTTTGACGGTGACACCAGTTCACTTGTTCTACCAGTTACCATTGCTGATGATGCGCCAACCATTAATGACGTTGTTGCTCTTACCGTCGATGAAGATGACTTAAGTTCGGTAGGCTCTGACCAATCACAGCCGACATTGGTTGAAGGTCAGTTCACGACAACTCAGGGCTCTGATGGCGTCGTACAGTATCAGTTGGATGTAAATGCTGACCCTTTAAATGGCCTGCAATCTCAAGGGCAAACCGTCTCCATTGCCGAAACGCAAAATGCAGACGGCAGCTACACCTACAGCGCAACGGCAAATGGCAGCGCAGTCTTCACATTGATCTTGAATACTGACGGCTCGTACAGTCTTGAGCTGCAAGGTCCAATCGACCATGCGGCAAATAGCGATAGCTTAACCCTTGATTTTAGCGTTATTGCTACCGATTTCGATGGTGACACAAGCCAAATCGTATTGCCTGTTACCATCGAGGATGATAAGCCAACCATTACCGATGTCGATGCGATTACCGTTGATGAAGATGACTTAAGCACGATTGGCTCAGATCAAACTGATCCGATTTCAATCGATGGCAACTTCACCACCACACAAGGCTCTGACCGAGTGGTGAGCTATCAGCTTGATGCTTCTGCAACACCCGTTGACGGCCTTACATCACAAGGCGTGTCAGTCACACTGACGGAAACTGTAAACGGTGACGGTAGCTACACTTATGAAGCGACAGCAGGAACTGAAGCCGTATTTACGCTGACCGTGAATACGGATGGCTCATACAACTTCACGCTTGAAGGGCCAATTGACCACGCGGTAGATAGCGATGAGTTAACACTGAACTTCCCAATCATCGCGACCGACTTTGATGGCGACACCACAAACGCCACGATCCCTGTGACGATCGTCGACGATAAGCCAGTTATTACTGACGTCGACGCAATCACGGTTGATGAAGATGATCTCGCGTCTATCGGTTCAGACCAAAGCAATCCAATTTCTATTGATGGTAACTTCACCACCACACAAGGTTCAGACCGAGTGGTGAGCTACCAACTCGATGGCACATCAACACCAGTTGACGGTTTAACATCGCAAGGCGTGGCTGTCACATTAACTGAAACTGCAAACGGTGATGGCAGCTTCACCTACGAAGCAACAGCGGGCTCTGAAGCGGTCTTTACGCTAACAGTGAATACTGATGGATCTTACAACTTCACGCTAGAAGGGCCAATTGATCACGCGGTGGATAGTGACGAGCTGATACTGAACTTCCCAATTATCGCAACCGACTTTGATGGCGACACCGTCATAGAAACGATTCCAGTCACAATTGTTGATGATGTACCGACCATCACAGCGGTGGATGCGTTGAGTGTCGATGAAGATGACCTTAGCGGTGTGGGTTCAGACCCAGGCGGCGATCTGTTGGTTGAAGGGGCGTTTACAACCACACAAGGCTCTGACCGAGTGGTGAGCTATCAACTGGATTCAACCGCTGATCCTGTTGTGGGGCTGACCTCTCAAGGTGAGGCGATTATCTTGGTGGAAACCGCGAATGGCGACGGCAGCTTTACCTATGTTGCGACCGCTGACGGCAATCCTGTTTTCACGTTAAACGTAGCAACAGATGGCACTTACGACTTTACGCTGCAAGGCCCGATTGACCATGCCGCCAACAGCGATAGCCTGACGATTGATTTCCCAATTATTGCCACCGATTTTGATGGTGATACGACTTCGGCAACCATTCCGGTCACGATCACGGATGATGCGCCAATCATCGATAATGTTGTGCCTCTTGCAGTAGACGAAGATGATTTATCAGGTATTGGCTCAGACCAAACTGACGCTGTTTATGTTGAAGGCGCGTTCACGACCACTCAAGGCTCAGACCGTGTGGTGAGCTACCAACTTGATTCAACGGCTGATCCTGTTTCAGGGCTAACCTCCCAAGGCGAGCCTGTTACTTTGGTAGAGACTGCGAATGCTGATGGCAGCTTTACTTACGTGGCTACCGCGGATGGCAATCCTGTCTTCACCATGAACGTGAATGCTGACGGTACATACAACTTCCGTCTGGAAGGGCCGGTCGATCACGCGTTAAACAGCGATGAATTAGTACTGAACTTCCCAATCATTGCTACAGACTTTGATGGCGATACGACGACTGCGATCATTCCAGTCACGATTACTGATGACGTGCCAACCATTGACAACGTTGTTCCACTAACAGTAGACGAAGATGATCTTGCCTCAATTGGCTCAGACCAAAACGATGATGCGTTCATGTCGGGTTCTTTTACCACAACTGAAGGCTCAGACAGTGTTGTTAAATACCAGCTTGATGCAACGGCAGATCCAGTAGCAGGGTTGACCTCTCATGGTGAGCCTGTCGTGCTTGCAGAGACAGCAAATGGTGATGGCAGCTTTACTTACACTGCCACAGCAAATGGCAATGACGTATTTGAATTGGTGGTGAAGCCAGACGGCAGCTACACCTTTACTCTGCAGGGCCCACAAGACCATGCGGTGAATAGCGACAGCCTGCAAATTGATTTCCCGATTATCGCAACAGACTTTGATGGCGATACGTCGACAGAAACACTACCTGTCACCATCGTTGATGATAAACCAACCATCACTGACGTAGACGCAATCCGTGTGGATGAAGATGACTTAGCGGCGATTGGCTCTGACGGCTCAGATCCAATTTCAATCGATGGCAACTTCACTACAACGCAAGGCTCTGATGGGGTAGTAAGCTACCAATTAGATGCTGCTGCAACGCCAGTTGATGGTCTAACATCACAAGGTGTGGCCGTCACGCTGGCTGAAACCGCAAACGGCGACGGTAGCTACACTTATGAAGCGACAGCAGGAACTGAAGCAGTATTTACGCTGACCGTTAATACGGATGGTTCATACAACTTCACGCTGCAAGGTCCAATCGACCATGCGACAGACAGTGATGAGCTGACACTGAACTTCCCAATCATCGCAACGGATTTTGATGGTGATACCACCACAGAAACGATCCCAGTCACCATCGTGGATGATAAGCCAACCATTACCGATGTCGATGCGATTACCGTTGATGAAGATGATTTAGGCACGATTGGCTCAGACCAAACTGACCCGATTTCAATCGATGGCAACTTCACTACCACACAAGGCTCTGACCGAGTGGTGAGCTATCAGCTTGATGCTTCTGCAACACCCGTTGACGGCCTTACATCACAAGGCGTGGCAGTGACACTGACGGAAACCGCAAACGGCGATGGTAGCTTTACTTACGAGGCGACAGCGGGTACTGAAACGGTCTTTACGTTGACAGTGAATACCGATGGCTCTTATAACTTCACGCTTGAAGGGCCAATCGACCACGCAGTGGATAGCGACGAGCTGACACTGAACTTCCCAATCATCGCGACCGACTTTGATGGTGACACCACAAATGCCACTATCCCGGTCACCATCGTGGACGATAAGCCAGTTATTACTGACGTAGATGCCATTACGGTTGATGAAGATGATCTAGCGTCAATCGGCTCAGACCAAAGCAATCCGGTTTCTATTGATGGTAAGTTCACCACCACACAAGGTTCAGACCGAGTGGTGAGCTACCAGTTAGATGCTTCTTCAACACCGGTTGACGGTTTAACCTCGCAAGGTGTGGCGGTCACATTAACTGAAACTGCAAACGGTGACGGCAGCTTTACCTACGAAGCAACCGCGGGCTCTGAAGCGGTCTTTACGCTGACAGTGAATACTGATGGATCTTACAACTTCACGCTAGAAGGGCCGATTGATCACGCTGTTGATAGTGATGAGCTGACACTGAACTTCCCAATTATTGCAACCGACTTTGATGGCGACACTGTCACAGAAACCATTCCAGTTACGATTGTTGATGATGTACCGACCATCACAGCGGTGGATGCGTTAAGTGTCGATGAAGATGACCTTAGCGGTTTGGGCTCGGACCCAGGCGGCGATCTGTTTGTTGAAGGCGCGTTTACCACCACTCAAGGCTCAGACCGAGTGGTGAGCTATCAACTGGATTCAACTGCTGATCCTGTTGCGGGGCTGACCTCTCAAAGTGAGGCGATTACCTTGGTGGAAACCGCGAATGGCGACGGCAGCTTTACCTATGTTGCGACCGCAGACGGTAATCCTGTTTTCACGTTAAACGTAGCAACAGATGGCACTTACGACTTTACGCTGCAAGGCCCGATTGACCATGCAGCTAATAGCGACAGCCTAACGATTGATTTCCCAATTGTTGCCACCGATTTTGATGGTGATACGACCACGGCAACCATTCCAGTTACGATCACGGATGATGCACCAATTATCGACAATGTCGTGCCTCTGGCTGTAGACGAAGATGATTTATCAGGTATTGGCTCAGACCAAAGTGACGCAGTGTTTGTTGAAGGCGCGTTCACGACCACTCAAGGTTCAGACCGTGTGGTGAGCTACCAACTTGATTCAACTTCTGACCCTGTCGCAGGTTTAACTTCTCAAGGTGAGCCTGTTACTTTGGTAGAGACTGCGAATGCCGATGGCAGCTTTACTTACGTCGCTACCGCGGATGGCAATCCTGTCTTCACCATGAATGTGAATGCTGACGGCACATACAACTTCCGTCTGGAAGGTCCGGTTGATCATGCGTTAAACAGCGATGAATTAGTTCTGAACTTCCCAATCATTGCAACAGACTTTGACGGTGATACGACAACTGCGACCATTCCAGTCACTATTACTGATGACGTTCCAACCATCGACAACGTTGTTCCACTTACGGTGGATGAAGATGATCTTGCAACAATTGGCTCAGACCAAAACGATGATGCGTTTATGTCGGGTTCTTTCACCACAACGGAAGGCTCAGACAGCGTTGTTAAATATCAGCTTGATGCAACCGCAGATCCAGTAGCAGGGTTGACCTCTCATGGTGAGCCTGTCGTGCTTGCTGAAACTGCTAACAGCGACGGTAGTTTTACTTACACAGCCACAGCAGATGGCAATGCCGTATTTGAATTGGTGGTGAAGCCAGACGGCAGCTACACCTTTACTCTGCAGGGCCCACTAGACCATTCGGTGAATAGCGACAGCCTGCAAATCGATTTCCCGATTATCGCAACAGATTTTGATGGCGATACGTCGACAGAAACACTACCTGTCACCATCGTTGATGATAAACCAACCATCACTGACGTAGACGCAATCCGTGTGGATGAAGATGACTTAGTGGCGATTGGCTCTGACGGCTCAGATCCAATTTCAATCGATGGCAACTTCACTACAACGCAAGGCTCTGATGGGGTAGTAAGCTACCAATTGGATGCTGCAGCAACGCCTGTTGACGGTCTAACATCACAAGGTGTGGCCGTCACGCTGACTGAAACCGCAAACGGCGACGGTAGCTACACTTATGAAGCGACAGCAGGAACTGAAGCAGTATTTACGCTGACCGTTAATACGGATGGCTCATACAACTTCACGCTGCAAGGTCCAATCGACCATGCGGTAGACAGTGATGAACTGACACTGAACTTCCCAATCATCGCGACGGATTTTGATGGTGATACCACCACAGAAACGATCCCAGTCACCATCGTGGATGATAAACCGACCATTACCGATGTCGATGCGATTACCGTTGATGAAGATGACTTAAACACGATTGGCTCAGACCAAACTGACCCGATTTCAATTGATGGCAACTTTACCACCACACAAGGCTCGGACCGAGTGGTGAGTTATCAGCTTGACGCTTCTGCAACACCAGTAGCTGGCCTTACATCACAAGGCGTGGCAGTCTCGCTAACTGAAACCGCAAACGGTGATGGTAGCTTTACCTACGAGGCGACAGCGGGGACTGAAGCGGTCTTTACGCTGACAGTGAATACGGATGGCTCATACAACTTCACGCTTGAAGGTCCAATCGACCATGCTGTTGATAGCGATGAGTTAACGCTGAACTTCCCAATCATCGCGACAGACTTTGATGGCGATACCTCTGCTGAGACAATTCCTGTCAAGATCGTTGATGACAAACCGACACTTGGTGGCATCGAAGCAACAAGTGTGCAAACGGTTGATGAGGATGATATCCCAACAGTCGGATCTGATGGTACACAGTCGAATAGCATTGCCGGTAACTTCATCGCGACTGATGGTTCTGATGGCATTGTGGAGTACGTCGTTTCTGACCTAACGACGCCAGTACAAGGCCTGACCTCTGGTGGTCAATCTCTGGTTATGGTTGAAGTATCAAACGCTGGTGGCGTTTCAGTTTACGAAGCTCGTATTGATGGCACGACGACACCAGTATTCCGTGTGACCCTTGATGCTTCTGATGATAGCTACACGTTCGATTTGCTTGCTCCTCTCGATCATCCAAATGCTGATGGCCAAAATGAACTAATCATCAATTTGCCGATAAACGCGACGGACTTTGATGGAGACGTGTCGAATAACATCACCTTACCAATTACGGTTGTGGATGATGTTCCGACCATTGATGGTTTACTAGCAGGCAGCGAACAAACCGTTGATGAAGATGACCTACCAGCAGGTACAGATGCTGCAAGTGCAGAAGATACTGTTATTTCAGGCACTTTTGATATCACCGAAGGTGCTGACCAAGTTGCTTCTATTCAGCTGAGTGACCTGACCACGCCTGTTGCGTCACTGACTTCAGATGGTGGCGCTATCACCTTAGTTCTGTCTTCTAGCGCAAACGGCGTGAACGTATACCAAGGTGTCGCTGGCAATCCTGCTGAAGTGGTGTTCGAACTGACGTTGGATGCAACGAACAACACCTACGAGTTCGATTTACAGAAGCCGCTTGATCATCCAGATGGTAATCAGCAAAACGAGATTGTTATTAACCTCCCTGTGACGGCGACAGACAATGATGGTGATACTTCACCAGCCTTCACATTGCCAATTACCGTTGTGGACGATGTTCCAGTTGTTACCAATATTGAAAGTCTGCGTGTCGACGAAGATGACTTACCTCTTGGTTCTGATGGCACTAAAGAGCCATTAACGGTATCAGGTGAATTTGAAGTCACTAGCGCAGATGGTATTGATGCTTTCGAATTGGATCTGAGCTCAAATCCTATCCCAAATCTGAAATCGGGTGGAGAAGAGGTAACAGTTTCTCAAGACGTTGGTGCTTCAACTGCTGACGCGCTTGTTTACGTGGGACAAACTCCGAGCGGAGTGACGGTCTTCACGTTGACACTTCATCAAGATGGTAAATACGACTTTGAGTTATCTGGTCAGTTAGATCACGCGGTTAACTCTGATGAGATTTTGTTGAATCTACCTGTGAAGATTACAGATGGCGACAACGATACCATCACTGCGACCTTGCCAGTGGCCATCGTAGATGACAAGCCAACTATTGATGCTATTAGCTCTGGTAGTACCTTGTCTGTGGATGAGGATGATATTCCAAGCCAAGGTTCAGACGACACGCCAGAATCCAATATCATTGGCGGCAACTTTGACGTTACTGATGGTGCCGACTCTATCGTTAGCTTCCAGTTGGATAGCTTAACGTCGCCTGTTTCTGGCCTTACCTCAGGTGGTCAGCCGCTTGAATTGGTTGAGTTTTCAAATTCAAATGGTGTGATTGAGTACCGAGCTTATGTACAAGGTACGACGGATACCGTCTTTAAACTGACGCTAAATGGTTCAGCAGACAGCTATGAATTTGAACTGTTGGGTGCACTTGATCATCCTGCGGGTAACGATGAAAACTCGTTAGTCATCAACTTCCCAGTCAACGCGACCGATTTTGATGGCGATGTGTCCAATAATATCACCTTGCCGATCACAGTGGTGGACGATGTTCCAACTATTGTGAAAGTGACAGACTCCAGCCAGCAAACCGTTGATGAAGATGACGTTGCTGGTGGCTCTGACACGATGAGTAGCGATTCAACGGTATTAACTGGTGGATTTGAAGTCGTTGATGGGGCGGATGAGATTGTTAGCTATCAAGTTTCTGACCTTAATTCTGTTGTGTCAGGGTTAACTTCCAACGGTCAAAACATTGAGCTTAACTTAGTGAGTACTGTTGGTGGCGTAACCAGTTATGAAGCCGTGATTACGGGCACCTCAACCAAGATCTTCACGCTGTCTCTCGATGCGAATAACGACAGTTACCAATTTGAACTGTTGGGACCAATTGACCATGACGTCGTTCAAGGTGAAAACAACCTTGTCATTGATATCCCAATTACAGTTACAGATTTTGATGGTGATACGTCATCATCATTGAACCTTCCAATCACCATTGTTGATGACATTCCTGAAATCACATCAGCCGACGCGCTTTCATTGGACGAGGATGACTTAGTTGACGGCTCGCAGTTGACCAATAAAGACAGCCTAGAAGCAACGGGTAATTTCGATACGGTGGAAGGGGCAGATACCGTTGTCTCTTACCAACTGGATCTGACTTCAAACCCTATTCCAGGAGTCACTTCAGGTGGGTTAGCGGTGACACTTGTTCAAACTGCAGTAAGCAACAACAACTACACCTACCAAGGGCAGACTCCGGATGGAAACTCAGTATTCACCTTAGAACTGAATGCTGATGGCTCTTACAAATTTACCTTGGAAGGGGTATTAGATCATTCTGTACAAGGGGAGGATGAGCTAACCCTCAACCTTCCTATATTTGCTACAGATGTTGATGGTGACACGGCTGGAATCACTCTGCCTGTTTCTATTACTGATGACGTTCCAACCATTTATGATGCATCAATTTCGCGCGTAGAAGGTCAGGGTGGTCGAACAGTACAACTGTTTACAGACCCGGTTGAAGGGGACCTAAATTACGGTGCTGATGGTGCAGAGATTACCTCATTTACCGCAGATAACTCAGGAATTTACTTCAAGCAAAACGGCGTAGACTCCGACACCATAGACCTAAATGGCAGTGATCAAACCGTCTTTGTCCATAAAGTCCTTGATGGCGTTGATACAGAAATTGGTCGCTTGGTCGTGCGTACGGATGGACGAGTGACTTTCCGCCCGAATGACGATCTTGATCATACAGAAACAGATTCCATTGATTTCACTATTAACGTTGTCGCGACCGATGGCGACGGCGATACCAGCGACGCGGATGTCGATATTTCGGTCACGGACCGAAATGCTCAGATCGATACGTCTACGGTTCTCGCTTTTGAAGACCAAGGGCGAGGTGGTGTGGTTGCAGGTATTGATTCTGCAAACACTCAAGATAATTTATCAGCGTTGGATATCACCCCAGCAAAAGTCGACTTAGTTATTAATTTGCATGATATCGATCGAACAGAAAGTCTGGGTGATATTACGATCCGAGACGCAAGCACCCATAACGGTACTTTCTACTACAAAGATGGTAGCGGCAACTATATTGAATTAACGCCTGTGGGTAACACCGTCGTTCTTGATGCATCAAATGTAGAACAGTCCTTCAGTGGTGAGTTTGTTACCTTAGAAAACTTGTATTTTGTGCCGGACCGTCATTCATCAACGGATGCTTCAGGTATCAATCCTCGTATCCGTGTTGAAATTCTTAATAATGGTACGCCAGACCACACAATCAACGGTCGCTTGGGTATCGAAGTGGATGCGGTCGCTGATATCGCGACATGGAATGCAAGCAGTATCTTCGATTATACCGTTGACGAAGATGGCAACAATGTTCAATTGGATATCGAAGCGAACACGCAAGACATCAGCAACCCAGAGGCTATTGTTTATGAGCTCGTCTTTACCGAGGGCGGAGCCAACGCGACGCTTGTCTACTCTGATGGTACCCCAATTCCAGAGGTCGGTGATAAATACCTAGTAGACGCGAGCAGAATTGATGAGGTCGAAGTGGATCCATCGGAGCACTTCTCTGGTCAGATTAAGCTTGATGTGACGGCGATTACTACTGAGAGCACAAACCCACTCACGGGCAAAGAAACGGCGCGCTCTGAAACCGAAGAAATTGTGATTGACGTTAGCCCAGTGGCTGACCAAGCCGATTTTGTGGTGAATCGCATCAACATCTTTGAGGATAATGCGCGCACTCAAGATACCGTAGACCCTGTGACAGACCATGATCCACTTCAGTTGAGCGAAGTCATTACGATGACGCCATCTGTTGATATCGATGGTTCGGAAGAGTTGTTTGTTCGTATTTCAAACTTCTCTGAAAATGGCGTGACATTGGTGTGGTTGGACAATGCTAGCCCAAGCCAGATCAACACGGTTACGGATGGCGGTGGTAATGTATTGTACTACGAAATCCCGGAAGCTAACTTGGCTGACGTGGAAGTGTTACCTCCTTTGCATAGCAATAATGACTTTACCTTTGATGTTGAAGGGATAGTAAAAGATAACGCGTCATTGTCGTCTGGTTCTGCTCAGAATATCCTCTCGTTGGGCACGCAAACCGTGAATGTCGCAGTAAAAGGTGTCGCTGATATTCCAGATGTTGTCTTGATCAATCAAAGCAACAATAGTTGGTCCATATTTGATGATGGTACGACGTCAGGCATTGCGACGACGATTCCTGAAGATGGCGCCGCATTACTGAACTTCTCTGTTGTGTCAGGTGAAGTGAAGGACAAGCCTCTGGACACATCTGAGTCCCTTACTGTCGTGCTTTCAAATATTCCAGATGGTGTTCAGCTGGTTGATTCTGACGGTGGTAGTGTTGACCTAACTTATGTTGGTACTGACATCAATGGTAACCCAATTTATGAAGCTAACATTACTGGTTTGAACTTCAATTCAGGGATCCAAATTATCCCCGAAAGTTCATCAACTGAGAACATCCACATTACTGGTAGCATCATCGTGACGGAAGATGATGGACATACTCGCATTGTCGAGCGAGAGATTCGTGTAAAAGTTGAGCCTGTAATCGATGCACAAGATAACTATGTTGTGAGCTCCGAGGGTAACGAAGATACCCGTATCAATATTGATTGGGAGCCAACGTTGACTCAAAGTCCTGATGCCGACGAGTTTTACGCGGAATTGACTATTAGTGGCTTCCCTGCGGGAAGTACTGTCTACGTGGATGGTGTTGCTCAAACGGTAACAGGCGGTAGTATCACGCTGACCCCAGCGCCTAACGAGTCAGAACAAGATTTCTCAGCGCGAGTGACTCAAGATGGCTACATCCAAGTTCAACTCGAGCAAGATTCGAGTACTGATTTTAGCTTGAGTACCCAAGTGACGGTGAAAGAAATTGACGCTGAATATGTCGATGCGAGTAATCCGGGTGAAGGCATTGCTTCAGCTGTGATTAACGGTACGGTAAATGTGACTGTTAACCCAATTGTTGAAGCAGAAGATTTAACAGGGCCGATTGCCGATCAAACTCGTCTTCTCGTTGAAGATGCCGGAGGTACAACGACCGATGTCGTGAGCTCGGATGCGCTAGGTCATATAGACTTTACTATTAATACATCCGCAGGTGGCCAAGCGGGCGCCAATATCATCAAATATCAAGAATTTGATAACTCGTCAGATGAAGTTGTAACGCAGCTAGTTGTGCAGTTCAGCAATACCGACCCTGAAATTCTTGATCAATTAATCATTGTTGGTGCCTCTAATGAAGGTGATGGCCGTTGGACGATCACCGACGAGGAAAACTTTTCTATTATCGCACCTGCGGGGTTAGACCTAACGCCAAATGATGATTCTGATGATGCGGACAATGGTGGTATTTCATCGATTGGTTTGACGATTTATGCTGAAGTCAATGACTTAGGTGAAGATGCGGTAGAGAAAGACGCGACCGTTATTCGTCAAACCGATATCACTCTAGAGTTCCCAACTGATATCGCACCACAAACGAGTGTGGCGGCTGAGATTGATTTAGACAATACCGTCCAGATTGATGCTAATGAAGACAATCTGATTGATTTTGGTTCGCAGCTTGCGTCGAAACTTACCACGATTAACAGCGATGGTGTTGAAGACGTTCTTACGGTTGTGATTGACCCTTCTGTCCCTGGGGCTCCTCCGGGCCTAGTGGTTGTGGGTACAGACATTGACTTTGTCGATGGTAAATACGTTTTTCAAGCGAGTATTGATGCTAGTGGCAATATTACGGGCTTAGACAGTCTCACCTTACGTGTTGGTGAAGACTGGGCAGGCGACTTTGAGCTACCGGTTATCTTTGTGACTACCGATACATTGTCAGGTGATGAGAAGAGCACACTTGAATCTATCCCGGTACAAGTATTGCCGATTGCGGACGTGCCGAGTTCTTCTGGTGATCAACCACTTGATACTGATGTGACGCCAGATATCACATTGGATATAACTGGCACGCTTGGCCTAGACGCAGATAAACAGCCAGTAAATGACCTGAGTGTTGATGTCCCTACCAATGATGGCGTCGGCTATGAAGATGGTCTGATTCAACTGAACTTGAATATCGACTTTGCGGACGATCGCAATGGCATATTGGCAGGGAGAGAAACGCTTACCAATGTGAAATTGACGCTGGATGATACGACTCTAGGCGAATTTGTCGACGCGAGTGGTAACTCATTAGGCACAAGTGTTGAGTTCAGTGCTGCTGAGATTGCGGCGGGTGCTTTGGATGAAGTTTTATTCAAACCGAAAGAGAACTACCCAGTTGGTGGTGGACAAAATTCGGTTCAAATTAACATTGAAGGAGAGATCACCGATACTGCTCTTATCGATCAAACGACGCTTGCGAATCCTGGAGATAACGTGGATGTGCGTACATTCACCGATAGTGTGTCGTTTGAAATTACGCCTGTTGTGGATGACATTACGATCAGCGGCGCCGATCCTACACAGCCAATTGAGATATCGGGTGGTGAAGATACGCTCATATCACTCAGTCAGTCGGGCACTGGTCTCACCATTAGCCTAAATGATAATGATGGCTCTGAAGAATTTGTATCCTTGAAGCTCACGGGGCTACCAACAGATTTTCTTGTTGATTCAAACTCGTCTGATTACACGGTCAAAAATAATGGTGGAGGTGAGTGGAGTATTCAACTTGCCAACCCAGGTCAGACATCTATTGACCTAAGTGACATTGAAATTCAACCACCGAAAAACTTCAGTGGTGAGGTGGATATCGGTATCACGGTATTTACTCAAGAAGAGCTGTTGAAAGTACCGACTGAGCATACGGGTACTTTCAAGGTCACCATCGATCCAATTGGTGATGATGTTGATGTAAACCCAGATTCCTTGGTGTCAGGTAACGAAGGCGAGGACATTGATATCAACATCAATGCGCTGGTGGTTGATAACAAAGAATCGATTGGTGATGGTGCGAACTATCAAGAAAACGATCCAGAAACGCTACGTGTCGAGATTACAAATGTGCCAGATGGTGCAAGTATTGAACTTGCAGACGGCACGGCGTTTGTTGACCAAGGCGGTGGTGTATTCGTCCTAGAGATTGACGCTCAAGATCTCGATAAAGTAGTGTTTAACTCGGGCGATCGCAACGATAACTCTTGGAATGGCACGCTAGGGTTTAAAGTTCAGGCTGTTGATACCGGTTTAGACGGAGGTCAAAGTCTAGGTACGCCAAAAGAGTTTGATGTCAATGTCGAAGTCGAAGCGGTTAATGACCGTCCAGAGTTTGTTAACACGGTGGATGTGGAAACACCAGAGGATACGCCACTACTGTTGGATGGCTTCAGTATTACCGATGTTGATGCCGTGTTGGATGATCCGAGTGCTGAGTACGTGCTCGATGTTACCGTCGACAGTGGTATCTTGGCGCTAAATCCAACGCTCGTGACGAACTACAACCTAACAGTGAGTGGCGATGGTACGGACTCTGTTGAGCTTAAAGGCACCGTTGCTGATCTAAACAATGCGATTGCCAACGGGCTGATTGAGTTCAATCCAGACCTGAACTTCTTTGGTGATGTTCAAGTTGACGTGACTATCGATGACCAAGGTAATGAAGGTCTCGTAACTGGTGGCGTGGATGACACACTCAACACCAACAGCAGTAGCTTTACTATTGAAGTGACAGAAGTTAACGATACGCCAGAAACGACGCCTGTTACCCTAGCAGATATTGCTGAAGACAGTGGCGTATTCTCTATCTCTGAAGCTGAGTTAATTGCAAACGCTACGGATATTGAAAACGACAACCTCACGGTCAGCAACGTGCAGGTAACGGATCCAAATTCTGGAAGTGTTAGCTTCAACAACGTGACGGGGGAGTGGGAGTTTACGCCTGCACCTGGCTATAACGGCTCTGTCGAAATCACTTACACCATTACAGATGACGGTACGACAAATGGTGCATCCGATCCTAAATCGGTTAATGGCACGGCTTCATTCAATGTAACGGAAGTGAACGATGCACCAACAACGTCTGAAGTGACACTTTCTGATGTTGCGGAAGACAGTGCGGCGGTTGAGCTTACTCAAGCTGATTTGTTGGCGAATGCCTCTGATATCGAGAATGACACATTGACTGTGAGTAACGTTCAATTAGTCGACCCAAGTAGCGGTACATTGGATTTCAATAACGTCTCTGGCACTTGGTCATTTACACCAGCGCCGGGTTACAACGGCACAGTGGATCTTACGTACGACATTACCGATGACGGCACGACGAATGGCGCATCCGATCCTCAAACGACGCCGGGAACAGCAACCTTCGAAGTCACAGAGGTCAATGACTCTCCTGTCACTTCAGAGGTAACGTTAACCAGTACCGAGGAGGATGGCGGGGCTGTAAGTATTACAGCTGCTGAGCTACTAAGTAACGCAAGTGACCCTGAATCAGATAACTTGACCATTAGTAATGTCGCTTTGGCGGATCCTTCGGCTGGTACGTTAACCCAAGTCAATGCGACAGAATGGACGTTTGAACCTGCTGCAGACTTCTTTGGAGACGTTAACTTCACTTACGAAATCACGGATGACGGCACCACTAACGGCGCGCCAGATCCAATCACGATAGCGGGAACGGCAGTACTGAATGTTGAAGCAACCAATGATGCTCCTGAAATTACAGCGACATCGGTGACAGATACGATCAACGAGGCGGATGGTCAGAAGATTACGGGCATTAGCGTGAGTGATATCGATTTTACTGGTGCACAAGCGAATGAGTTGATGACCGTTACCTTGAGTGTGACAGAGGGAGATGTGCGTGTTGAGCCTCCTGTAGGCAGTGGCGTTACGGTTGGAGCGGGTATAGCTGGTGAAGTTATTCTGATGGGTACCCCAGATAACATTAACGCGGTTCTTGGTGCGACTGACGCTTCAGAGGGCGTATTTGTCGATGCGGGAGATGTTGACGCTTCCTCTATCACCTTGTCGGTGAAAGTCGAAGATAATGGAGTGTACTTCGAGAACTCGGCGGGCACGGCGTTAGAAGCGAATCAAGACTTCACCATTAATGTGACGCCTGTGGCTGATGCTCCGACGTTGGGCATTGATCCTCAGTTTAACTACATTAGACAGATTGCTGCGAGCCAAACAGCAAGCGGCCAAGGTCTCGCGATCGTTGGCATCATGGCAGCCTTGACCGACATTGATGAAGTGCTTTCCTTGGAACTCACTGGTGTGCCAGCTAGCGCAGAAGTAACGAGTGGTGTGTCTCCATCAAACATCAACTTTGATGGCACAACCTGGACGGTTCCGAGCGATGAGATAGACACGCTACAAATAATCGCAACGGATACCAATAACGGCATTGATGTAGGTTCTTACGATATTTCTGTTACGGCGATATCAACAGAATCTAATGGTGATGAAGCACAGTCTGCGCCAGTCCAAATTAGCTTGGATGTCAGCGACGACAGTGACGATATTGATCAGTCAAGCGAGACCGATGACAGCTATCTTGTTGGAGGAGATACGGGCATTAACTTGACGGGCGGTGAGGGTGATGACCTTATCGTCGGTGGAGACGGTGATGATGTACTTATTGGCGGCTTGGGGTCGGACATCTTAACAGGTGGAGACGGCAGTGATATCTTCAAGTGGACAGTTGATTCAGTGGATGAAGGGGCAGTTGATACCATTACAGATTTTACTGTGAACGAAGACAGTATTGATTTGCGAGAGGTTATCTCTGATCTAAACAACCCGATGATCGATATGGATGATCTGCTTGGCCACATCACAGCCGATTATGATGCGTCGACAGAAGCTGTGTCCTTGAGCATCACCACGGACGCAAATGTAAGCCAGACGATTGTCGTCGAACATCTGGGCGACTCGATAGACTTCAATGGGCTAACGTCGAATGAAATCGTTGAATCATTGCTGAACAATAATGTTCTAAGTAATGGCTAACGAGAAGCAACAGAGTCGTTAGCTCAAAGAAGGGCAACTAACACGAAAGCAAAAGCGCGATAGCTCATGGAGTTATCGCGCTTTTTAGTATTCAGTCCTTTTACTATGTATACAGTCGAGCACACTCTAGCGGTACATTTGATAGCTCAGCGGTACATCTACTAGCAATGATGGTTCATAAATCAACGAAAGAGGGTAGAAAGTGGCCGAATGAAGCAAAGAAATGGATAAACTTGGATAAATGATGAGAGGTGAAGAAATGACTAAACGTGGATATCGAGCAGGCTGCCAATCACTTCGTTGTTCTTATCTACAACAGAGGCGCCGATACGGTTGTAGCTTGCCGCTTGAGTTAGATTGACGAGAGGCTTGATTGGATTGGCTGGTAATTCAGAGGCAACCTTATTAAACGCTAGCTCGTTGTCTTTGACGAGATCCACTTTATTGAAGGTCAAATCGTTTTCTTTAACAAAGTCTTGTTGGATTTCATGCGCGGCACCTTCAGCCATCTTCTGCGACAGCTGAATCATATTATATCCGGACTGAATTCCCGATACTGGCATGTTAATCCTCTCACTTGTTATGCTTTTGTTAGCATAGGAAGTGTTGTTATTTCGCGCAAGTTCTTTTACTCAATGTTTGATTAAGCAAACAGTTTTGACAGCATCTCGCGTTCTTCACTTGATAGTAAAGGGCTTTCTTTTTTATGAAGAGAATGGTTAATGTCACCTTGTAGTGATTTCAGCTGAGCAGCAGTCAACTCATTAATCTTCTTTCGTAACTCATTAAATTGTTGAGTAGTCATCTCGACCTCCTCACGTTTCTTGGGCTTCTCCTTCATTAACCCACCTCAGCGACCTTCATGGTCACAATCAAACAGTGTTCTAATATGGTTAGAATAGGTTTTGGATGGTGATTTTTTGTCCGAGAAATGTCAGGTGGTATCAAGTGACGTGTAAGAATATTCTTATGAATAAGTCCCGTAATCATAAAGGGGTAGAATCATAGTCTACCCCTTTAATATGCGAAGCCGGTTCAATAGTCTTAGTGAGACCACAGGCTGAGTTAGTTCACGCGAACGGCAAACTTAGAGGCGAGCGAATGTAACTCCGGAAGCATGCGATAAATAAGATGCAATTGCTGAAGTACCATTCGAGCTGAATGATCGTCCTCGTCGCGCCATTCATTCAAGCGCTGCTCCAAGTTCGTATCGTTAATTGAGGATAAATCGCATTCTTCACAATGTTGATGTAATTGTTGGTGAAGCACATCTAAATGCTGGTGGATACAACGGTGTGCATCAAGCACCAATTGATGGATGGCCTCATCTTCTATTCTTGTGCGGTGTGCGCCAAGAGCAGAGATGTAGCTGAGCATGGCATGGTTAAGCGTTAAGAAGCGAAAACTCTCATCCACGGCGGTTCGATACTTACCAGGTTCTGCCAGCATCGTACTGATCGCGGAAGAAAGGTTTGCATCGTTATTGTGTGCCTGTCGACGGGCGATTCGGTAACTTAAGTTATCTTTCTTACCAATTCGGTACTGGCCAATGATTTGACCCAGATACTGTTTGTTTGCATCTATCGCATCTGACATGACCTTGTGTAAACGTTTTGATTGCCAATCGGGCAGAATGACCATGACCGCGCCAACGGCCAGCACACAGCCAATCAGTGTATCTGCAAGGCGAGGAAGTACTACCGCATAACCTTCGCCCAGTTGGTTGAACAGGAAAAGCACTAATAGAGTGATAAAACCCGTCGCATAGCCGTAGTTGTTGATTCGGAAAGCAAAGAACATCACCCCAGAAACCACAATAAACACCAGTTGGCTTTCTTGTGAAGGGAAGAAAGTAAGAAGCGGCACACCAATCAGTAAGCCCGCCAATGTGCCTATTACACGCGCTGTGAGCTTTTGTCTTGTCGCACTATAGTTTGGTTGGCAAACAAACAACGTGGTAAGCAGAATCCAGTAGCCACGATCAATGTCGAAGGCTTGGATGATCCCGTAGCCCACCGTTAGTGCAATCGACATACGTAATGCATGACGAAACAGCATCGAATCTTTGTGTAAGTTCGCTGAGATACGTTGCCACATCGCTTTAAGCGTATGTGGGTTTGTATCATCTAGCACATCTTCTTCCAAGCGCTCTGCATCTGGGTTGTTAATATTACTAAGCTGTTTCTCTACGGTCGCAAGGTTATTGAACAAGTAGGTCAACTGACTCAGAAGACGCTTCCAGTGTGCTTGTTCTTGCTCTTCCAGGTAACCCAATGAGTTCTGTAATTCGGCTAACGCCAAAATCGACTGGTCAGTGTGGGTGTATTCGTTCCCTAATCGAATCGCTTGAGCAATATCGCGACAAGCCTGAGCTTGAGACTCAAGTAAGTACTTAAAACGGAATAAAACGTCTGAGCGCTCGAATTCGGTGGCCAAATCTTGGTAACGATAGTGGCTTGAGCTAACTCGTTCGTGGATATCTTGTGCGATAAAATAGATATTCAAAAATCGGTCACTTGGGCCATCAATGTGCCCACGCTTAGAGCGGCTTAATAGCGTTGCTTTACAAGCGTTGAGAGCGTTCACTGTAGCCGCATTTAACTTTGCTGCCTCGATACGCATTGGCTGAGGCGTTAAGTTTGTGACTGGGTGAAATAGCTTGGCCTTCGCATCGAGATAATTGGCGATTTGGAGGAATACAGTTGCAAGACTTTGCTGAACAGGTTGAAGTGGCCAGAACATCTGCCAAATCATCGACATGAAATAGTACCAAGCCGCACCAGTGAGAAGCAGGAGCGGTTGAAACCAAATGTTGGTACTTTCATGAGCGCCGAGCATGGTGTAGATAGCGATCAGCAACGATCCAAACGCGATGCTGGCGTATTTCGGGCCGATAGCACCCAGCATGATAAAGCCAAAGGTTGAGACAAACAGCCCGACCGCAAAAGCCCATGGCGTATCAAAGAGAATCTCAATCGAGAAAGCGGCGACGGCGAAACAGATAAAGGTAAGAATCAGTGCTTTGACCCTTCCCGTGAAGCTGTCGTCACTCTCTGCCAATGCAGCCGCGATAACACCTAAGATGAGGGGCGTGATCAATGAGTTTTGTTGAAAGTACCATGCAGGAATCACGACGCCTAATAAGGTAATAAGGATCAGGATACTGTAGTTGATGGTTTTGTTTGCCCAATAGAGGCGAAATTTTAAAGCAGCTTGCACAATGCGCCTTTCGTTGCCGGTGGAAAACGAGAGAATTTTAACAAACTCACTATAGCGCGTTTATGACCTAATTTAATAAAAATCGTCATTTGCTCAGGAAATCAACAGAATTGTCATTGACTTAACGCATCGATAGCGAGCGATAGAGATAATCGTTGTTCACAAATTCAACAGTAATGTGATTTTTAATTAAGAATACCGACAGAAGGCGATTTGTGCCTCATCCATCGCTACAATTTAACCGTCTAAAATGATATAAAACTGGAACTTCTATATCAAAAGGCGCACCTTTCATGCAGCTTACTGCCTCTAATAAAGCACAGTTTTTTATTCAAAATGAGTATTACCAAGTCGAAATAAAAGAGAACAGTGTTTTATTAAGTTCAGTGGGTAGTGAAGAACACATCCCATTTACTATTTGGAATGGCAAAGTGAGCGTTAAACGCGGTCTACTTTGGAGCTCTCTTCAGTTCTTTGCTCATGAGCAAGATGGCAAGCAACAAAGTTGGCTCGTTCAAGGTTTGCCTTGGCCGCATTGTCGTAAGTTTGCGGTTGAAGCGGTACGTCAATATCAAGATTGGCACAATACCCAGTGCCGCAAACTCGCGGAATACCTTCCTAAGTGGGAAGATGAGTTGTATCAACTTAAACACCTTCCGGCTTATCTATCGCATTCAAAAGTTCAAACCTGGGTCGACCAACTCAACAGTGAATTAGTCGAAATCAAAACCAGCTTGGTGGAAGCGAAAATGCGAATGCCCAAGCGAATGGCTGAGATTGAACCGTGGCTTTCAGAGACTTCTCAAACGCTGAGCGAGCGAAATCACGAGTGGCTTGAGAATGAACGCCCGAATTGGGAAGTACTATTTAGCCGGATTGAATCTTCACCATTGAATCTCTCGCAGCAGCATGCCGTGCTTCTCAATGATGATCACAACCTTGTTTTAGCGGGGGCAGGTTCCGGTAAGACAAGCGTATTGACGGCGCGTGTGGCGTATTTACTGCAAAGTCACCAAGCACAAGCGGAAGAGCTTTTGATGCTGGCCTTTGGTCGTGACGCTGCGAAAGAGATGAAAGAACGCTTGGTCGATAAAGTGGGCTTGGCGGCAGAAGGCGTTCGCGTGAATACTTTTCACCAACTTGGTCTGCGCATTTTAAACCAAGTGGAACCTCAGCCGGTAGAAATCAGCCCACTTGCTTTAGATGACAATCAACGTACAGCATGGTGCATCGATTGGCTCAAGAAGCATTGGATGACACCGACTAACTTTAAGCGCTGGCAAAAGCACTTAGATAAGTGGCCGATTGCGTACTTGAAAGGTGATGATGAGCTAGGTAGTCACTCCGAAAACCCGAAATTGATCGCTTGGCTAGACAATCAACTGTCACAGCTTGCTGCGGTTGGCCTGACTAAAAAGCAAGTGCAAGAAAAGCTGGTAAATCACCAAGACTATACGCGCTTGAACAGTGAGCTTGCACTGTGTTGGCCATGCTTTAGTGCGTGGCAAAAGATGCTAAAAGAGACCAATCAGGTGGATTTCCCAACGATGATCAGTCGAGCGACGGATTACGTCAAGAAAGGGAAATACATTTCGCCTTGGCGCTTTATTATGGTGGATGAATACCAAGATATCTCTCCTGACCGTTTAGCGCTTATTGAAGCGCTATGTGAGTCAACAGAGAAGCAAGCGGGAGCAACCTTGTTTGCTGTAGGCGATGATTGGCAGGCAATTTATCAGTTTGCAGGGGCCGATGTGGATCTCACAACGGGCTTCCAAGATCGATTCACACACTCAACCGTGCATCATTTAGACACCACGTACCGCTTCAACAACCAAATCGGTGATGTGGCAAATACCTTCGTCCAAGAGAACCCATCTCAGTTGCCAAAGACTCTAAACAGTCATAAGCAACGTAAGCAGAAGAGCGTGCATACTGCACCAAGCAACCAAGTTGAGAAGATTCTTGATCAGCTCAACCAACAGGCGAAGAAAACCAAATCAGTATTGCTACTGGGTCGTAACCATTACCACAAGCCTGATTTATATGATGACTGGTTGAAGCGATTCCCTAAACTTGAGATTCGCTTTATGACCTGCCATGCGAGTAAGGGTAGGGAAGCAGACTTTGTAATCATCCTATCGGTGGATGAAGGCCAGTTCCCAGCGAAGAAGAAGCAAGCGCATATCGATGGGGCGTTGAGTGAATCGAAAGACAAATATCCGTATGCCGAAGAGCGTCGTTTGTTCTATGTCGCTTTAACGCGTGCTAAAGAGAAAGTTTGGATTACCCATACCGGTGCAGGTTCGGCGTTTGTGCAAGAGTTGGTAAACGGCGATTATCCAATCGTAACTTCAAGATAAAATCTACCCGTGACTTAATTGCAACAAAGGCGATACTGAGTATCGCCTTTGTGTTATTTGCTACTGACAGAGCTGCTAATCGAAATTAAGTGCGTTCTGCTAGGTATGCATCGTAGTCTGGTACTTCAATATCCACTTCTTGGTCGATCAGTGGAGAATTGAATAGGAACTTAGCGGTTGCACGGTTTGTCGCCACAGGAATGTTCCAAACACTCGCAATACGAAGCAGGGCTTTCACATCTGGATCATGTGGAACAGCATTAAGTGGATCCCAGAAGAAGACCAGTACGTCGATATTGCCTTCAGAAATTAACGCGCCAAGTTGTTGGTCGCCGCCCATTGGGCCGCTGATCATGCTCTTGATAGCAAGGCCAGTTTCTTTGCTTAGCATATGGCCCGTTGTGCCGGTCGCGTACAAGAAGTGGCTTTGTAGCTTTTCTTTATTCTCTTTTACCCAACGAAGCAGTTCTGGTTTGCAGTTATCGTGGGCAACCAATGCCACATGCTTGTGTGCTGGCATGGTACGAGTTGTTTTTTGCATTAAGTTATTTCCATCTTTAATGATCTTAAATTCACTACCATCAAATAGAACACATTTTTTGCCAATCAATCAACAGCCTTAACGCTGAAAGTCGGCCTATATTCTGACGGAGATAACGATTCTTCAATTGTGTCGTCATGAAGCGTCTTTGGTGTCAACGGTTTGATCACTGGGGATGCGTGTTCTTCATACGGTTCGTGGCGCAAATAGTGCGTTGCTTGCATCACAGAAAGGCGTCCTTGCTCAACCATTTTGTCAGTTGGAGCGAACAGCACTTTATGACGAAGTAGGCCGCGATAAACACCGTGGCTGAGGTACACAGAAACCAGACCAATGTCTTTGGCCTTGCCCGCACTGCGCAGTTCACTGATGGCGGCCTCGATAGCAACGGCACTACCAACGATATAGTCGATGTCGCCCATATCAATCACGCGCTGAACTAGGTTACGCTGTAACTCCTTGTCGTTGTCGGCCCAGTAAGAGTCAACGATGTTAATGTCGCTGTCTTTGATGGCTTCATAAAACCCTGTCGTTACAGGTTTTGTACCGCCGCGAGTTCTTGGGCCAAGCAGTAGAGCAATATTGGTTTTACCTGAGCCCTTAGGGTGCTTTTCTGCTAAGTATTTGCCAGCTTCGTAGCCCATCCAGTACCAATCAACACCAACTACGCCTTTCAGCAGTTTGGTTTGTTCTTTGTCGAGTTCAAGCTGGTTAACGGTGGCAAAAACTGGAGTATTGCCAACCCAGTTTTTAAGGTTGTGCTCGTAGGCTTGCGGATCGACCGTCCCGAGAATGATTGCATCGGCGCCCCATTGGGTACACAAAGCAAGTTGTTGCTCTTGACGGGTTTTGTTCGGATATCCCCCAGCTTCGAGAACGCGTAGGTCAACACCGAGTTTTTCCGCTTCGGAAACCATTCCATAGTTTACTGATAGCCAGTATGAATCCTTTAAATGAGGGTAAATGGCACAGATTTTTTCTGCAGCAAAGCTTGGCACTGAAGCGAAAAGTGACAATGCGAGTGTAGAATGTGCGAAAATTGTGCGATATGGACGCTGATTTATAACCATGAAATGAAGTTCGTTGGCATAGATTAAGTAAACACTGCAAAATATAACGTAATATGTCGCCGAACACGAATATTAAGGTCAGGAAAATATGTTGCTAGCTACCGCAAGCATCGGTCGTAAACTGTTGTTGTCCTTCATTGCTATGGCAATGTTGGTGATGTTATCAGCGTTAATCGGTGTATCAGGGTTCTCTCTGGTGGCAAAAACAGAAAGGAACGTCGTGGACTCTGCCATTCCGGCAATGATAGAAGCTCGACAAGTATCAGAGCTCAGTACCCGTATTATTTCATCGGTGCAAATGTTGTCGAATGCGCAAAATGAACAAGAGCGTAAAGAGGCGGGACGCGTCCTGTTCGATCAACTTGAGTCACTGCTGACGCACATTAAAGAGTTGGGTGGCGAATCTTTTGATGCTCAGCTTCTTGAAGCGCTAGAGAATAACGTCCAGAACGTGATTAACAACCTAGCGGAGCTCGGCGTCACAGTAGAACGTAAATTGTGGCTAACCAAAGAGATCGACACTCGCGTTGAGGAAATGCGTTTGTTGAGCGAAGAGTTAGAACAGTTAACACGTACTCAAGTACAAAACACCAGTACGATTGCGGTTGCTAACGTTACCCATATCTATGACCTGTTGGAATCCAACAAGAAAGCCCAAGTGTATCAAGCACTGGATGCGTTAGTTGAAGTCGACTTAGACCTAACTGAACGACTGCATGAACTGCATTTGTTGGCGTTTAAAATGCTCAACCAGATTGAAGAAGCCCGCACGCTCACCAACGTCGACCGTATTCAACAAATCCAAACGGCGTTTGAAGATAATCTCAAGATCATGAAGCGTCGTGTGCTTGCGGTAGAAGACCCAACTCGCTCAGAACAAATGAGCCAGTTGCTCACTGATCTTGGTAAACGCCAAGTCGTGTTCACCATCTTGCTTCAACAGTATGAGAACAATGAACAGTCGCAAGAGTTAATGCAAAAAACGCTTGAGCTTTTCTCTGAGTTGAATGGTACGGTGAATAAGCTGGTGGATGACTCTAACCAGACCACGCGCGTTGCTGTTGACCAACTGACCAGCACCTTGAAGTTCGCGCAGTGGTCTCTGACGGTGATTTCTATCATTGGCCTTATCATCGTCGTAATCATTCTTTGGCGCGTTGTTTATGTCTCTGTAGTGAAGCGTTTAGCAGAGTACTCATCTGCGCTACTGTCTGTTGCCCAAGGTAACCTTGCGGTCGAGCTAGAAGTAAAAGGCAAAGATGAGCTGGCACATATGGGGCAAGCGATCATCACGGCACGTAACACGGCACAAGCACTAAAAGTTGTCGCCGAAGGCGAGGCGAAAGCCAAACGTGAGCTGGAAGAGCACAAGGAGCACTTGGAAGAGCTGGTTGAGCAACGTACATCCCAGTTGAAACAAGCAAACCGTCGTTTGAACGAAGAGGTGTTAAACCACGCCAAAGCGCGCAAACAAGCGGAACAAGCTAGCCGGGCGAAATCTGCTTTCCTTGCGACGATGAGCCACGAAATTCGTACGCCAATGAATGGGGTGTTGGGAACTGCCCGTCTACTGATTGACTCTGGTTTGAATCCAATGCAAAAACGCTACGCGGAAATCATCAACCGCAGTGGTAAAACCTTGTTAGCCATTTTGAATGACGTATTGGATTACTCGAAAATCGAAGCCGGACACTTGGAGATCCGCAGCTTAGGTTTCGACTTGCATCAGATGGTGGAAGATACCTTCCAATTGATGAACGGAAAGGCACAAGAGAAGAAGCTATTGTTCTCTTACCATATTGAAAGTGACGTCGGCCGTTACTGGAAAGGAGACGTTACGCGAATCAACCAAGTCTTAAGCAATTTGGTTGGAAACGCGATTAAATTCACTGAAGAAGGTGAGATTGATATCTACGTTAGCCTTAACCCAGAAGATGAGTCACAAGTTCTGTTTGAAGTGTCTGACACCGGTATTGGCATTGCCAAGAGAGATCAGAAAACGTTATTTGATGCCTTTACCCAAGCGGAAGGTGGGATGAACCAAACTGGTGGCACTGGCTTAGGTCTTGCGATCAGCCGTCGCATCATTCAAGCCATGGGTGGTTGTTTGGATGTGGATTCGGAAGAAGGTCACGGTAGCCGCTTCTGGTTCTCTATTCCCCTAGAAGAAAGCGAGCCAGTAGAAACCGTAACTATTGCAAATGCCCGTTGTAAGGTTCGTGCAAAAGTCCTACTTGTAGAAGATAACCCTGTTAACCGCGTGGTGGCGGAAGGCTTTTTAGAGAGCATGGGGCATGAAGTTACGATGGCAGAAAATGGCCTAGAAGCGGAGCAGATCATTGACAAGCATGATTTCGACATCGCTTTGGTTGATATCAACTTGCCAGATTGTAACGGTGCTGATTTAATCCACAGCCTCAAACGCATAGAGCGTAATAAGCCGGCCGACAAAGCATTGGCTCCAACGCCAATGGTCGCGGTTTCTGCTCATGTATTTGCTGAAGAAGTGGAAAGCTACTTAGCCGCAGGCTTTGACGGTTATTTACCGAAGCCAATGGAAAAAGAAGCGCTTGCGGCGCTCATTCAAGACATGTTGGATGGCAAACAGCTCTTACTACCTCAAGAGTGCGTTCTTCAAGATGAGACAACGACAACAACGAATAACAATGAAATGTTAGTCATAACAGACCCAATAGCAGAGGAGCCAGCGATGGTAATCATCAACCCGAATGTGATTCAATCAGACATGAAGTTTTTGGGCAGAGAGAAGATGCTGCACATCATCGATTTGTTCCGACAAACCAGTGCTGATGTATTAAGCCAAATGGAAGCTTCAGCGGAAAATGGTGAGAGCCGAGCGGTAAAAGATCTAGCCCACAAACTGAAAGGCAGCGCAGGTAGTTTAGGTTTAACGGCTTTAATGAACACATGTCAGAGTATTGAGGTTGCAGCGGAGTCGCTGGAGGCATACACAGAGCATCACAACGCGTTAAAAACACAAGTGAGTGAGTCAGTGATTGCTTTGGATAATTTGATGGCGCAATAAGCTCTTCACAGGCTTACTGCTTGAACCATAAACAAAAACCTCCGGTTTGCGCCGGAGGTTTTTTTCTATTCGGTCATGTCGTCTTCCCACTCAAACCGAGTGTCTAGGGCATAAGGATCATCTTCAAATGGATGTTCAACTCTGCCACGCAAGTATTCGAGTTGGTGCTCTAACATGTTGACCGTGTCGTAATCCCCCTCTGAGCAAGCAACGTATATCTGTTGCTCGAGAGCGGCAATGTTGTCTCGGATACCCATGAGAACCCCCTTAAATCATCAACGATTCTCAAAACGATTATAGTCAAGTAAACCAAATTCGATCGGTTGTTTTGTACGATACCAAGCGTGGATTCGATCGCTAAATGGCCAGAACTTTTCTGAGCTTCGGCGAATCGCAAAATTATCCAGTAACTTAACGTAATCACTCTCTGACTTTAGGGTGCTAAATTGATCGACAAATTCTTTTACTTGATCTTCTTCGATCGAGAAAAATGCCGCCGGATAGCTACCAACGACTCCTCGAACGATGGTCATATCATCGTTGGCAAAGTCACGGTTGCTCTCTTCATTAAATAGGCTCGAAATGTTGATGTGCGCATTATTGTGAAGAAGGGTAAACAGCTCATCTTTCCCAGATTCACTGCGAACCATCAGCATGGTGATTTGCGGAACGGTTTTTAATCCTTCTCCACGAACTTGGTTGATACTCGCCAATTGCTGTTCGCTTTCTACTGTCAGCGCCGTATCGATGATGTCGTAGCGTGGCAGCAGGATAGGTGAAACTTGCTTACGTAGAATATCCAATAGCTCTGACTTAGGATCGTCAGTATGGTAGACGACGCTAGTTGGCTGACTAAATGGAGCGACATTGCGTTGCAAGAAATCACTTAACTGGCGAGGTTGATCTTGGTACCAGCTTGAATGTTCTTGGTGACGCATATCCGCAGGAAGTAGGGCGATGAAGTTACTTTCCCCTTCCAGACGTAAGAAGTCCATAAACATACGAGTGATCAATTGGTGGCCAAAGTTACCGTAAACATCGAAACCAGCAACGAGCAGGTAGTGAATACGCTCTAGGAGGGCATAGTCCAATACCCAAGCGGTTTTAGGCTGCTCACCAACTAAGCCTTGTACCACCGATGCGCTATCAAAGTGACGGAATACGGTAAGCGCAGCATTGGGGTTGGTGCCGTTGCCATCCCAAATTACGTCCGTAGAAAGGTGTTCACCGTTCTTAAACCATTTGTTGATGAAGTCAGATTTTGCTTCTAGGTAACGCGCTTGTTGGCGTGAGTATTTAACCCAGTTAGTCACGGGCACCGTATTACTCTCAAGCTCTCCCGGTAGCTTTAAATTGGCCGCTTGCGAGCGGTAGAACTCGTTCACTTCAGGGATGTCGGCTTTGTCTGGGTCTAGGAAGAATACCCAAAAGCGGTCATTAATCACGTTTAACGCCAACTGTCCTCGACATACCGGACCTTTGATGTAAGCCATGATGGTGTTCTGAGCGTTGTCCAACATAAATTTGAAGCGAGACTTCACAGGCAAATCAATGAAAGCCGTCATTGGGTTCGCCGCAATTTCAGGCTCATAGCTCGGTAGTTGTGCTACCTCATAATCCGCATCGATGAACCATTTTTTCCAATTCTCGATACGCTGTTCATTGAGCGCAAATGGCATGTGCGTTTTATCGACGATAGTGCCTTGCTCTGGAATGATGCGGTAGTAGACACGCTCAACCTTCGGATCATCATATGGGCGACGAGTCGTAATACGTTTTACTGGCTGACCCGGCGGTGTAGCAGAGCGAACTAAGGTAAAGAAACGCGGCTGTTCGCCATCCAACTCAGAGAAGAATAGGTGAGATAAGAAAAGGTGTTCGTATATGTAGCGAGCGGCAAGTTGATTTTTACGAGAGCTTTTGTTCAGTAATGCTTCGTACTTATCTATCTCTGTTTGTTGTTGTTCTGTCAGTGGTATATGCGCATTCATGATGGCGCCATTTTCCAACCATAGCATCAGGGTTTTATATTCTGCCGCCGTTAAGTTAGGCATACCAAAAGGCATTCCCCATGTTGGGTTATCGCGCTCGTATTGATCATACTCTTCAATGGTAGGACATGTTTGTTCGCGATCGATGGAGAAATCAAAACCTTCTAATTGAACTTGGTCTGGTAATGGATGGCGTTCTTTTTGTTGCAGCATACGTGCAATCAAACCTGCGTCCATATTAGCTGCCATGCTCTGCTCACGCTCGTTGAGCACAGGATGAAAGCCAGCATCACGCCACTCTTGAGTGGTTTGTGCATCTTCAAATAAGCGAGTTGGGGCAGCAGCGGTTAAGCGTGTACCTTCGTAAACCAAGGCTTTGCTAGCGCCGCGGTCTATGCCTTCTACGGAAGAGAGTTTTAACTGACAAGGGGCGTCGTAGCAGGCATGACAGACCACACAGCGGTTATCTACTATGGGTTTAACATCATGTTGAAAGAAATCGGCTTGCGGTGTGTCGATGGTTGCCGTTCGCTCACGTACTTGTTGTGAACCGAACAGTTGGTCGTAGTTCAGCCCAGCGTAAGTTGCACAGCCCGCGAATAAGGTGGCGATGCAGAGTATAAAAATCAAACGTAAATTCATTGAGTTATTTTGAGTAAATTGAATTTGCGTTAATTAAAGCAAAATACGCCGCTAAATACCAAAAATCGGAGCAATTCGCTCCGATTTTTGAGTTGGTATTGTTCGATAAAAAGCGGCTTTGTCGACCAATACTAGAACGCGTAAGTGACGTTAAAGCGGAAGTCTCGCCCAGGGCTTGCATAACCTTGAGCGACAGGACTGCCGATGTATGCCATGTACGATGCGTGGTCAAAGTAGTATTTGTCGAATACATTCTTAACAGACAGCGTCAGAGATAACTCTTCGTCTGCAATAGGCATCCAATATGCGTAAACATCATGCACACCATAGCCCGGCTTTTCTGGGTGAACGGTTGGATCCGCTACATCAGTTAAGCGCTCAACAAATCGAGCATTCCAGCCAAACTCTAGTGACTCCATTGGTTGGTAAATGAGGTCAAGAACCCAAGTGTCGCCGATAGATGTGCCCAGCGTTGAGTCTTCATCTGATAGTGGAGTTCCGTTAAGTTCTGGACGAGATTGGTTGTAGCTCAAGCGAGCAGAGACATCAGCAATTGCATAACCTAAGTAAGCGGTAATACCTTGGTTATCTAGGTCACCAACGTTGGTATAAACGGCGCCTTGGTTTGTTACCACGTCTTTGATTGTACTATCAAAGAATGTGATGCCAGCGAAGAAATCATCGTATTGGTAATTTGCTCCTAGCTCTAAGTTACGTGCTTCTTCAGGCTTACGATTTGGGTCGTTTTCGCGGTAGTCGATAACAAACAGTTCTTTGATTTGTTGGCCACGAAACGCTTCTGCATAACTAGCAAATAGGTTCAAACCTTCCAATGCATTGTAATTAATACCCACGTTAGGGCTAAAGCCGCTCGAATCGAAGTCTTGCTCCATGTTATCAGTAAGCTCATACCAGTCATAACGAGCGCCAGCGGTAAGAATGATGGTTTCTGTTAGCATCCAATCATCTTGAACAAACAAGCCGTAAACGGTGCCTTTCTCCTCATCGTTCTTTTTACCATCGTAGTTGGTTTCAAACTCAGATTTGTCTTTCTTGTAATCCAAACCGTAAACCAAGGTATGGCCTGTTAATTTGCTCGTATTGAAGATCTTTATGCCGGACGTTTGAATTGAGCCATCACTGGTGCCCCAGCGAGGGTGATCTTTATGAGCTAAGCGGCTATCGGTGTAGTAGAAAGTGGTGTCGAGATTGAAAAGGTCGCTTGCGTTATATTTGTGGTTAAGCGTAAAAGTAGAACGATCGGTTTCTTGATCGAGAGGCGCATTTTTAAAGCTTGGTTGGAAGTGGGGGCGATTTAAGCGACGGCCATCGTCGTTACGATAGTCGTAGCTTACCGAGAGGTAGTGTTCGTCGTTGAGTTGACCGGATAGCTTAAGGAGCGCAACTTGCTGTTCTAACGCAGTGTACGGCTGTTCCTGGCCTTTGCCGTCTTCGATGTTATCCCCGTCGACGTAACCAAATGATGCAAGTAGGCCAAGCTGATCGGCGACTTCTCCATACAAACTTGCCGAAACTTTGTAACCTTCATTATTGGTGTAGTAACCGCCTTTGAGCATAGCGCCGTAGGTTTCACCTGCAGTAAGGAGGTCATGTGCGTCTTTAGTGGTGAACTTTATAGCGCCACCCAATGCTCCGGGGCCATCTGTTGCTCGTCCTGCTCCCGCACTAACATCAACTTGCTTGAGCAGTTCAGGCTCGATAGATAATCGACCTTGGTGATGGAATAGGTTACCGGATTGTTCCGCGCCGTCGATAGACACATTCAGCATGGTATCTTCCAGACCGCGGACATAGATCTTTTGAGAAACGCCAGAAGAGCCACCAACACTAATTTCTGCATCTTTACGGAAAATGTCATTCAGATCTTGTGCCTGCGATTTGGCGAGCTGATCGGAGTCAATCGTAATATCGATTCCTTCCGGAGTGTGGCCTAGCACCTCCATCACTTCCATGTCATCGTTGGCGTAAGTCACTTGGGAAGCGACGAAAAGGGCGATGGTAAGTGGGCTTAACTTAAATACGGTTGAAGCGGACACCGTAACCTCCATTGTTAATGAGAATTATTATCGGGTGAGATTTTGGTGATTCTTCCACTCTGAGTAAACGACTTTTACAACTGTTACAATCCTTGTAGTCAGCAGGCGTTAAACTCGCTTAGGCAAGGTAATATCCATAGTTAAACCTTGCACATGTGCGTTGTATGCAACGATCTTGCCGCCAACCGCTTCAATGTGTCGTTTCGCCAATGCCAATCCAACACCAAAGCCTTTTCGGGATACGACTTGATTGTTGGCCTTGAAGAAAGGTTTGAATATCTGTTGGTATAAACTCGGGTCTATACCTGGGCCAGAATCAATGATGAGGATTTGATAATGTTCGAGGCAGTTTAGTATTCGAACTTCGAGTATCTCATCGGGTTGGGTGTATCTTAGGCCATTACGAATGACGTTTTCCAATGCTTGACTGAGAGCCATTTGATTGGAGTGTTGGATGGGTAATGGTTCGTCTTGATGTAGTGATATCTGTCTATCTGAGTACTCGAATCGGGCATCTTCGACGATGATTTCAACCAGTTCAGCTAAGTCAAATTCCTCTGTCCTAAGATTTGGTTGCTCGTTTTCAATCCATGCTAGTGTGAGTGTGTCTTCTGCGGTCGTGCGCATTTTGTGGGTATCGCTTTTGATTCGCTCCAACATTTGTTCACGTTCGATATTCTTATCTACACAATCAATGGCCATCTCAATTCGAGCGAGTGGAGTGCGTATCTCGTGGGACATATCGGCAATAAGGTTACGATTGTGGCGAATCACACCCGATGTGCGCTCTGCCATATAATCGAAGGTGCGTGCTACTTGGCTGATTTCATCATTGCCCAACTTCATAGTCTGACCAATTCGCGCTGAGTAATCGCCTTGACTGAAAGCTTGGCTTGCGCGGTGGAATTGCTGTAACGGGCGCATGACATAGCGGTACAAATAAACAGTCAGTGCGAGTAGAGAAAGAAAGGGAATAACGAAGCGAAACAACCAAAACGCGTGAGACATGTAGGTTCCCGGTCTCATCCGGTCAGGTAACAGAATCAAAAAGTGGTATCCGGAAGGGGATAGAGGGACTTCCATTATCGGGTTGTCTGGAAAATCGAGATGGATCTTCCATTCAACGCTTCGGCCAATACCATAGCCTTGCCAAAAACGCTCGTTGAGTGGGTTTCCCCCTTTTACGTCAAGGCGGGATTGCAGCACGGTCGCCCATGTGGACTCATCAATGGCGAGCTGTTCTAACCAGATGTCCAGTCCTTGCCAATCTTGTTGGTCTACATAGGTTTGTGCGGTATGTCCCCAGTCTAAAATTTGTTGGCGGTGAGATTTTTTCAAATAGCTCATTTTCTCGTTGGAGAGAATGGCTGCGCTGTGAATCAAGGAGAAAAAGATCACCACGCCCAGGGATAAGACGACAAACAATCGCCAAAACAGCATCTTTTTCATTTAAAAATATATCCTTTACCATGCACGGTTTGGATTCGGTCGTTCGACATACCCTCAGCAATAAGACGCTTACGCACACGGCTTAGATGCATGTCGAGCGCGCGATCGTATTGGCTGAACTGACGTTCTAAAACCGTTTGATAGAGGAAGGGTTTACTCAAAACTTCTTCACGTTGCTCGACCAAGGTCCACAGAAGTTTGAATTGAATAGGGGTCAGCTGAATTGGGGTCATCTCAGGGCGACGATGTATATTGACCGTGTGATTTAGTTTATCGAGCAGCAGTTCTCTTTCACTCAATTGTGTGGGGGAGTTGGGCTGCTGTATAAGTTGAGTACGACGCAAAATCGCTTCAATGCGTAAACTCACTTCCGTGAAGTTACAGGGTTTAGTGATGTAATCGTCGGCACCACATTTAAGCCCCTGAATTCGATATTCTTCTGCACCGTAAGCGGTAAGCATGACAACCGGGGTTTGTGACTGCGAGCGAATCACATTGAGTACTTCAAAGCCGTCTAGGTTGGGTAAGTTAACGTCCAGAATGACCAAGTCGAAGGCTTGTTGTTGGAATGCCTTTAACGCGGTGTCTCCCTCAAGCATTGACACAACGTCGTAGCACTGTGCTTTAAGAAGCTCTGTCAGCTGTAGGTTCAGGTCTGGGTCATCTTCGGCCAATAAAATTGATGGAGCGGGAGAGGGTGGGCTCGAAGATCTAAATGGCTTTATATGAATATCGTTTAGTATTGGGCTGAACATAATGGAATATGATTAATTATTGATAATGTAAATTATTATCAATAATTCCCGGGTAACAATCAATCTGGTCAATAAGAAGGTCGCTCGTTACTTCAATCGTATCGTTAAATTGCGACATATTTGGAAGTTTTATGCTGAGGCGATGTAAAGTTGCCACAAAAAGAAAACCCACCAAGGCTGGTGGGTTTTTTCGGTAGTAGTAAAAGAAACTATTTCATTTTCTTAACTTCTTGTTGAAGTTGCTCTAGCTGCTTCATCTTGCCTTGTAGGCCAAGAGATTGGTAGCTGATAGATGCAGGGTTCATCATTTGACCTTGCTGCATTGGGTAATCTGGCAGTGTCTTGAAGAAGTCACCAAGTACGTCTTGGATTGGTACGAACAACCACATGTTGTCTGCCATCCAGCGTAGGTACATACCAGATTCGTGCGGTGCTTTCTCGAATGGGTCAGCACGCAGGTGGATGATCTTCGGCCAGTTTGGAGAGAAACGAACGGCATCGGTAATGTTACCTTCTAGGGTCGCGAAGTGCAGTTTCCAGTCGTTCCAACGAACTGCGTTTAGCTCGCCATTAGCAGTGAAGTAAAGCAGTGACTCACGAGGACCTTTCTCTTCTTTACCTTGGAAGTAAGGCATGAAGTTGTAACCATCAATGTGTACGCGCCAGTCTTTACCGTTCGCTTTGTAGCCTTTCGCTAGCTTCTCTTTCACGTCAGGAACGCCGGCTGCAGCCATTAGAGTTGGTAGCCAGTCTTGGTGTGCCATCATTTCATTGATCTTCGTGCCTGGTTCAATCACGCCTGGCCAACGAACAAGCTGAGGAACACGCATACCGCCTTCCCATGTTGTACCTTTCTCACCGTGGAACGGTGTTGCACCGCCATCAGGCCAAGACACGGTTTCTGCACCGTTATCCGTTGAGTAGATTACGATGGTGTTATCAGCCACACCAAGATCATCAAGTTTGTCCAGTAGAATACCTACTTGATCATCGTGTTCTAGCATACCGTCAGCGTAGATACTGATGCCTGATTTACCTTGGTACTTCTCTTGTAAACGTGTCCAAACGTGCATACGAGTGGTGTTGTGCCAGATGAAGAAAGGCTTGTCAGCTTTCACGGCTTTTTCCATGAACGCCAATGAGGTTTCTAGGAACTCTTCATCCGCGTGCTCCATACGCTTACGCGTCATTGGACCTGTATCTTCAATCTTACCGTCAGCAAAAGACTTGATTACACCACGAGGACCGTAGTTTTTACGGAACTCAGGATCTTTCGGGTAGTAGTAAGTTTCTGGTTCTTCTTCAGCGTTGAGGTGATAAAGGTTACCGAAGAACTCGTCGAAACCGTGGTTAGTTGGCAAGTGCTGGTCTTGGTCACCCAAGTGGTTCTTACCAAATTGGGCCGTCATATAACCTTGCTCTTTCAGCAGGTCTGCAATAGTTGGCGCCCAATCCGGGATACCGTGTGTAGAGCCTGGCATACCGATTGTAAGCAAGCCAGTACGGAACGGTTCTTGGCCTGTGATAAATGCTGCACGGCCTGCAGTACAAGATTGCTGACCGTAATGATCAGTAAACAGTGCACCCTCGTTTGCAATACGGTCGATATTCGGGGTTTCGTAACCCATCATACCTTGGTTGTATGCACTGATGTTCCAGTAACCAACATCATCACCAAAGATCGCTAGGATGTTTGGTTTGTCTGCCGCCACTGCTGCGCTTGAGGTTGCCAGTACGCCGAGACCGACAGCCAGCTTGCTCATTTGGTTAGCCATAAAAACTCCAAATTGGTTGTAAGTTGGAAAAGAAGCCTAGGTACCGCCCATGCTTCGTTGGCTAATAAGTTAATGATGCGATTGAAGAATGTCGCTTTATAGTGTTTATAACCATAAGTTATGCAGTGAAATAACTTGTTGTTTTATCAGTTAAATGCTTCAACCTTGAAATTTGTGCGGAAAACTGAAGCGGGACACAGGTCACGTAAACCCACTCTTTTGATGACCTTATAAGGCCTTAGTTTGAGTTGGCATCTAATTATGCTACCGGATTCGCAATAGCCTATTTTGTGAGCTATATGTTTGTGTGCAGGATGTACTTTTCTAATACGGACAGAGGTTTATATGACAGCGAATTATGGCGTTAAGCGCCGATTAGCGATTCTTGCCGCTGCTTTTATCGGCGCGACAAGTAGCAGTATCGCAGCAGAAAAACCGAATATTCTGGTCATCTGGGGTGATGATATCGGTCAATCTAATATCAGCGCTTATACATTTGGTTTGATGGGTTACAAAACTCCAAACATTGATAGGATTGCAAAAGAAGGCATGATGTTCACTGACTATTACGGTGAGCAATCTTGTACCGCAGGCCGTTCCACCTTTATTACTGGTCAAACAGTACTGCGAACGGGCTTGAGTAAGGTAGGCCTCCCAGGCGCGGATCTGGGTTTACAAGCAGAAGATGCGACGATTGCTGAAATGCTCAAACCACTCGGCTACATGACGGGGCAGTTCGGCAAAAATCACTTAGGCGATAAAGATGAACACCTTCCAACTAACCACGGCTTCGACGAATTTTTTGGCAACCTTTATCACTTGAACGCCGAGGAAGAACCAGAGAATGTGGATTATCCGAAAGATCCCGAGTTTCGTAAGAAATTTGGTCCTCGAGGTGTGATCAAGTCTTTTGCTGATGGCAAGATTGAAGATACCGGTCCGTTAACGCGCAAGCGTATGGAAACGGTAGATGAAGAAACGTTAGACGCGGCGCTTGATTTCATGGATCGTGCGGTGAAAGCAGACAAGCCGTTTTTCGTCTGGTGGAACGCAACTCGCATGCACTTCCGTACTCACGTCAAAGAAGGCAATCTAGGTAAAACAGGCATCAGCTTCTATGCCGACGGTATGGTTGAGCACGATAACCACGTGGGTCAGCTTTTGAAGAAAGTAGATGACCTAGGCATTCAAGACAACACCATCGTATTTTACTCTACCGATAACGGCCCACATATGAACTCGTGGCCAGATGCAGGTACAACCCCATTCCGTGGTGAGAAAAACACCAACTGGGAAGGGGCATTCCGTGTTCCAGCAATGGTTCGCTGGCCGGGTAAAATTGAACCGGGAAGTGTTTCTAATGAGATCATGCACCATATGGACTGGATGCCAACGTTCTTGGCAGCCGCGGGTGATGATCAAATCAAAGAGAAGCTCCTGAAAGGTTATACAGCGGGTGACAAGACATTCAAAAACCACCTTGATGGCTACAACTTCTTGCCTTATCTAACTGGTAAGGAAGAGAAAGGGCCGCGTGAAGAAATTTTCTACTTCACAGATGATGGTGATTTGAGTTCATTGCGTTTCCGTAACTGGAAGATCGTATTCCTAGAGCAGCGCGCGAAAGGTACGTTACAAATTTGGGCTGAACCGTTTACTCCATTACGTGTGCCTAAGATCTTCAACCTACGTATGGACCCATACGAAGTGGCCGATATTACGTCGAACACTTACTACGATTGGTTGATCGACCATGCGTACATGCTTGTTCCTGCGCAGGCATACGTGGGCAAATTCTTAGAAACGTTCCAAGAATTCCCACCAAGACAGAAAGCAGCAAGCTTCTCACTTGATCAAGTGATGGAGAAACTGCAAGAAAGTCACAATAAATAGATTGATTGCAACTAAACGTTGGGGCTCTTCGGAGCCTCTTTTTTTGCGCCTCGTTTCAGTTTTTCTTAAAACTCGTGTAATTGCTTGTCTAAAAAGAAAAAACACTCCTATCTTTGATCAGAGAATAAAAATAATCACACAAGGAAAGCTATGACTCAGTGGGCAAGTTGGAAGCAGGCCTTAATCGGCCTTGCAGCGCTCGTCAGTTTTTCTCTGTTTGCACAGGAAATGCCGCAATCAAACCAATCTTCAACGTTAACTTACGTAGGCAGTGACGCTTGTGTAGATTGTCACCAAAAAGAAACCCAAGCGTGGCAAGGTTCTCATCACGATATGGCGATGAGACATGCTGATGCACAGTCCATATTGGGTGACTTTAATGATCACACGTTTACATTCAACGGGAAGCCAAATCGCTTCTATCGAAAAGGGGAAGAGTATTGGGTCAATATTCAAGGGCCTGATGATGAGTGGCATGATTACAAAATCAGCTACACCTTTGCGTGGGATCCACTTCAACAATACATGGTGGAGTTCGAAGACGGACGTGTGCAGCTCATTCCATTCGCATGGGATTCAAGAACTAAAGAAGAGGGCGGGCAGCGCTGGTTCCATCTTTACCCAGATACCACCCCAACAGACGAGTTCTACTGGACAAACACGGGGCAAAATTGGAACTTCATGTGTGCCGATTGCCATTCTACCAATTTAGAAAAGAACTACGATGCCAAAGCCAATACGTATTCAACCACGTGGTCAGAAATCAATGTCGGTTGCGAAGCATGCCATGGTCCAGCCAGTGAACACGTAGAGCTTGCCAAACAAGCTGAAAAATCTGGGAATACCATCGCCTCAGCGAACCATTATGGTTTTGACCGAGATTTAGGTATGGCAGTAAAAGAATGGGTCTACGAAGAAGGGCACAGTACGCTCCAGCCAAAAGAAATCGTTATGACCCATCAAGTTCAAACCTGTGCGCAGTGCCATAGTCGTCGTACACAGTTAAATGAAAGTGCAGACCACGTTAAAGGTTCGTTCCTAGATAAATATCGTCTTAGCTTAATTTCACCAGAGCTCTATTATCACGATGGTCAGATCTATGACGAAGATTACGTCTACGGTTCATTTTTGCAGTCTGCCATGGCAGAGAAAGGGGTAACCTGTACCAACTGTCATGACCCTCATACCGCAGAGCTAAAAATCCCTGAAGAAACGGTTTGTGCTCAGTGCCATATTGCGTCTGACTACACGCCGGAAAATCACACTTTCCATGAGGCAAATACCGAGGCGTCTCAATGTACCACTTGTCACATGCCAGAAACGACCTACATGCAAGTTGACCCGCGTCGTGACCACAGCTGGCATGTGCCACGTCCGGATCTAAGCCAACACATCAATACGCCAAACGTCTGTACATCATGCCATGAAGACGAAACCAACCAGTGGGCAGATAAGAAAATAGGCGAATGGTTCCCGAATTCGAAATACCGCAATCAACAACACTTTGCAGTGGCATTCTACGCCGATTCTATTGGTCATCGTGGTGCGCCTGATGCGTTAGCGTATTCCTCTCAAGACTCATCGTTGAGTGACATTATTCGTGCCTCCGCGCTGGAGCGTATGGGGGGCAATACCGGTCAAAATACCTTGGTATCTCTGGCTCGCGCGGTGAAGCATGAAAGCGACATGATTCGTCTTGGGGCTGTTGCTGGGTCGTCTGGGTATGAGTTCAACGACCGCTGGCAAATTCTTGAACCATTACTAACAGACCCAGTGTTGTCCGTTCGTGCTGAAGCAGCGAGTGCTTTGGTTCGTCATTATCCAGAAATGAATCCGCTGCAACGCGACAAGATCAAACAGCCGTTGGAAGACTATTTGGAAATCCAGCGTTTCAATGCGGATCGAGGCTTTGGGCGAACCAACTTAGCGAATGTCTATCGAGACCTTGGTGAAACAGACAAAGCCATTGCGTCTTATCAAAAAGCCATTGAAATAGAGCCTTATTTTGAGAACAGTTACGCCAACTTAGCGGATTTGTACCGTGCACAAGGTAACGACAAAAAAGCATTAGAAACCTTGATGGCAGGGATTGAAGCTCAGCCAAAGTCGAGTGCATTGCCTTACAGCGCTGGTTTGGCATGGCTTCGTGTTGGAGATAGCGCTAAGGCAAACCAATATTTGAAACAAGCGGCTGAAGCGGCAGAGCATAACCCGCAGTATTGGTATGTGTATGGCTTGGCGTTAGAGAAGAGCGACATACTTGCGGCAAGTAAGGCACTGAACACCGCCTACCAAGTGGGTGGAAATCCACAGCATTTGTACGCCGAGTGTGAAGTGTTAGCACGCAACTATAAACAAGGGGCCGTAGCTTTTGCTTTTGAGCAATGTATTAAGCAGCTTGCCGAGGTGGCTCCGCCGAAGGTGATTGAGCAATTACGAGCTACTATTTCAAACTAATATTGGCGATAAGCTATTGGCTATAAATGGTTACAAATTAGTTAGGTATTAAGTTTATAACCAATAGTTATAGGGCTAGTGAGTAGGATGTACACAGCAAAAACTATGCATTTTGAGGGCACACCATGAACCACGCACAACAAGCCATTAATGAATTAATCGAACAAACTGAAAAAAGCGTCATTGGACAAAGCCATGTGGTTCAGGCTTTGGTGATAGGGTTACTGACCAATGGTCACGTACTTTTAGAGGGCTTACCGGGAACGGCAAAAACGCGCTCGGTAAAGTCGCTTGCGAACCTTCTTAACACCAGCTTTGGTCGTATTCAGTTTACTCCCGACTTATTACCTTCAGACGTAACAGGTACCGAAGTGTACCAAGAGTTGGATGGTAAGCCTCAGTTGCACTTCCAACCGGGACCAATCTTCAACAGCATTGTGTTGGCGGATGAGGTAAACCGTGCGCCAGCAAAAGTACAAGCTGCACTGCTAGAAGCGATGGCAGAAGGTACGATCACGGTGGGTGATAAGACCCACGTCTTGCCTGAGTTGTTCATGGTGCTTGCAACTCAAAACCCAGTGGAACAAGAGGGTACTTACCCATTGCCAGAAGCGCAGATGGACCGCTTTATTATGAAAGTGACCGTCGACTACCCAGAAGATGAAGCAGAGCGTGACATTATTCGTTTAGTGCGAAGTGAAGAGTTGGGTTCAGAAACCAGTAGTGAATTAGTGACACCAAAACACATTGAGCCAGAACTCGTCATTGAAGCGCGACGCCAATTACCAAACATTACTGTTTCCGATTTGGTCGAGAACTACATTGTGGCGCTTGTGATGGCGACACGTAAACCAGAGCGTTACGCCGATTCCCAACTACAAAAATGGATTGAAATTGGCTCAAGTCCTCGCGCCTCAATTGCCTTAGACAAATGTGCGCGCGCTTATGCGTGGCTACAAGGGCGTGACCATGTAACGCCTGATGACGTGCGTGCCATGGTACCTTCGGTGCTGGGACATCGCTTCTCACTTTCTTACGATGCGCTTGCCGATGGTGTTGATCATCAACGTGTAGTGCAAGAGTTGCTTGATTGTGTAGAAATCGGATAAGCGGGAGGGACTATGGCAAAGCCAACGCTTGCTCCTCAATCCCAAGGGCTCGATCCTCGCTTGTATTGCGATTACTCACGATTGGTGCGTTTACAAGCGCAAGCCGAATCCTTCAGTTTACTGCCTCATTTAAAAGCGGGCAGTGTGCTTTCTGGGCGGCACAACTCATTATTCCGTGGGCGTGGTCTGAACTTCGAAGAGCTGCGTCACTACCAGCTAGGGGACGACATCCGAAACCTCGATTGGAAAGTCACCATGCGCACAGGCAAGCCTCATGTGCGCAGTTACACCGAAGAAAAAGACCGCAATGTGATTGTTTGTGTTGATCAGCGCAGTGCGATGTTTTTCGCTTCAACTGAGGTCATGAAATCTGTTGTTGCTGCTGAAGTCGCGGCTATGTGCGGTTGGCGAGTATTGAAAGATGGTGACCGAGTCGGATTTGTTATCGCCTCTGACTCTGCTCTATATCACAGCAAAGCTCAGCGTTCCCAGAACGATTTGCTCGCTCAACTGAAACGACTCTCTCAAGCCAACCAGCGCTTAAATGTTGACTCGTTAGATTCAGACAAAGTGACGTTCAGTAAATGGATTGAGCTCATCAAACGGATGAAGCTAAAACAATCCACGCTGATTTTCATCAGTGATTGGCGTGATTGCGAAGAGCACCACCTAGATCACCTTAAGCAGCTTCAACAGCACAACGATGTTCTCGCGGTGATGGTAAGCGATCCTTTAGAGCAGTCGCTTCCGCAAGATTTGGCGAAAGTGAAATGGGTGATTGGTGATGGTCGTTACCAGCTCAATTTAGACAGTAAAGCCAAAGTCGATGCAGCCAGCGCCAGTTTGGTTGAGAAAGCTCAGTTACAACGTCAATCACTGGCACAACTCATGGCAATCAAAAAGCTGCCTCATATCGAAATCGATACAACAGGTGAGCACATTACTCAATTCCAAAAACTCGTTGGAGGCCGATAAATGACAGACTTACACACGCCTCCAAGCACGTATATTCTGCGTGAGCTGCATGACGTCGCGGTACCAGAAAGCGTCAGCTGGGTACCACAAACCCTCGGTTGGAAGATCCTTGCTGTCGTTGGCGCGATTGTACTTATGTATTTAGGCTACCGCTTGGCACACCATTGGTGGGATAACCGTTACCGCAAAGAAGCCATTGAAGCGATTTCTCGTTTAACACCAGATGACGCCAGTATGCCGAAAGCGCTGTTCTCGATTCTGAAAATCGTCTTGATTCATCTTGATAGCTCTCATGCTCGCTTGTTTGATACCGCGTTCCTGCGCAAGTTAGATGAGCTTAACCCTAAGCATAAAATGTTTGATGACGAAGTCTCGAAGCGTTGGCTGCAAAGTATCGTTGACCCAAGTGTTGAACTGGAAAAATCAGAGCGTTTACAACTTCTTGAACGCGCATCTGAGTGGGTGAAAGAGCACGATGAGAACGCTCACAACATTGAAAAGCGCACGCTTGCCTACAAAGCGCGTGCATTAAAAGGAGGTCGCCATGGGTGATCTTCTTGCCTCATGGCTTGGTATGAGCAGCTTTGAATTTGAGCATCCGCTTTGGTTCATCATCTTACCGCTGCCTTTAGTAGTGTATTTCCTCGTCCCAGCTTACCGCACCAAACAAATGGCCATCAAAGTGCCGTTCTTTAGTCAGCTTGTGGACGCCATTGGTGAAACCCCATCAGAAGGCGCAAGCCAACTTACTCCGAGCTGGTGGCAGCGCGCAACGCTCATTATCTCTTGGCTTTTGGTCGTGACCGCAATGGCAAAGCCGACAGTACTTGGCGAGCCACAGGTGCGTGAAAGCTTAGGGCGTGATGTCATGGTTGTAGTCGATTTGTCTGGCTCAATGGCAGAGCAAGACTTTACATCCAAAACCGGAGAAAAGATCGCTCGCCTTGATGCCGCCAAAGAAGTGTTGAGCGACTTTGCCAAAACGCGCAAAGGCGACCGCTTAGGCTTGATCTTGTTTGGCGATGCGGCATTTGTGCAAACCCCGTTCACGCCCGATCAAAAAGTGTGGTTAGAACTGCTTAACCAAACGGATGTGTCGATGGCTGGGCAGAGTACCCACTTAGGTGATGCAATTGGTTTGGCGATTAAGGTGTTTGAGCAAAGCGAAAAGTCGCGTACCGACGTTGAAGAGAGCAAAGAAAAAGTCGCCATTGTTCTAACGGATGGTAATGACACGGGAAGCTTCGTTGAACCGATTGATGCGGCGAAAGTAGCGAAAGCCAAAGATGTACGTATCCACGTGATTGCCATGGGTGATCCACAAACCGTGGGTGAAACTGCACTAGATATGAATACGATCAAACGTATTGCGAAAGAGTCCGGAGGTGAGGCATTTGAAGCGCTCAACCGTGACGAACTTGCTAAAGCCTATGATGAGATTGGTAAGCTAGAGCCACAGCTTTATGAAAGTACCACTTACCGCCCAAAGCAAAGTTTGCATCATTACTTAATGGCTTTGGTGGTTGCGATGTACTTAACCGCGTTCTCGTTGGCGACATTTAAGCGTCGTCGACTATCCGTTAACAGTGAAGGTTCTGCACAAGCAGGCAACATAATAGGAGAGCGCCATGTTTGATTCTCCTTTCTCTAGCATGGGGCTAGAACAGTTTGTCACACAGTTCCATTTCATTCGTCCAATGTGGCTATTGGCGTTCATCCCAATGTTTCTTTTGCTTTGGTTAAGATGGCGAGAAGAATCCAAACCAAGCTGGAAAGACATTCTTCCAGAACACTTACGTAAAGCCTTAACGATTGGCGACTATGGTTGGCGAAAACAACTGCCACTTAAGCTGCTTATGGTGATAGTAGCGATTGCCATCATCATCTGTGCCGGACCTTCTTGGGAGCGCCAAGCTTCACCGTTTGGCGAAGACAAAGCCTCCATGCTGGTGGTGTTGGACAACAACGATTCAATGTTGCAAAAAGACCTTCCGCCAAGCCGCTTGGAACGCTCTAAGCAAAAGATCCGTGACCTCTTGGCTGCACGAAAAGGTGGTAGCACTGGGTTGGTTGTGTATGCGGGTTCTGCTCATGTCGCGATGCCTGTGACGCAGGACAGCAAAGTATTCGAACCGTTTCTAGCGGCGATAACACCAGAAATCATGCCAGTTGAAGGTAAACTTGCTGAAACGGCGTTGCCTTTGATTGACCAACAATTACAAGGCCAACCGGGTTCTACGGTTCTGTTGGTTACGGATGGCGTGAACCCTGCAACCATTACCACTTACAAAAACTACTTTGCAGACAAGCCTTATCAATTGCTTATCTTGGCTGCGGGTAACTCGGACATTGTTTCAAACAACCCGGTCGATTTGGACTCGTTAAACAATCTTGCCAGCGCGACTGGTGGACGCCTTGTGGAAGTGACGGTAGACAATAGTGACATAGAGAAGCTGAATCGTTTTGTTGAGCGAAACATGCAACTCAATGGTGAATCCTCAATGCCTTGGAAAGACATGGGTTATCAACTGTTGTTCCCAATTGCGCTCATTATGATGCTTTGGTTCCGCAAAGGCTGGCTAGTGCAATGGTGTGTGGTGGCGATGGTGTCAACGTCTTTGTTTATGACGCCAAAAGCTATGGCGGAAACGGTCTCGCTCAAAGCGGATAAGCCTGAAGTGGTGCAAGAGGTAACCGTCTGGGATAAAGCGTCTCAATGGTGGTGGGATTTATGGCTCACCCCAAATCAGCAAGGACAGCGTTTGTTCAACAAAAACGAATACCTTGAGGCAGCAAAGCACTTTACAGATCCGTTGCGTAAAGGGACAGCTTATTACTACGCAGGCGAATACAAACTGGCTCATACCGCTTTCTTGGAGATGCAAAACGATCCATCAGATGCAGTAAAAGACTATGGCTTGTACAACGCTGCGAGTGCGTTGGCGCGTCAACGTGAATACTTGGCCGCGCGTAATTTGTTGCAAACACTGGTAGACAAAGACACCTTGATTGAGCAATTGCGACCAGACGTCGAACACAACCTAAAAGTCATTGGTGGCATTGTCGAAGAGATTAATCGCACCAGTGAAAGCCAAGCGGGGACAACAGACGGACCCGAAGAGTCGTTTGAACTGGGTGACAACCCGCAAACGGCAGATGGGGCAGACGAAAAAACCGCGGCTGAATTAATGCTGAAAGAGAAACTCAATGCGAACGAAATCCTTGGTAGCCAAGAATTGGCGGATAAGTGGTTAAAACGTGTAGAGGCCGATCCTAAGTACTTCTTGCGCGCTAAATTCCAAATTCAGCTGCGTGAGCCCGTGAAAACGCAGCCACAACCGCAACCACAACAAGAAGAGGAGCAAGCACAATGATGAATGCATCCAAACTTGGCGCTGACTCCGTGGTTGGGCGTTTAAGCACTATCTTGATGGTGTTTACTTTGTTTTTTACTGGTTTGGCGAACGCACAAGACATTCAAGACTTGCAGCGCAGCAATGACGTAGAGCTATTAGCTTGGGTTGGCAAGCAGGGAGCAGGGACCGATACTAAGGAAGCACCTAAGTTCAGTGTGAATGAGCAGGTGATTTTGTACATCGAAGTCGCAACGCCTCGTTGGTTCACAGGTGGTACACGCATTGGCAGCGTAGAAATCCCTAACGTGATTGCAAAGCAGCGTAACCAATTAGCAACCAACTATATCGAGCGCAAAGGGGGGCAAACGTGGTCTCGTCAGCGTTGGGAAATAACTTTGTATCCGCAAGCCTCGGGTCAGTTTGTGATTCCACCTGTCGCTGTTGGTGTGCAAGTCTCTGCGACTGATGGCTCGAAAGTGGCTGGTACGCTTTATACGCAGCCAATTAAGTTTGAAGCGTCTATGCCTTCTGGGTTGCTCAGTGATGACTCTGCATGGTTTACCGCGACTAAAGTGAGTGTGGATCAGAAATGGACAACGTCTAACGATGAGCTGAAAGTCGGTGATGCAATCACTCGCACCATAACGATCAATGCACAAGACAGTTTGTCAGTATTGCTTCCAGGCTTGTTATCCAATGATTCTACTGCCAGTTATCAAGCATACCCTCAACCAAACCGCTTAGACGATAAGCAAACGCGTGGCGATTACCAATCGAGTCGAATAGAAGAAAGCGTGTATGTGATCCAACAGGGCGGTGAGTTCACCTTACCTGAACATAAGTTCCAATGGTGGAATAGCAAGAGTAAACAGCTGGAAACAGTGGTGATTGAGGGTGAGGCCTTCAAAGCCAAGCATACATTTAAATCCTTTGCTAGAGCTTATTCTGGCTGGTTGATTGGCAGCGCAGTGACGCTATTTGTTCTCGTTATCGCCGCCTTGAGCATTCACCGTTATTATCGTTCTCGTCCTACGCCGCCATGGTTAGTGTTCAGACGAATGGTAAAAGCGAATCGATGGGGCGCTGCTCGAGCAAGCTTGTATAAGCAGCTGAGAAGCAACACGGGTGGCCTTGAAATGAGTAAAGCCAGTGACTCTGACGTTTGGCAGAAGCGTTCACAGCGCCTACAAGAGGGGCAGGAGGACGCAAGCTTGATGAATGCGCTTTGGAAAGGGATACAAGCGCTGAAGCCAAAACGCCTTAAGTGGGCGATACCAAAGGCCTTGCCGCAACTCGATAAGCAGGCAAGTAATAAGAAGTAAAAACGAAAAAGGACGCTGATTCAGCGTCCTTTTTTTGTTCTTTTTAATCGCAATAAGTAAATGGGATGTCTATTTTGACGTGCTACAACTGACGTAAAGAAATAATATATTTCAAATATATTTAATTCTTATCTTTTAAGCTTCTATTTAAAAGATATTTCATTGCGATATTAAACAGGTTTATTAATCGGTTATATATTTACAACTGCTATATTTGAAAATATATAACCTAAAATCACTTTAATTCCTTTCTGATGGAGTGTCACTTCCATGTGACAAGCTTTTCGTCTTAACCCTGATAAAGACGGCTTAATCAATGTATATTTCATTTTTGGTTTGTTCAAATAAAATAACACTTCAAAAATGGAATGATAATTTGCAAGTTTTTCGATTTAGATTATTAAAATTATCGGTGTATATTTCTGGGGAAACGGAAATACGGAGTGATTCCGTTTTGATTTTTAAATATGTGAATAATAATTATCAGATTAAATTTAATTCTGTGTATTAAATTTATCTTAATATAATTCTTCGTCACTAGGCAGCTTTATTTTGTGAAGTTTAATTATCAGAAGTTTAATTCGAAATTATTTTAAAGGGTGATTTATGGAAGCTAATATTCACGACGATCCAATATTGGTGGCAGGCAAGAGGATTCTGATTGCTCAAGCAACTTTGGGTCTGGTATTCATCGCGTATGAGTACATGCGAAGCGGCTCTCTCAGTGCTGAGTCAGCGATTACTGGGGTGCTTATCGCGATTCTTCCATCTCTATTCGGCATGGTATTAGCGTCCATTAAATCTAGGGTGAAACCAGAAGAGAGTTTGCGTGACCTCATGCATCTGAGTCGAAATATCAAAGTCATTTACACCATTGTGATGTTTGTTTTGACGTTTCGATTTATGGCTCTTCGCAACATCGTGGTCCTGATAGGCTTTTGTGTGACGATGTTTGGTCACTTCTTAACGCCGCTGTTCAGAGACCGCTTCGAAAGGAAGGCATAAATGGAGACTGTCCAGTCCGCTCATGAATATATTGAGCACCACCTGACCTTTCTCACCGCCGGCGACGGTTGGTTTGGAATTAACCTTGATTCCATGATCATGGTCTGGCTGACGGGGCTCGTTTTCATCCTTTCATTCCGTTATGCGGTGACGAAAGGAACGAAAGGAGTACCAGGACGATTCCAGTGTTTGATCGAGATAATATTTGAGTTCGTCGATGACATCGTAAAAGAAATATTTCAAGCCAAGGACAAGTTAATTGGTCCTTTAGCAATGACAATATTTGTTTGGGTGTTATTAATGAATGCCGTAGATTTGTTACCGATTGATTTAATTCCTGCACTTACTCGTGCTGTAGGCGTTGAACACTTCCGTGACTTACCATCCGCCGACGTCAATATTACGATGTCGATGGCATTAGGCGTATTTATTTTGGTATTAGGTTATACGTTTAAAAACAAAGGCGTGAAAGGTTTTATTAAAGAGTTAACTACTCAACCATTTTCACATCCTTTGTTATATCCAGTGAACTTAGTTCTTGAATTGGTGACGTTAATTTCTAAACCAATATCTTTAGGTCTTCGATTATTTGGCAATATGTATGCAGGTGAAATGATCTTCATTCTAATTGCATTAATGCCGTGGTGGATGCAATGGGCACTAAGTGTTCCTTGGGCACTGTTCCACATTCTTATTGTTGTTCTTCAAGCATTTATTTTTATGGTACTGACCGTGGTTTATCTCGGCATGGCTGTTGAAGAGCATTAATTTCAAAAATCTTGTTTCTTAATTAAAAAATTCAATTCTAGGAGTTGTTATGGATATCGTTAGCGCAGTTCTTTACGTGGCGGGTGCACTACTGATCGGTCTTGGTGCAGCGGGTGCCGCAGCAGGTATCGGTAACCTTGCAGGTAAATACCTTGAAGGTGTGGCTCGTCAACCTGATTTGACCCCAATGCTTCGTACTCAATTCTTCATCATGATGGGTCTTGTGGACGCGGTGCCAATGATCGGTGTTGGTATCGGCTTGTACATCATCTTCGCTGTAGCGTAATTCGAATTAATAATTTTCATAACGTTATAGAAGAGAGGGTGCTATGAACTTAAATGCCTCAATGTTTGGTCAGGCGATCTCCTTCGTGATTTTCGTTTGGCTGTGCATGAAATATGTCTGGCCACCACTTGTAAAACTGCTTGATGAGCGTCGTGCTGAAATTGCCCAAGGTCTTGAGCAAACAGAAAAAGCAGCACAAGAGTTAGAACTGGCAAAAGCGAATGGTGAAGCGCTACTGACAGAAGCTCGCTCAAAAGCTCAAGCCATCATCAACCAAGGTAAGCAACGTCAAGAACAGATGGTTGCGGAAGCGGTTGATCTGGCAAATCAAGAGAAAGCGCGCATTGTCGCAGAAGGCAAAGCAGAAGTGGAAAGCGAACGCAGCAAAGTTCGCCAAGAGCTGAAAGATGAAATGGCGGATCTGGTGATTGAAAGTGCCAGCAAGCTGATTAATCGCAATCTGGATAGCTCGGCCAACCGCGACTTGGTGAACCGCTTCATCAACGAAATGTAGGAGGGCACATGTCCGAATTGACAGTGGTAGCTCAACCCTACGCAAAAGCGGCGTTTGATTACGCACGCGATGCAGAATGCTTGGACGATTGGCAACAAATGTTTGCGATTACCCAAGTGGTCTTGGAACAACCTAACACGCTTCTGGTCTTGAATGATCTTGATGAAGACGGTTCTGAACAACCATTGTTGGATCTGATTCTTCATGCTGGTGGTGAATGGTTGAATCAAAACTTCGAGAATTTTCTTCGCATTATGGAAGAGAACAAACGCCTAAAAGCGCTCAGTGAAGTAAACGTTCAGTTCCAAGAGATGAAAGCGGATTACGAACGAACCATGACAGTAACAGTACGTGTTTCAGAACCTCTGGATGAGGAACAGATGGCAAGGCTTAAACAAGCATTAACCGAAAAGTACGGTAAAGCTATCACACTAGAAACACAACTGGATCCATCCCTTGTAGGTGGTGTGGTGATCACAGCAGGGCAGACCGTGTATGACGGCAGTGTCCTCACCAACCTAAGCCGATTGGCGACCAACCTACATGTGTAACGGGGTATAGAAATGCAATTAAATTCAAATGAAGTCAGTGAATTAATCAGAGAGCGAATTGTCAACTTCAACCTCGAAAGTGAAGCGAGAAATGAAGGTACTATCGTCTCTGTGAGTGACGGCATCATCACAATTCACGGTCTTGCAGACGTTATGCAAGGCGAGATGCTAGAACTGCCAGATAACCGCTTTGCGTTGGCACTGAACTTAGAGCGTCATTCCGTCGGCGCGGTTGTGATGGGCCCATATGCGGACTTATCAGAAGGGATGAAGGTAAAAGGCACAGGTCGTATTCTTGAAGTGCCAGTCGGTAACGGTTTGCTAGGTCGTGTCGTGAACACGCTAGGTCAACCAATCGATGGTAAAGGCGCAGTGTCATTCGACCGTATGGACCCAGTTGAGGTGATTGCCCCTGGTGTTATCGACCGTAAGTCTGTCGACCAGCCAATCCAAACCGGTTACAAAGCGGTAGACTCCATGGTGCCAATCGGTCGTGGTCAACGTGAGTTGATCATTGGCGACCGCCAGACAGGTAAAACCGCGATGGCGATTGATGCTATCATCAACCAAAAAGAACTGGGCGTTAAATGTATTTACGTCGCAATTGGTCAAAAAGCATCGACCATTGCCAACGTGGTTCGCAAGTTAGAAGAGCACGGCGCACTAGAAAACACCATTGTTGTGGTTGCGTCAGCATCAGAAGCGGCAGCGTTGCAATACCTAGCGCCATACGCAGGTTGTACCATGGGCGAATACTTCCGCGACCGTGGTGAAGATGCGCTGATTGTCTATGATGATCTATCAAAACAAGCGGTGGCTTACCGTCAAATCTCACTACTTCTAAAACGCCCACCAGGTCGTGAAGCCTTCCCGGGTGATGTTTTCTACCTCCACTCACGCTTACTAGAACGTGCAGCACGTGTTAACGAAGAATACGTAGAGCGATTCACTAACGGTGAAGTAAAAGGCAAAACAGGTTCTCTAACTGCACTGCCAATCATCGAAACCCAAGCGGGTGACGTATCGGCGTTTGTACCAACCAACGTAATCTCGATTACCGATGGTCAAATCTTCCTACAAACTCAGCTATTCAACTCAGGCTTACGTCCAGCGGTTGACCCAGGTATTTCGGTATCTCGTGTAGGTGGTGCAGCGCAAACTAAAGTGATCAAGAAACTGTCGGGTGGTATTCGTACCGCGTTGGCGCAATACCGTGAATTGGCCGCATTTGCTCAGTTCTCTTCTGACCTAGATGAAGCGACACGTCGTCAGCTTGACCACGGTGAGAAAGTAACAGAACTCATGAAGCAGAAGCAGTACGCACCAATGACGGTTGCTGAGCAAGCACTGGCGATCTTTGCAGCTGAGAAGGGTTACCTCACTGATGTCGCGTTAAACCAAATCTCTCGTTTTGAAGAAGAGTTGATGGCATTTGGTCGTACAAACGCGCAGCCGCTACTGGACAAGATCAACCAATCCGGTGATTACGACGACGAGATCGAGAGTGAGCTACACAGCTTGCTGAAAGAGTTCACTGCGCTGCAATCGTAGGACCACTAACAGGAGTCCGTTATGGCAAATACCAAAGAGATTCGCACCAAAATTGCTAGCGTGAGTAGCACGCAAAAGATTACGAGTGCGATGCAAATGGTCGCCGCCAGCAAGATGCGCAAAGTGCAGGAGAACATGCAGGCGTCCCGTCCTTACGCGGAGAACATGCGTAAGGTTATCGGTCACGTCTCGTCCGGTACGCTGGAGTACAGCCATCCTTTCCTTCAAGAACGCGAAGTGAAGCGAGTGGCTTACATCATCATCTCATCCGATCGAGGTTTGTGTGGTGGCCTGAACAGTAACTTGTTCAAAAAAGTATTGGCAGAAATGCAGGACTGGCAAGAGAAGGGCGTTGAAGTAGATACGACGCTCATTGGTTCGAAAGCAATCAGCTTTTTCCAGTCCCTCGGAAAAGTAATGGCACAGACTTCTGGCCTTGGTGATGCACCAAAACTGGAAGATATGTTGGGTGCGGTTAACGCCATGATGGAGCACTACTCCGAAGGCAAAATCGACCGCTTGTTCCTTGTTTACAACCAATTTGTAAACACTATGGTGCAAAAACCAACGGTATTGCAAATGCTGCCGTTCCCGAAAGAAGACATTTCACGTGATAAAGAGGCTCGTTGGGATTACCTCTACGAGCAGTCTCCTCAAGACATTCTCAACCACCTGATTCAACGTTATGTGGAATCACTGGTTTATCAGGGGGTGGTTGAGAGTATCGCTTGTGAACAAGCCGCGCGGATGATGGCAATGTCTGCCGCGACTGATAACGCAGCGCAACTGATTGAAGACCTACAACTGGTTTACAACAAAGCGCGTCAAGCGGCGATTACTCAAGAGTTGAGTGAAATTGTATCCGGCGCACAAGCGGTTTAGAGAGAGAATTTGAGGTTTAAATTATGAGTATTGGCAAAATCGTCAAAGTCATCGGTGCGGTGGTCGACGTCGAGTTCGAACAAGGCAAAGGCCCGAAAGTTTACGATGCACTGAAAATCAACGATGGCAGCGATGGCTCACTGATGTTGGAAGTTCAGCAACAGTTGGGCGGCGGTGTGGTTCGCTGTATCGCAATGGGTTCTTCGGATGGCCTTAAACGTGGCCTAGAAGTGGAATCTACGGGCAACCCAATCACGGTACCTGTGGGTGAAGAAACCCTCGGTCGTATCATGAACGTGTTGGGTCATCCAATCGATGAATGTGGTCCAATCGGTGAGCAAGTATCTTACGAGATCCACCGTGATGCCCCAAGCTACGAAGAGCAATCTAACAGCACTGCGCTACTAGAAACGGGCGTTAAAGTTATCGACTTGATTTGTCCGTTCGCGAAGGGCGGTAAGATCGGTCTGTTCGGTGGTGCGGGTGTAGGTAAGACGGTAAACATGATGGAGCTTATCAATAACATTGCTAAAGCTCACTCAGGTTTGTCGGTATTTACCGGTGTAGGTGAACGTACTCGTGAGGGTAACGACTTCTACTATGAAATGAAGGAGGCGGGCGTTCTCGACAAAGTAGCCATGGTCTACGGTCAGATGAACGAGCCACCGGGTAACCGTCTACGTGTTGCGCTAACAGGCTTGACCATCGCAGAACGTTTCCGTGATGAAGGTCGTGACGTACTGTTGTTCGTGGATAACATTTACCGTTACACATTGGCAGGTACTGAGGTATCGGCATTGCTTGGTCGTATGCCATCTGCGGTAGGTTACCAACCAACACTGGCAGAAGAGATGGGTGTGCTTCAAGAGCGTATCACGTCGACTAAGAATGGTTCTATCACGTCTATCCAAGCGGTTTACGTACCAGCGGATGACTTGACCGACCCATCGCCAGCAACCACGTTTGCGCACTTGGATGCGACCGTTGTTCTATCTCGTAACATCGCTGCTTTGGGTCTGTACCCAGCGATTGACCCACTGGATTCAACATCACGTCAGCTTGATCCTCAAGTGGTTGGTCAAGAGCACTACGATGTAGCGCGTAAAGTTCAGCAAACGCTGCAACGTTACAAAGAGCTGAAAGACATCATTGCCATCCTAGGTATGGATGAACTGTCTGAAGAAGATAAGCGCTTGGTATCTCGCGCTCGTAAAGTTGAACGTTTCCTAACTCAGCCTTACCACGTAGCTGAAGTGTTTACGGGTCAACCGGGTGTATTCGTTCCACTAAAAGACACCATTGCAGGCTTTAAAGCGCTGCTTGATGGTCAGTACGATGACATCCCAGAGCAGGCATTTATGTACTGCGGCAACATCGACGAAGTGCTTGAAAAAGCGAAAAAACTGTAAAGCGCGGGAGGCAATATGGCCATAGCGGTTTCACAAAATACGTTTCAACTGAATGTGGTAAGTGCAGAGGGCACACTTTACTCAGGTCCGGCACACGCTATCGCGGTAGCAGGCGCGGATGGTGAGTTAGGTATTCGTCCTGGTCACTCACCGCTGATCAGTAAAATCAAGCCGGGTGTTGCTCGTATTACCGGTGACTTGTCTAAGCCTGAAGAGATTCTGTATGTCTCTGGTGGTTTGGTCGAAGTCCAGCCCGATGTTGTTACTGTGCTAGCCGATACTGCGCTTCACGGTAAAGACATCGACAAAGCAAGGGCGGAAGAAGCTCGCAGAGCGGCGGAAGAAAACATTCGCGCGCATGTGGACGACATCAGCTTTGCACAGGCACACATGGAGTTGAACAAAGCATTGGCGCAACTTCGTGCAGTAGAACTAACGATGAGAATTCGTTAGTCACTTTTTCGGAATGCGGTCTGAAGAGTGGTAATCAACGGGGCAACTTCGGTTCGCCCCGTTTTATTTTTAGTGAAAATCATAAAGGGATTGATTTGTTTGGAGAGGCCAAACGTAAGAGCTTTGCAAACACTTTTATATAGCGAGGAAAGCATGCTGGCGTTAGAATCCATCACCCAAACTTTGAATAACGAGTATCAGATCCAAATGAGCCAACAATTTATGCTTCGTGCGTTGGAAGTGTCACGCAACGCGCTGCCTGCTTGTCAACCAAACCCACCAGTTGGTTGCGTGCTGGTCAAAGACGGTGAAATCGTATCAGAGGGGCATACACAGGCGATTGGCGGCAATCATGCAGAAGTTGAAGCTCTCAAGGCTTACAACGGCGATTTAAGTGACGTGACCGCGTACGTAACACTAGAGCCGTGTTCGTTTGTTGGACGTACACCTGCTTGCGCAAAAACCCTAGTGACTTGCGGCATCAAAAAAGTGGTGGTTGCCATGTTAGATCCTGACCCGCGTAACGCTGGTCGTGGTATTGATATCCTAAAAGAAGGTGGCGTAGAAGTGGAAATTGGCTTGTGCGGTGAAGAGGCGAGTGCGTTCCTGTCGCCTTACTTAGGAAAGTCATAATCTTACGTTGGTTAGGTTTCTCTAAAGCCTCGAAATCTCGAAGAGCGACATGGATATCATGCCGCTCCTAGAATCAGCTCGTCTAATTTATTATTGACCAATTCTTCTTAGCTGTGCGTTGCGAGATAGAGCACCATGAAAGGTGCGATCAAGCCAAGTGATGCCGCCATGCTGAAATAGATTAAAAATGCCTTCTTCATACTGAACTCCTCAGATAGCTAGTTTTCTTTCGTAGCGACCAACGATATAAGCGACATATCCAACCTTGAATATACCTGCAAAGACGATCGTGCCGATGTGTGCGATGGCTTGTTGAATGATCGAGAAGTGATTCGCGTAAGGAAAACTGATCAATATTGTTGTGCTCATTATTGCCAACGAAATAATCATTACGATCCCACCAAGCGCTGATACAGTCTTAAATTCCATAATCACACCTCTTAACATGTATTTTATATGCATGTTATAATTTGAGGCGAAAAAGTCAACAAAAAGATTAAGATCGAGACGAATAGGATCATCCAGAGGAAGGGACTGAGTGGTGAATGGAATAGGCAAAAGGTATCCATTAACGGCAATATCAGTCTTACCTTTAAAATATCCACCAATATGAAATGAGGCGATATCTTGGGAAAATTCATCGTGATTTTCAGAATTTTCTTCGTCAATACACGGTTAAAACTACTTAAAACATGCATGGGCGCTCAAATCCGATTTTCTGAGTCGTTAAAGATCAGACTGTTAGCTAAAATAAGACCATGTCCTGTTGTGTGTGTACAAAATGAAAAGTACCGATTTAAACCTTATCCCCATTTTTGTCGCGATTTACGAAGAGCAAAATCTTTCTAAGGCCGCTGCTCGTCTTGATATTAGTCAGCCAGCCGTCAGTAAAGCGCTTGCACGCCTTCGCGATATCTACGACGAACCGCTATTTCATCGAAGTACTTCCGGCGTAGAGCCAACCAGCTTCGCCATGGATATTTACCCAGCGATGGTAGCGGCGTTAAAAAACTTCACCTCCACACTTTCCGCTTCGAGCAGCTTCGATCCTAAAGTTTCTAACCGCATTTTTTCGATAGCCTGTGTATCCGTCGCCAGTTATGAGTTGATGCCGCAACTTATGCGTCAGATTCGTAAAAACGCGCCTAACGTAGGCTTAGAAGTACACCCTTTGTTTACTGAAGACTACGAGAGCGATCTGCGTTTACAGCGATATGATTTGATCATCGATATGCCACCACGTGGGCGGACGGTTCTTAAGATGGAGCCAGTATTTTCCGAACGTTTGATGGTAGTGTGCAGTGCAGATCATCCGCGAATCAATGACTCATGTTCTGTCGAGCAATTCTTAGCAGAAGAGCACGTTGTGGTTTCCCGTTGGCATGCACGAAAAAGCTTGATGAGCGAAGAGGATATCGAAGATCTGGCGAAACGTAATATCGTTTATCGTGCATCTGGTGCGATGGAGATGTTGCCAGTCATTGATGGAACGGAATACATTGGGATGTTACCGCTATCAACGATAAACCACTTTTCTAAAACCTATAACATCAAAGCGATACCGCTTCCTTTTACCGACAAAATACATGATTTATGTGCGATTTGGCATTCTAGTCGCAACAATGAAAGTGCGCATCAGTGGTTGAGGGCACAGCTTAAACAAGCAGGTAAGACGATCGAATATTAAGTAGGGGACGACCATGACAGCAATACGTGCCATTCTAAACGGTAAGAAAGCCGGAACACCGGAGCTTCGCAGTGAGATCATGCGAATGCGAGAGCAAGGTGTGGATCTGCAAGTTCGGGTCACTTGGGAATCTGCGGATATGGAACGCTTAGTTATAGAAGCGGTCAATGAAGGCATTAAACGTATCGTTGTCGCGGGTGGTGATGGCACCGTCAATGAAGCCGTCACAGCACTCAACCAGGTAGACTCAAATGCTAGACCTGAGTTGGCCATCATCCCTATGGGGACTGCGAATGATTTCGCTACTGCGACGAAAATCCCCACCACGATTCGGGAGTCCATAGAACTTGCCGTTAAAGGTGAGGCCGTTGCGGTAGATAGCGTTCAAGCCAACGACCGTTATTTTATGAACATTGCAGCAGCAGGTTTTGGCGCAGAAATTACTGCTGAGACGCCCTTAGAGCTGAAGAACTTTTTAGGTGGTGGCGCTTACACATTAACAGGACTAGTAAAAGCGCTAGGCTTTAAACCCTATGATGGCTCGTTGACGATAGAACAGGGCAGTTATCAGGGCGAAATTCTCGTTGGCGCATTTTGTAATAGTCGTTTAGCTGGCGGTGGACAAGAGCTTGCGCCAAACGCACTTATTGATGATGGTTTAATGGACATTACTTTGGTGCATCCATTCTTGCCCCATGAGCTACCTCAGGTGATTGATGAAATTCAAAACCCAACCGAAACAGGGCACTTCGTTAAGCATACTCAGGCAAGTTGGTTAGAGATTGATTTTCCTAAAACGCTACCATTGAACTTAGACGGTGAGCCTTACCGTTCTAATAAGATTCGATTTGATGTCAAACCACAAAGCATTCGCTTGGTGCTTCCGCCACATTGTCCTTGCTTGAGAGTTCACTAGAAAAACGAAAAGCCACCGCTGACGGTGGCTTTTGCTTAATTGGAACAAGGGATAATCGCTAGTGCTTAAAGTTTCTGAATCGTATCGACTTCAATTTGAGTTTTAGTCCATTCTGAATCCACTTCACCACGGATAGCAACTTGATCTTTTGGTGACACGTCTTGCCCCATCCAGTCTTCGTTGTCGATCTCCACTTGGATTTCACCCGTGTTGTCTTTAAATAGGTAAGTCTCATTGCCCAACGCTTGCACAATGTTACCCGTTAACAACACATAGCTGTCATCAGCCGCTTTTTGTGCTTCTTTGACGGTATTGATTGCAGAGGTTTCAGGACCGGTAAAGGCAGCCAATGCTGAGCCTGAAAGTAGGACGAGCATTGACGCAAGAATCAGTTTTTTCATGCTAATGGCTTCCTAATTTAGAAATAGTAAGTAGAACCTACGTTGATTGATGCTGTGTTTGCGTAGCTATCAAGTTGGTACTTCGCGTTTGCACCGATGGTCAATTGAGGGAAGATTTTGTATTCCGCACCAACAGAGAACACGGCACCCAACTCGTTATTCTTTTCTGTGCTGTGGAAAAGTGTTTTGCTCATTTCCACATCGTCATTTGAAACCAGTTCGTGCTCTTCGTACTTACCGGCTTTCGATTCGTATTGTGTGTAGCTCAGACCCGCTTTTACTTTGGTGGTCCATTTGTCGTTTAATGCGTAGCTAAACACAGGAGCAAGAGTGATTTGTTTTGCCTTGATGGATGAATCCCATTCCATTTCACGGTGGTAGTCTTTACCATCAACGTTCTCGATGCCTAAGTTTTTTGAACGACTATCGTCCAGTTCAAATTGGCTGTAACCCATTTCTACTGCCCAAGAGTCGTTGATCGAGTAGCCAACAAATCCACCAAAAATACCGTCTTCCTGTTCAGGGTTGAGATTCACACCGTCAGCTTCAAAAGATGTTTCAAAATCGTGGTCGGTGGTGCCGAATCCATACTCCAAACCCACATAAGGTGCGGCTGCTACCGAAAATGAGCTTGCTGCTAGAATCGTCAGGACTGTTCTTTTCATTATATTTTTACCTCTTCGTTTTGATGGGAGGCATTGTGTATGAAGAGTCGTGAAGTGATCGTGAAGAAAAGACTAACGGTTTAAAATGAATAAAAAAACTCCCCAAGAAGGGGAGCTTTAAAGACGTCGTCATGGTGTTAGTAGACGGTGCACCATTCGTTTTTCATGTCGATAAGGTGCCAATTATCGCGTTGATTGGCTTCATCCATCGCTTTATCTAAGTGACCGACGCTGGATTTACGGTCGTATTTCCACTCACGCTCTTCATCGGTATGGTGAACGATCATCGCCATCGAGTTTGGCTGACTGGTTGCCCACTGCATCATCGCGTGGTCACCGTCTGAGTTACCAATTGCGAGAACGGGTTTCTTACCAATGATGTGTTGAATGTTCTCCACTTTCCCGGCTTTGTCATCAATCGTTAGGATTTCACCTAACTTAGTCACGGTTGGTTTACCGTCGTTATAGTCGTACTTGTATTTTAGTGCGCTACCAATGATTTGTTCTTCAGGAATGCCGTAGACCTCTGGTGCCCAAACTCGCATGAAGTCCACGCCGCCACCAGATACTATGTATGTCTTAAAGCCGTGCTCTTGCAGGTAGGTCACCATTTCACGCATTGGTTTGTAAGTTAGCTCGGTATACGCCTTATCAAAACGTGGATCTTTTGCAGCTTTCAGCCACTGTGCGACCTTCTCTTGGTATTCTTCAACCGTCATGCCGCTGTGAGTGACTTTAACGATCTCAAGCAGTGCTTTTTCACCGCCCTTAAAGACGCCTTCGATATCATCGTTCAATACTGATTTGAACGGCTCTTGCGTCTTCCACTCTGGGTGGTCTTTTGCCATGATTTTCACTTCGTCTAGCGCATAGGCCAGCTGGAAGTAGAAAGGCTTCTCTGACCATAACGTACCGTCGTTATCAAATACGGCAATACGGTTTTGCTCAGGGATGAATGTCGATTTTGTTGTATCCAAAGATTGGTCAACGTAGTTAACGATGGCGGTCTTACTCGCTCCATCTTTCCAAGAAGGCAGCAAGCTTGGGTCGCAATCTAAAGCCATCGCTGAGAACGATAAACCAGATAAGACTGCAAGGGCACAGATGTGTTTCTTCATATTATTATTTACCTAAGTTTGAATGTATTGCTTGTATACATTTGAGGTTAAATGAGAACAACGTGGATCTAGCCTCTTTCCCTAACCATTTCCCTAACCAAGAGACGCGTTAATTGGTAAGAATGCGTAAAGGGGCAGTAACGTCGCTTCTCATGCGTAATCGTGCTTAATCAGCATCTTTAGCAAGGCGAAGTCCCATGTCCGACATAATTATAGACTGGCTAGCGAAGTCTCGACGGAAATTCTCTGATTCATCAGAATCATAGGCAAAGCTGCCGCCTCGTACGGACTTGTGTGCTAGGCCTGCTTTTTCGTCTTTAGCGTTGTTCGGATTCTCGGTTGGACCAAAGCGGTAGAAGGTGTCGTCATAAGCATCAATAACGAACTCACCAACGTTGCCTGTCATGTCATACAGACCAAGCTCATTGGGTTGCTTTTGACCAACTGGGTGAGCTTGGTTTTTAGAGTTATCGACGTACCACGCCACATCAGCAATGTTGTTTGAGCCTGCGTAAGTGAAACCTTGGCTCTTGTTACCACCTTTTGCGGCAAACTCCCATTCCGCTTCTGTCGGTAAGCGGTAGTTTTCACCAGTCAGTTCGTTCAACTTCTCAATGAAGTAATTTGCTTGTTGCCAGCTCAAGTTATTAACGGGAATGTTTGCACCTTGGAAGTAGCTCATTGAAGAACCCATGACAGATTCGAATAATTCTTGAGTGACCTCGAATTTGGAAATGTAGAAGCCGTCTACCTTTACTTCACGTGCTGGGGTTTCTGCCTTCTTGGCGGAGTCGCTGTCCGATCCCATGACAAATGAACCGCCTTCAACCAACACCATGTCTTGACCAATGTTAAGCGCGATAGGGTGCGGTGATTGAGTTGCACAACCACTCATTAATACGCTGAATGATAGAATGGAAAGTGCGGTTAACGATTTGCTTTTAAATGATTTCATCAATAGTTTCTCGCCAAAAAAGTCACGATAAATATTAGCAATAAACGCTATGAAAAAAGGTTATAAACGGTATAACAAGCCTCTTGTAATAATGGGATTTATGATTAGGTCATCAAGGTGAGAATGGCAGGCTTATGAGCGTTCTCAGCTGCATTTCATAACGAAAAAGGTGACGTATGCACATTACTCAAGGTCCTCAGTTCAACGGTAAAGCCTCTAAGCGTTTGCATGTCATGGCAAAGCCTATTGGGGCAGCTTGTAACATTGATTGCACTTACTGCTATTACCTCAGCAAACAGGACTTACTTGAGTACAAAAAAGGCTGCACGCCTGTGATGGCTGAAGAGACGTTAGAAACCTATATTCGTCAGTACATTGAAGGACAGAACACGCCGGAAATCATCTTCTCTTGGCAGGGTGGTGAACCAACGATGTTGGGCTTGGATTACTTTAAAAAGATTGTTGAGTTTCAATCTAAGTACAAGCCTGAAGGCGTGGTTATTTCTAACGATTTACAAACCAATGGCACGTTGCTCAACGACGATTGGTGTGCATTTCTAAAAGCAAATAACTTCTTGGTCGGTTTGAGTATCGACGGGCCAGAAATGATGCACAACGCTTACCGAACCAACCGTGTAGGGCGTGGCACGTTTAATCAAGTGATGAAGGCTGTTGAACTGCTGCACAAACACGAAGTGAAGTTCGCAACACTAACTTGTGTAAACAATCTAACCAGCCGTAATCCTCTTGAGGTGTACCGATTCCTGCGTGATGAAGTGTGTTCTCCACAAATGCAGTTTATTCCCATCGTGGAACAAAAAACGTTCCGTACTACAGCTCCTCAAACATGGGAGCCGCAAGAGCAGCTGAAACAAGGCGACAAGCGTCTGATTCCTGGTCACAAAGACTCTGTGGTTGAGCCATGGTGTGTGGCAGACGAGGCGTGGGGTAACTTCCTTATCGCGATTTTTGATGAGTGGATTCAACACGACATTGGCAAGGTGTTTGTTCAGTACTTTGAAGCGAGTGTAGAGACTTGGATGGGGCGCAAAAACCCACTTTGTACACTGGGCGAGATTTGCGGCAAAGGCTTGGCAATGGAACCAAACGGTGATGTTTTCGCTTGTGACCACTATGTTTATCCAGAATACAAGATTGGCAACATCCACCACGAAAAATTAGACACGTTGGCGTATGGTCCTGAGCAACAAAAGTTTGGCTTTGCCAAGACTCGCTCGCTAACCAAGCAGTGCCAACAGTGTGATTACCAATTCGCTTGCTACGGCGAGTGTCCGAAAAACCGTTTCATTCGCACCAAAGACGGTGAACCAGGGTTGAACTACCTGTGTGCAGGCTGGAAAAAGTTCTTCTCTCATGCTGATAAGGCAATGGCATACATTCTTCGCGCTACGGGTAACCCTGTGGCACATGGCAAATACAGTGATGCAGTGCTACGCCAACAAGCGGCGAAGCGTCCTGTATTCGAAACCAAATTTTAAGGGGATTGATATGACATTCTCAAAAACGTTATTAGCTGTCGCTTTAGGTGTCACCGCAAGCCAATCTGTTGCAGCGCAGGATGAAACCTTGCTCGCACCAGACCAAGTCTCTTCTGCCAGCGTGACAAGCTCTCAAAAAGCAAACTCGGCACAGATGTCGCCACAGCAAGTGGTTGCGAAGTGGTCTTATCAAGCTCAAGACGTGAAACAGCCAGTAGAAAAGCGTATTGAAGCGTTGCATGAGCTGGCTAAATACCCAAGTCAAAACGCGCTGGTGGCGGTTGCACGCAGTCTTCAAGATCAAGACCCTGCGGTTCGTGAAGCTGCGATTGTCGGAGCAGAACCTTACACGATTGAACATCGCTGGCGCATGATTGAGCCACTGTTGAGTGATCCAGAGGCGATGGTTCGTATTACAGCTGCGACTAACTTAGTGCGTGATTTTTCTAACGTGAGCAGCGAGCAACAACAAACGCTTGAAGCCCCGGTTGCTGAACTGATCAGCTACTTAGAGCACAAGAAAGACGACGGCTCTAAACTGCTGTTAGCGGATGTCTATCGTTGGCACCATGAATGGGATAAAGCGGATAAAATCTATCAAGCTTTAGTGACCAATCAGCCGGAGAATCCACAAATCTGGTTAAGCTTGGCGGATAACTACCGAGCGCAGCAACGCGATGCTGATGCAGTGAAGACGTTGGATTCTGCGATCAAACTTCATCCTGATAATGCGTCTTTGCATTACTCGAAAGCGCTGACATTAGTGCGTCTGGATGAGAAGAAGAATGCAGCCACAGAAATCGAAAAAGCGGCCAAAATGGCGAAAGATAACAGCTACTACTGGTATCTCAATGGCGTACTGCAAGAAGAATACAACCTAGACAAATCGGTGAAGTCTTTTGAGCAAGCGTATTTGATTTCTGGTGCGCCGGAACAGCTTTATGCGGTTTGCGACATTTATGTTCGTTACGACAACCCGAAAACCGATGAGTGCTTGGGCGAACTAGAGAAAGTCGCACCAAGCTACGTGATTGATCAATTGAAAGAGAAGAAAGGGCAGAAGAACGCCAAAGTAAACCGCTAAAGCTCTTTTAGCTCTTTCCCTAAGCTTGTGCTGTTACATAACAAACTGAGAACGGTACATTGAGGCGATTGAACTCCTTGATCCAACGCCATTGGTTATCTTGGAGTTTATCGCCCGGACCTTTCACTTCAATCCATTCAAACTTCCCACCTTTAAATGCAATCAAATCCGGCATGCCGTTTCGATAGAGTTTTAGGTCGCTTAACTGCACGTTAAACAGTTCGACCAACAGGTCATTAGGGATGTGTTCAAGTGCTAGGGAAATCAGCTCTTCGTTCACATACGCCCAACTGACGAAGGGATTACTTACCCCAACTTTATCTCTGTATGTATCAATCAGCGCCTGCGTCTTCCCTTGTTGAACTTGCTCAAGCGCATTGTCGATAAGCTGCTTTCTTTTATCGACAAAATCGGCGTGATACAAATCCAATGGTCGATGTTGATAAGCGTTAATGAATGCACCTTCTATCGGTGCAAAAATCGCATCCCACAAGGTCAATCCTAACAAGCTGTTGAGTAGGGTATTCTCGGAATAGAAAACGCTCCAACCTAAACTTTCGAAATGCGCTTTGGTTGCCAGCTCCACACGTTGTTGGGACAGATCCAATTCGATGTGGTATTCGCTGCACTTGGGCTTGGTGGCTCTCGGGACATTCAAGCCTTGTTTACGTTTAACACGTTGTTCGAGCTTCTGTGCCACCTCAAACTCAGAGACATCGATAGGGTCAGCGAGCATGGCCGTGACAATGTCACCAAATAAATCGTTTTGTTCTAGCTTGTCGTATATGCGAGCACGACGCTCTCGGCTTGGGGCGAGAGTGGTCGTCTCAAACAGTGCGATTGCAATTTCAAGCTCGTTTATGCGCTCGTAATCACGGGCAATGTCGTTAATCATGTGCTCGCGTTTACGGTCGACGTAGCGATGTTCAACCCGTTCTGGCATCGCTTCGATAAGAATATCGAGGTTCTCTTTTTGTTTTCTGTCGCATTGCCAATAAAGGTTGGAGAGCTGGCTGAGTTCAATAAGACGATCGATTTGCTCTCTGCTCTCAAAGAATCGACGCGTTTTACTTAACTGGTATTGTTCGAATTGGTGCAAGCCTAAATCGTCGAGCACGAACTGGCTAAGGTCTTGATGGGTATTAGCAAAAAACAGCGTCAACAAAACATCAATCATGTGTGCGGAGTTAAGCTTAATCACTGTGAAATCCAGAGCCTCAAATAGCTCGAAACGCTCTTCACTCAGGCATGCCACTAATGCCTCTTTCTTGAGGGATTTGGGATGCTCAGGATAGAGCATGACAATCTCTGGCTTAGTCAGTAGATTTGCTGCTAACTCTTGCGTTGTTAGGTCAGGGGAGAGCGAGACAAAGTCATGAGCTGCCAGTTCATCCAAAGCAGACTGGATATTCTCGATTTCTTGATAGTTGAGTTTGTCGCTGCGAAACCAGCAACCTTTACGGCTGTATAGGCGAACAAGAAGACACTGTGCGGGTTTGTTCAAGCTCTCAAACGCGGATAGCCATTGGTGTTCATCTGGGCTAAGTAAGTCGCTGTACCACTCGGTAGCGTGCTGTGTGAGCTTAAAGAAGTTATCGAGATAGTAATCTGGCGCGAGTTCGACGGTGTTTTCCATAACCAACTAATAATAAAAAAGGCTTAACCCATAGGTTAAGCCTTTTTCGAATCAATTTCTGCAGATCTATTAGATAAATAGAACTGAACTGGCGATTAAGCGTTTTTCAGTTGCGCTACTTTCGCTTCAGTCAGTGGTTTAGTGATGAACGCTAGTACGATACATACCGCCATCATTGCCGCTGAGATAGTGTAAGCAAGCGTGTAACCGTCACCGTTAGTCATTGAGAAACCAACAACAGCAGCACCGATTGCACCACCGATACCCCATGCTGTGTATAGCACGCCGTAGTTAGTACCGTAGTTCTTCAGACCGTAGAATTCAGCCGTTAGAGTAGGGAATACAGCTAGAAGCGTACCGTAACCAACTGCTGCAATTGCTGTGCCGATGATCAGCGTGAACTCAGTTTTGAACGTTGCAAACAGAACCATGTTGATGCCCTGTAGAACGAACGCTAGAAGAAGAGTACGTACGCCACCGATCTTGTCTGCAAGCATACCAGCTGCTACACGACCGCCTGAGTTAAATACCGCAAGGATAGACGCTAGGTAAACCGCGTTTGGTAGGTTCGCTTGAACGCTTGCGATAGTTGTGATGTTACCGATGATCATAAGACCAACAGAAGCTGCGAACGCGTACATGATCCATAGAGAATAGAACTGTGGCGTTTTAAGCATTGCTTTCCAAGTTAGGTCGTCAGACTTCTTCACAACCTTAGGTGCTTGACCTTCTTTTACTTTAGGTTCAGCTGGCGTGTAATCCGCTGGTGGGTTGTTGATTGTTGCTGCTAGAGGAACAGCGATAGCAAGGATACCAACACCAAGAACTAGGAAGCTCGTTTGGATGCCCATGCTGTCGATCAGCGCAGAAGTCACAGGAGCTAGGTAGATAGCTGCTAGACCGAAACCTGCTGCGATGATCCCGTTAACCATACCTTTCTTAGATGCGTGGAACCACTTCATTGCTGAAGGAGAAAGACACGCGTAACCAAAACCGATACCTGCACCAGTGATCACACCGAAAGTGATGTTCAGCATTAGTGGTGAGTTAACAAAACCAGACGCGATCATGCCTAGACCTGTTAGAACAGTACCTAGGATAAGGATCAAACGTGGACCCATACGGTCTTGAAGAATACCTGCAACAAGAAGACAGATAGAGAAAGTAATAGTTGCAGTCGCGTAAGGTGCAGATGCTTCTGCTGCGCTCCAGCCTGACTCAGTCACTAGTGCTTTGTTGAATACACTCCAAGCATACAGGATGCCAAGACAAAGGTTGATACAGAATCCTGCTAGCAGGATGCGCATAGCTTTATCAATCTTGCTCATTTTTGTTCTCAGTAATACCTCTTGGCGGATAGCAAAGAGGGGTCGGTTTAAAGATAGGGTTTGCTCAAAATAAGTTTGCGTTTTTCAACGTATAACGTAATGAGCGCGGATTATAACCAATAAATGTGTGATTGGAATCTCTTTTTACCCCTATGACTAAAAATAATTTGAAACATTAAAAATGTTTGTAATGGGATGGTTTTATATATGAAGGAAATGTTGATCTAACGTAAAGAATCGTTGATTTGGTAGTGAGATCCTAAGTGAAACGAGATGGATAGCGTGAAGTTAAGTGTTTGGCTCACAGTTTAAGCAAAAAGTTTCAAAATATTTTAGTGTTAATGTTCTGTAACAAAAGTGGCCAAAATAGAGACTGTTTTCTGTAAGTGCAGGATCTAAAGGGTTTATAAATTAGAGAATGTTAACCACTTGTAATAACTTGATTTCAAGGGGGAGGGTGAACATAAAGTGAGCAAAAAATGTGCTTGTAATTGCTAAATAGATAAGCAAAATAGGGCGCAAAATGAGTTTTCATTAATGAAAGGATGCTTTTCTCTACTCGTAGTGAGGTGACTTATGAAATTGTTCCTATTACTTATGGCTTCTGTTTCTGCAGGTGTCGCATCAGCAGATCACATCCATTCATTCATGCTAGGTCTTTCTATTGCATCGCTTGCAGTAGGTAGCTGCTACTTCTTCGCATTCCGTAGTTCGCGTTTCCCACAGCTTGCTTTGTTCCTACTGATCTGTGGCATGTTATCTAAATTGACGATTACAGTGATCGGCGTAATGTGGGGTATGTCAGCAGAGCTGATTACTTCTCCTATCGTGTTTGCTTTGTCTTACTTGTTCTTCTCACTAGCAGTAACCTACCTATGGTTCAGTTATCGTCAAAGCATTACCAAGATTCCAGAGCGCTTTAAAGCTGCTTAATCAGCGTCACTTATAGCCGAATACAAAAACGCCAGCGATCATCGCTGGCGTTTTACTTTGTGCCGTTAAAGCGTCACGGTAAGCGGCGGTTCTGGAACTTCCAAGAAACACGCTACCACTCGGTACAGTTCGCCTTCTGCAACGGTGATCTTACCGTCAGACTCAATTGCTAAACGACACGCCTTAACGAACTGGCGTCGTTGAGCTGGCTTCAGTTGTAGCAACAGTTCTAATGCCGCGCGACTTAAACGCCAGTTGTTGTTTGGCTCTTCCAATGTCGTTTCTGCAAATCCTAGCGAGGTGAGCGAAGCGTTGAATGCGCGTTGTGCGCCTTCTCGTTCTGAATGCGTGACCCACGCCAATTCACGTAGCAACCAGTGTACGCTTTCTTGGAGTTGCTTGAAGGTCTTGTTTTGGCGAGTAGAACCAAAAGGCGCAAGAAGCTGCTTTTCCAACAAGTTAACGACGCACCATTCACCCAGTGAGTAGTGATTATCCGTTTGAGACAATTCTCGCAGAACTTGGCAAAGTCTATTTTTCTGACCTTCACTCATTGATTTAAGTGCTGGGATAGCGAGCTCTAGCAGAGGAAGCCTTAAGTGCAGGGGCAAATCGTAATCCAGCCATGGTAACAGCTTTGCGTGCGAGACCATTGGAATATGACCTTTGATCATCTCACGTTGCACATCGCTGCCATCAAAGATCAGGAGCAATGCAATAAAGCGGGAGCTGTAGGGCTCACGTGCAATGTCTACCAAGTCTTGGGGCAATTGGCTGATCAGTTGTTTACCTGTATCACTTAGTTCTGAGGAAGTTGGCGTGGCTCTTTGTGGTTCATGGTCTTGAGAGTTGAAATCGGCATCCGACGCAAATCCACTGACTTGTTCACTTCCAAACGCTGAAGTGTTGCTCTGACTTCTGTGCGAAAAGCTGCCGTCCCAGTTGGGCTCTATACGACGGATTCGCTCTTCCAGAGGCGGGTGAGTAGCGAAGAAGCCGGTAAAGCCAGACAAGTTGCTTTGTCCAAACATCATGTGGCTCATTTGGCTGCTCGCTTGCGCATCCAAGCTAGAGCCAGATGCGTGACCGCCAATCTTTTTCAAAGCACCTGAAATACCTTGGTCATTACGAGTAAACTGAACCGCACTCGCGTCCGCCAAGAACTCACGTTGTCGTGAGATAGCTGCTTTGATCATTGATCCAAATAAAGTACCAACCCAGCCAAGCACCAAACATACAATCGCGATCAACATAATGACAGCGAAGCCTTTATCGGAATCCGAAGAGCTTCTTGATGCGCGGCTCGTGTAGTGTGTATTGTCGAGAACCAAGTGACCCAAGTGCGCAATACAAGTAATGCCGAACAAGACGCCAATCAAGCGCGTGTTCATACGCATATCGCCATTTAATACGTGGCTGAACTCGTGAGCAATAACACCTTGCAGTTCATCACGGGAAAAGCTGTCTAGCGCGCCTTGTGTGACACCGATTACGGCATCATCAATACTCATGCCTGCAGCAAACGCGTTAATACCTCGTTCTTCCTGCATGACATAAACAGGAGGAACGGGAATGCCAGATGCGATTGCCATCTCTTCAACCACATTAAGCAATTGACGGTGTTTCGTGTCAGTTGTATTCGAGGAGATAAGCTTACCCCCAATACTTTCAGCAACGCCGCGACCGCCATTGGAAGAGAGCTCAGATAAGCGAAACATAGAGCTGATGGCGACAACCAGTGCCACGCCTCCAAAGCACAATAAGGTGTAGGTGATGGCGGTTCGTTGATCAAACGGCTCCCCAGTGACCCCGTAATAAATGGCAATCGACAGTACGCTGACCAAGGCAGTGATGATTAATACTGCTAAGGAAAACAGAAACACCAAAAGCCCGGTACGCTGACGTGCGGTATCTTGATGGTCAAAGAAATCCATTAGAATTCAACCTTTGGCGCTTCTTGAATTGCTTCACTGTCTGCAAACTCAAGCAGCTTACCGTCTTGGAAGCCAAACATATTGGCAAATAGAACTGGTGGGAAAGTCTGCTTGTAAGTGTTGTAGCTGGTGACAGCATCGTTAAAAGCTTGGCGAGCAAAAGCGACTTTATTCTCTGTGCTAGTCAGCTCTTCTTGCAGTTGAGTCATTGTTTCGTTGGCTTTCAGTTCTGGGTAAGCTTCAACAACAACATTTAACTTACTTAGCGCATTTTGTAGCATGCCTTCTGCTTGTGCCAGTTGGTTAATGGCCGCATCGCTATCTGGCGCATCACTTGCTGCTTTCAAGCCAGAAATCGCTTGGTTACGTGCTTGGATGACACGCTCAAACGTTTCTTTCTCATGCTCCATGTAACCTTTCGCAGTGCTAACAAGGTTTGGGATCAGGTCGTAACGACGTTTTAGCTGAACCTCAATCTGAGCAAAGCTGTTTTTAAAGCGATTACGTAGCGTCACTAGTTTGTTGTAAATGCTGACCGCAAACACCGCGATAAGCAAAACGATGACGATAAAAACAATAAGTGAAGTCATAGTAAGTTCCATTTTGTGAATGTATTGGAACGTTATATAAGTACCTGAGAGATTAAGCAAATTGGTCTTGCTTATAATGTGCAGTGTTTTGTAAATAAGAGACACATTGTGTATTCAATGCGGAGTATTAAGAGAGGGGATAGGTGACGATAAGGTGTATTGAATGGATAAAAAAGCTCGACATAGAAGCCGAGCTTTTGTTGATTTGCGCGATGTAACTTCAGTTTATGCCGTCATTGGTACAAGCACCATAGTACCGATGATCACAGTAATCAGACCTGCGAGAACAGGCACTGATGTACGCTTCACTACTTCGAATGGGCTGATGTTTGCCATACCAGAAGTCGCAACGATTACACCAGATACCGGCGAGATAGTACGACCTAGGTTAGAAGCTTGTAGCATTGGGATGATTAGGAACGCAGGGTTTAAACCCATCTTCGCAGCCAGTGAAGGTGCAAGCTCTACGAACGCATAGAATGGAGCGTTACCAGAACCTGTCGCAATCGCAGCGGCAACAGTTAGGCCAGTTAGGATAAGCATTAGTGCAACACCGCCAGCACCTGCATTGTCTGCAAGATGAAGTAGGTTATCGATAGCACCAATTGACATTAAACCTTGTGCGAAAACACCCGCCGCAACCAACAGCATTACTACGCCTTTAAACGCATCTGCCATGCCCGCATAACAAGAATCAAGATCTTCAAGCGACTTCTTACCGTCAAATTTGTTCACCACATAGTGAATTACTGCACCCAAGAAGATAGAACCTACAACGATGGTGTAGATGTCTAGAGTCAGGCCAGGAATCGTGCGACCGTTGAATAGGAATACGCCGATGATTGGTAGGAAAGGAAGAACCGCATAGAACGCTGGCGCATCTGCTTTGATCTCAGATACGTCAATCTTTTCCATTGGCGTATTGTCTTTCTTATCTAGGTATTTATTCCAGAAGAAAGCCGCTGCAGCCATTACGATGATTGCACAGATAGAAACAGGCAGTACGGTTTGAACCGCGAACACGTCAAGTGCTAGGCCTGATTTTTCTGCTGCGATAACCACGTCACCAGAAGTTGGCGAAAGGATGATTGCCGCAGGTGAAGCACACACTGCTACCGCAGCAGGGCGAGAGATACCCATTGCCGTCATCATTGGGAATAGGGTAGCCATCAATAGTACGCCTAGACCTGTTGCTGAACTCACTGCAAGAGACATCAAACATGCCACGATGTAAGCCGCTACCAAAAGGACGTATGGAGACTTGATGACAGAAAGCGGTTTAGAGAACTGTTTTACGACTACATTGTTTGCACCGATGTGTGTCATGTAAGACGCGAAGCCACAAAGTAGCATGATTTGCATACCAAGGCCGCCGCCACGGTATTGAAGCATGTATTTTACGTACTCTAGTGCGTCCGTCACCATATTACCCGTTGAGGTTACTTTTGATGGCAGAACGTCATGGCCAAGGATGCCAGTCATTAGAAGCAAACTAATACCCGCGGTTAATAACACGCCAGCGGCTTTGTAGCCTTTGACAATGAAATAACCCACAGCAATGGTCACTACCAAGCCAATTAAGAGCTCTAACATAGGGTTGTCTCCAGATATTATGAAAAAAAGAAAGAAACTGTTTCAGTTTATGTCTGTGAATTTACAGAATTCTTTCCTGTGGCACGAGACTAAATTAGAGCTAGCATGATCTAAAACAAATAATAGATTAATAAATAATTGCCTTGGATTATATTGTTTAAATTACGTTTTTTAGGTGTTATGTACTGGTTTTATGGATTTTAATGAAACGAAAATATGAACAATTTATCGAATAAAAATCGTACGAAATGATTAAAAAGTGGCAAAAGTGATACTTCGAGCTAGATCACGTTAAAGGGACTTGATTGTACAAAAAAGCTCCGAATGATCGGAGCTTTTGTTTTGAGGTCGTTATTTCAACGTTGTTATATTGAAGCGCAGATTAGGCGTAGCGACGTACTAAAAGGTTCCAACTGCGTTGTTGACGCTCAAATTCTTCTTTAATTTGTTGGTACTTCAACTTTGATACCGAGCGCTCGTATTTTTTCACTACTGTCGCTGTTTTCTCTCCGAGCACTTCTTTGCGCACTTCGTAGTATTCCTGCATATGATGGACTAGAGCATCAAACTCTTGCTGGAGCTGGTCTCTGATTGATTGGCTGTTCGGCTTACTCTCAAGTTTCTCTTTCGCTTTTTTCAATAACTGAGTTGCACGCGCTTTCTCGATGCGAAACGTCGATGTCGTGCGAAGCTTCGTTGTTAAGCCCAACCAAGAACAGGACTTGATCAGCCATTTTGTTGGATCGTAATGCCACCAGTAGACACCATTGCGGTAATCGTTTTCAAAGATGTGGTGGAAGTTATGGTAGCCCTCACCAAACGTAAAGAATGCCAAAATACCATTGTCACGAGCGGTGTTCTTATCAGTAAAGGTTTGTTTGCCCCAAACATGTGCCAATGAATTGATAAAGAAAGTTGTGTGATGGCTCAAAAACAGGCGAGCAGCACCAACGATCAGGAACATTCCCCAGATATCACCATAGATAAGACCCAATAAAAGAGGGAAGCCGATATTAGTCACAATAGCTAAAGGAACGTAATACTTGTGCTGCCATGCAACGATTTTGTCTCGCTTCAAATCGCGACAGTTCGTGTACTCGTTCTCTCTTGATTTGTTGTAATCACGAAGCATCCAACCAATATGCGAGTACCAAAAACCGCGTTTTGCTGAATACGGGTCTTTGTCGTTATCGTCGACATGTTTGTGATGAACTCGATGATCAGAGGACCAATGCATCGCACTGTTTTGAAGAGAGAAGGCACCACCGATGGCAAAGATGAATCGTAAAACTGGGTGAGCTTCGTAGGTTTTGTGGCTCCATAGGCGGTGATAACCCGCGGTAATGGAGAGATTGGTAAAGCTAAAGGCGAGAATGCCCCAGATCAGATGTTCCCAACCTAATCCGTAATGGTATGCATACCAAGGCAATACAACGAAGGTCAGTATAAAGCTGGCAGAAAATATCAATATATTCAGCCAGATAAGAGGCGGTTTATTATGCGTCACGGTGTGTCCCTAACTTTGAGCTAACAACTGTACGCCAGAATATCAGCGTACACGTGTAAGTCAAACTAAAGTTAGATGACTTTGTTTCGAGTTGTGACAGTTCTATCGTTAAGGGCAAGCTCGCAATAAACAGCGGTTGTCGGTGGGATATTTTGCTTTTAAACGAATAATGAGTAGTATTAATCAATGAGCTGTGGCTATAGATTTGTAAAATCTGCCAATAATATGTAGTTAATGAGGTGGAAAATGCCAAAGCTCGTTAGAGAAGCAATAAAAGAAAATAGGAATACGTAATGGAATTACGATTAGCGGAATATAAGGATTATGAACGCATCGCGCAGTTACATGCGGACAGCTGGAAGCGTCATTACCGCGGAGTGTTAAGTGATGCGTACTTGGATAGTGAAGCCATCGACGACAAGCTGTTGATATGGCAAACGCGCTTAACCAACCCGCCATTCAACCAACACATTGTTTTAGCAGAAGAGGGGGGACTTCTTCTTGGTTTCATTTGCGTGTTTGGTAATCATGACTTTGAGCGTGGTAGCTTTATTGAGGCATTACACGTTGATGATAGCTACCGCGGAAGAGGCATTGGTAAACAGTTACTTCTTGCTGTAGCAGAATGGCACCAGCAATACTTTAAGGACAGTGGTTTATACCTTGAGGTGGTCTCCCAAAACGAACCTGCGGTTGAGTTTTATCAACACATTGGTGGACAAGAATGCCAAGAGCGAAACTGGAAAACGCCAGGTGGTAATGAAGTGCTAGAGAAGGTGTTTCGTTGGTCAAGTGCGCAATCACTCGTTAATGGCATCGAAGAGAACGTGGTTTACTCATAGCCCTTGTCATTGACTTATACCCAAGTAACCTCGAGATGCTAGGTTCAGCGAGACTGACTTGGTTTGTAGACGCGGCGGCGATTTAAAGGTTTAGTGGGTCTAAATCAAGAATAGGCAACAAAGTATGCAAGCCAAAACAGCTCGCCCTTTGGGAGCGTGTCATTGACCCGATTGCTGCGTCAAACAACTTGGAAATAGCTGGCTATTACACTGCGTTGTTTTTCTTGCTCTCGAATCAATGACAACGCTCTGAATCCTGCATCTTGAAGTCACTTGGGTATACACCCTGTAGAGCCTAAAAGAGCAGCGAAGTGCTGCTCTTTGTCGTTAGAACCAATCCTAAAAGCTCAACCCCATGGCTTTTAGTTCATACTCACATTGTTCTGCGTGCTTAAATTGAATCGCCTCAATGCCTACCTCGCGTGCGCCTTCAACGTTATAGGGCATATCGTCGAGGAACACGGTTTCTTTCGCTAAAAGTTGATGGGTTTCTAATAGGCTCTGATAGATCTCTGGTTGAGGCTTCAACAAGCCAAGTTCTGCAGATACTGTTGTGCCCTCAAATAACGGCCAAAAGTCATACGTAGCTTTTAGATATTCAACGATCTCTACTACATTGTCAGTCAGAGCGAACACACGATATCCTGCTGATTTTATGCGCTTTAGAAGGTCCACACTGCCATAAATCAGAAGTTGGGTATGCTTCACGTAGTAAAAGAAACGCTCTGCTTCGCTCTCAGACAACTGTTTTTCGAGTTGATACCGCTGTTTGGCTTGTGTTTCTGTAATCAGCCCTTTGTTCAAATCCAACCAAATCGCACTCGTGAAAAGATCTTTCGCTAACGCCTCGGCATCGACATCATTTCCAAAAGTCAGTCTCACGATTTCGATTGGTGACCACCTTACGAGTACATTACCTACATCGAATACGACATTTTTAATTTCTACTGGTTGCATATGTGTCCTTGTTTGATAAGTTGAATAGGGAAGTGACCACTGTGCTGGTGTTTGTATGCTGCATGGCATTCATGTACATGACGTTGCGCCACTTCTCAGTTTCTGATTAATTAACAATCAAAGTTACCCGGAGATTCTTTTTGTGAATATAAAACTCTGAATTTAAAAGAGGAGTGTCGCGAAATATTTGATTAATGTCTCACTGCTTATGTGCGATAACTAATATATAATTGAAAGACAAATACAAAGAAAACAATGCTAAACATAAAATTAGTAAGTGCTAGGCTCAGTAGATAAAGTAAATATGGACGCGATTCGCAAAGTATATCAGTACGCAGAACCCAACCTTAGCCTCGTAGGATGGATGGGCTTCATAGGCTTTCCTATTTACTACATCGTTTGGGAGTTCATGTTCCCGCAGCCATACGAAAACCTACCGCTTCGTATTCTTTGCTCAATATTATTCTTCGGCATCATTTATCGTAATCGTACGCCATTTGAGTGGCGTGGGTTCTTACCCGCCTATTATCAAGTGGTCACAACGCTCTGCTTACCTTGTTTCTTCTTTTACATGTTGCTGATGAACAATTGGTCGAATGTTTGGGTGATGTCGTTTATGTCGGCGATTTTTTTGCACATACTGCTCGTGCATATCACATCGGTGATGTTTGTTCAGACATTTGTGGGAATTGGTCTTGCGACGTTTTTTGCTTGGGTAGCACAGGGGTTTCACCTCGAACTCACCATGGATTGGACGCACGTACCGATCTTCTTGTTTATTTATCTCTTTGGTAACTTGTTCTACTTCCGAAACCAGGTAGAGCATGAAGCAAAAGTCTCAATCGCAAAGTCTTTTGGGGCGGGTATCGCCCATGAAATGCGAAACCCACTTAGTGGTTTATTAACTTCTATCGATGTCATTCAATCCGTGTTGCCAAATCCGAAAGAGGGCAAGAAAGAGCAGTACACGTTAAGTGATGAAGACGTGACACTGTTACGAGAAGTCAGCAGTGACGCAATGAAGATCATTCATTCCGGAAACGAAACCATTGATTTGCTTCTTACTTCAATTGATGAGAACCGTGTTTCTCGCTCGACATTTAAAAAACACTCTGCACAATCTGTCGTTGAGAGTGCGATTGAAAGTTTCAGTTACAAACGATCGACAGACCGTTTTGCTATCTCCTTGGATGTAAGAAGTGAGTTCGATTTCTTGGGCAGCGATACATTGCTTAAGTATGTGATGTACAACTTGTTCAAGAACGCCTTCCACCACCGTAGTTCAGAAGACTTCCACATACACGTCACCATGTACAGTGATGAATTTGCCAACCAAATTGTGGTGACTGATAACGGTTCGGGCATTGCGCCAGAAGTTCTTCAAAGTATTTTCCAAGATTTCTACACTACGGGTAAGTCAGGAAACTACGGCCTTGGACTGCCTTTCTGTAAGAAAGTGATGCGTTCATTTGGCGGTGATATTCGTTGCCAATCAGAAGTCGGCGAGTGGTCTCAGTTCACGATGACTTTCCCTACGATTGGCTCAAGCGCAGTCAAAGAGATTAAGAGTGAGCTAACCAAGCTAAAAACGATTTTGTTTGTGAGTGAGCAAAACATCTTAGTTTCGAAAGTGACGGACATTGCTCGTTTTATGAGATTCGAACTCACGGTTCTCGATATTCCCGCGGTTCTTAAAAAGAAAGAATACGAGTTCGAGTTTGATTTAATCCTGATCGATATGGAGAGTTTAGACGCCCGTGGCAGCCATATAGATAAGGTTGAGTCGTTACTGTCGTTCACTGAAGCTCGCATTGTTTTCATGTTTGAGCACCATCCAACTCAAAGAGCGAGAAGCGTTTCTTTTGAACCTATTTGGGTAGAGACACAAGCCTGGCTTCTGAATACTCGAGCGACCATCGACCGTTTACTGTATGACGCTAATTATGTTGTTCCATCGATGCCAGCGAAGCCGCTCGATTCAACAAACAAGCGAACCATTATGGTGGTTGACGATAATGAGTCTTTACGCAAGTTTACGGCCATGCTGCTTGAGAAGCAGGGTTTTGAAGTGATCCAAACCGAAGATGGGCTGCAGGCAATCAACGCATTGAATGAGAACAATGTTGACTTAATCCTAATGGACATCGAAATGCCGGTGATGGATGGTGTAGAAGCATCTCGTCAAATCAGAGGTTCAAATAAGGCCTACGCTTCGGTACCTATTATTGCGCATACTGGTGATAGCTCACCGATAACACTGGACAAGATTGGTTCATCTGGCATGTCGGATTTCATCGTTAAACCTGCGGATAAGAACAGGTTGTTCGACAAGATTGCGAACTGGATTTAGTTCTTGCTCAATAGGGTGACGAAAACGAATAGAGCTCAGCACTATGCTGAGCTCTTTGTATTCCGGCATTCACAAGCTTCCATTCAAATGTGCCGCTTTCGATTCGTTAGGCGAATTCTAGTTCTGGGTGGTTATACGCTTCCTGACAAGCCGTCAAGACATGGTCAATGTCACGAGATGTCATATCAGCATTGATCGAAAATCGAATAATGTTCTTATTCTTGCCCGTTGCAGGACGACAGAATACAGCGCCAAACACGTTTCGTTCTTCTAAGAAGTCACGTACTCGTTCCGTATTTCGCTCACTACCGCATTCTAACGCCACAATTTGCGATTCGCTGCGGATATGAAAGCCAATCTGCTTTAGGCCTGTTCTGAGCTCCTTAGCGCGATTGAACAGCATGGTTCGCTTATCATCTGCGCTTCGAATGACTTCGAGAGTCTTTTCAAGTCGAACGATCTCTTGTGGCAGGACCGTCGAACTAAAGATGGCTGGGAATGCGACAAAGGGTAGCGTTCTAGCCAACTTTTCTGGACCAAGAATCGCCCCAGCCCGATAAGCAAATGTTTTTGCCAAACTCACCGTAATGAAATCCACTTGATCAGTGAGTTCTAATGCTTTCACCAAGCCAGAACCATTTGGCCCATGCGTGCCTAATGAGTGGGACTCATCGACCACCAAAGCACAATCAAACTCACGCGCCATTTCGTAGATGTCGTGGAGTGGGGCGATCGTACCTATCGTGCTATAGACCGAATCCACAACGATAACGCCAGAGCCGTTACGCTGTATCTGCTTGCGCAAATGGTTCATGTTGTTATGCATGAATGGATGCGCTTGGGCTCCTGCCGCTCGAATCCCTTCCCACAAAGACATATGTGCAAAGAAGTCGATATAGACCGGTGTTTCTGGCGGACAAATCGTTTGTAACAAGCCAATATTGGCTGCCCATCCGGACTGGGATAATAGGCAACTGCCCATACCGACATAATCCGCGAGCTGCGTTTCAAATGCAGGTTTTGAGTCGTCATCTTGTAAGAAAATCGCAGACATGACAACGTTATCATCGTGCTCGTAGATAGCATCACGATGTGCCTGCTGAATTTGTAGATTGTGGGACAACGACAAGTAGTCGTTACTTTGCATGACCACCGCTCCTTGTTGTGGTCGCTTCCCTAATACCAAGTGCTTTTGGTTTTCGTTCTGCTCAATCAGATCTTGAATATAAAAGTCTAGGCGTTCCTCAACAAAGGAAGGAAGTGGTTTTGTTTTCGGTTTATCACTCATAATAAGTTCTCTTCGTAACACAGGAAAACGCCAGCGCTGACAGCTATATAGTTTGACCAATATGAGCTCGGTGTCATTAGTCAAGTTGCATAAGTTTGCGTGCGCCTGCAAACTCCGCATTTAAGGGTTGGGTGAGCTTTGTAACTCCTTACTGTTCGGGGGTCTAACTAAGATCGTGCTTAAAAAGTAATCGTCAAATTACATAATAAATATTTATGAATTTGTTTGGTTTTTCCTACGAAACTTAGATGAAATGCAAATTGGAAGGTATTGAGTGGTGATCTACGTTTAGTGGTCTTCATTCCATAAGTAATGAGAAAAGCGTCGCGCTTTTGCACTGAGATGAAAAATTTAAGCACAAAAAAAGGCACGTGTAACACGTGCCTTGAGAAGGGAGATAGGAGCGCTATTATCGTTTGTTGCGAAGGTAGCGTTTACGACGTTCTTCTTTGCGTTTCGCTTTCTCTTCTTCTTTACGAGCGGTTTCGATTTCTACTTCGATTAGCTCTTGAGTAATCATCTCAGGAAGCTCTAGAGTAATCTGGCCCAAGGTGCCTTGGCGAAGTTCATGAAGAAGGATCTCTGATACTTTGTGAAGGTCTACACGACCGCCAGCACGAAGTGCACCACGACGACGACCAATCTCTTCCATGATCTCAATATCCGATTCTGGAAGCTCATCGATTTGGTAGCGCTCTTTCAACTTCTCCGGGTAGTGAGCGGCTAGGTATTCGACGGTGTAAAATGCCACTTCGTCGTATTCCATTGCCGTGTCTTTTACTGCGCCAGTTGCAGCAAGACGGAAGCCACTGTGCGGGTTTTCTACTTTTGGCCAAAGAATCCCAGGAGTATCTGAAAGCACAATGCCATTTTGAAGGTTAATGCGTTGCTGGCGACGTGTAACCGCTGGTTGGTTACCTGTCACTGCGATAGTTCGGCCCGCCAAGGCATTGATAATGGTGGATTTACCAACGTTTGGAATACCCATGATCATGGTACGAATGTTCTTGCCAATTTCTTCGCGATGCGGAGCAAGCTTACGTACTAACTCCATAATTTTTTGGACTTCTGACTGTTGAGAAGTAGTAATGGCAATCGCTTTTACGTTGTGCTCTTTCTCGAAGTGGTCAATCCAAACTTGAGTCAACTCCGGATCCGCAAGATCGCGTTTGTTAAGCACTTTTACTACTGGCTTATCGCCCTTGAGCTCCGCGATCATAGGGTTTTCACTACTAAAAGGGATACGAGCATCAAGCACTTCAATAATGACATCTATTTGAGGGATCGCTTCAGCAATCTCTTTTTGGGCTTTATGCATGTGGCCCGGAAACCACTGGATAGAGTTGTTAACCATCTGAAAAATCGCCTTATTGTTTCATGGTTATGCTGGTGGGTTATTCATCTTACTTACATCATTGATGAGGATGTTAAGGGAGTGGGGCTAATCATCACCACTCGTTACCACTACAGCGAGTCATGTGATGATCTTAACACTTTATTGGGGGAGCGGAAATGTTAGAGCAAGAGCGATAGGAAGATATTTAAGGACTTAAGTACAGCTTTGGCTCCGATTTGGTCACTTTCGAATCGAAGCTCATTAACAGTGACGGGATCTCAGCTCATTATGCCCCAAAGTTTGTTTCGCGATGAGCTGAAAAGAAATCACCCCAGACACTAAGAGGCGTATTTATGCAGTTCTTTAATAAGCTCTGCACGCTCTGTTCTTGCCGCTAGCATCATCTGCGTGTTTGCAGGCGGCGCAGGGTTAGTTCGGATGTAACGTGCATAATCAACAGGGACGCCTTCTACAATGAGTTCGACATGTAAGTGAGGGCCAGTGGTTCTTCCTGTATTACCTGTGCGGCCGATGGTCTGTCCTTTAGTTACGTGGTCACCTGCGCGAACATCGCTACGAGATAGATGTAAATAACGAGATAGGGAACCGTTGCTATGGCGGATGTTAATGTAGTTACCAGCGAAGCGGTTGTAACGTGACTTAACAACAATACCATCTGCGATACTTTGTATTGGTGTTCCGATCGGCACTGCGTAGTCGGTACCTAGATGTGGAGTGAGTAGACCGGTAACTGGGTGCTTTCGCTTTAAATTAAAACCAGAACTCACTTTATACTTTTTTGCTAGTGGAAATGCATAATAAGGCTGGCGGATTAACTTATTACCATATTCATCGTACGCGTTGTTATTGCCATCATTAATAACAAAAAAGTCTCTTTTACTACCAGAATAGTAAAAAGAACTAATGTATTTTTCATTATAACTATTGGTTTTGGTTTTTATAGAGAATTTGTCACCTTTTCGGACCGAGCCGATAATATCGAATTCATTCTCAATTAATTTTATCAAAGACTTTATCTCATGCTGAGACAGTCCAGCGTTAATTAAAGACGTCACGAAAGAGTAATCTACAACGCCGGTAGTGATCTTTTCCCGCTGAAAGTAGATTTCGTAGGTGTGTTCAATGTTGTTGTGGTTTATCTCTTTAAAAACAGTTGCTTGAAGCCTAGTGGTGACAGGTTGAACCTGTTCTTCCGGAGTGAGCAGGTAATGAGTGAAAGACACGCCAGCAATGATAACGAATGCAATGAATACGAGGGGTAACGCAATGTTTTGAGTATACTGTCTTAATATTAAACTTGTCATTAAATCGAAATTATGCTTATCGGCGAAAAATTGAGGGGAGTATAATATTTAAAATAAAATCTTACACGCCGTTAATGCCAATTCCTGTGTTTTTACTAAGTAAATAACGATAGATGTGAAGTAGCGCTGCCAAAGAGGTTGAAAACTGCCTGTTTGCTTAGCGTTTATGCTTAATTTTATGGTTATTTTGTCACGTTGAGAAAATTCCAGACAATAATATAATCGCGGCAAAATAGACTCTGCCAAATTACTATGTTCACTAAAAATACGATAAAACCAACGTTAGGTCTCATGGCTGCTTCACTTTTATTAAGTGCATGTGGCGGTGGGGATGGTGGTGATAACACTCCGCCAGCTAGGAATACCGGAAGCATATCGGGTAACGTTTTTGACGCTCCAGTTAACGGTGCCAAGATCGATGTGTTTGAATACAAGGATGGAAAGGTTGGTCGTAAGCTAGACAGCACAACTTCCGATGCCTTTGGTGACTACAAGCTAGAATTCGAATCTTCTTCGATGCCTTTGTATGTTGTCGCGCAACAGGGTAGCTATACCGATCCCCTTACAAAAGAGATTGTATCGTCGAGCGCGAATAAAACCCTGCGTTTAGAGGGGATCGTGAACTTTAGTGAAGGTAGTGACCAAAAATTAATGCTCACACCACTGACAAATATCGTCTCTGGGCTTGCGAAGTATAAAATCGCCAATGGTGAATCCGGTTCGGATGCGGTTTCTGAAGCCTTAGATAGTATCAATGGCATGTACGGGTTTAATGTTAACGAAACCAAGCCAATTGATATCACCAAAGGTGGCCAGAGCAGTTTTGCTACACCAGGACACCAATATGGTGCTTTGCTGACTGCCTATTCGTCTTACTCATATGACTTAATTCAAAAATATGGCCAGTCTGAGGACAAGGTCTATACCTCAATGCATTTCGCTGACATTCAATTTCGCGATGTCATCGCTGATGGTCTTTTAGATGGTTTAGAGATCAGTGAGTCTACTGGTGCGGTGACGCCGCTTACGTTTGGCCAGCAGAGAATTACCAGCGACGTTTACACTCAAGATCTTTCCCAGCACGTTTTGATTGTGGTGAACGATCCAGAGCTTAATATCTCAGGGACGGACGCTGATGATTACGTTGCATTTAGTCAAAAAATTAATGACTTGGGAAGCCATGGCGAAACTGATGGTGTTATTCCACCACGCGATGAAACTGATATTGATACCGTGCCACCAACCATCACGCGTACCGATAATGATGTACTGACTAAAACAGATAATGTAGATATCCGGCTCAATGACGATATTGGTGTTCAATCTGTTTCTGCTTATGTGCAATACCAACTTAACGGTGTTTGGTCGGATGAATTCAAATGTAACGATCAGCAGACGTCTGGCAGTGAGTTTTGTACGGTAGATGCAAGCGGCTTTGAAGTCGGTGTTCGTGAAACAAACATCAAGGTAAGTGTCGATACAAAGGCGATTGATGCCGTTGAGGTCAACCCAGATACTGGCCTTTCGAATGTGACTGCAGCACGTTTGGTGTTTTACACGGCAGACGTTTTGGGCAATGAACTTATCCCTGGTAGCAATTCAGGCCACTACGTGAATTTCGAGTGGGATAATGACGCACCGGTTATCTCTGTCACTTCTGCAAGCGCTATCAACAACGAACTTCAAGAGTACGTCTTAAAAGGCATAGTAAAAGAAGCATCTCAAGAAATTAAATCTGTCAGCGTTTCATTTAAAAGCGGGCTACCAGAAGATGTGGCTTGTACTCCTGTAACGGCAGAGTCGGGTAGTGCTTGTGAATTTAGTAAAGCCTATTCGACGGACGAATTCTTATCTACGACTACGTTCGATGTTAGGGCTACTGACACCAAAGACAACGTCGGTGAATACCAGCATGCAGTAAGCCGTGACGACCAAGCGCCTGCTCAGATCATTACATACCCTGAAGGGACATCGATGAACTACGTCAATGTGACCGTCGATGGAGAAAGGTCTACGTACGAAGGGGTTTACACGCAAGATACTTATACTTCAGATAACGTGCAGTCGAGCCGAGACTACTTGAAGATCGATTATGTCTATGCCGCTTCTGGCCTGAAGTCTATTCAAGGCGTTGATTTCGCCAATTTTCACGTCAACGTGTTGAAAGAGAATAAGATCCCTTACGTGCGAGTTCGAGTTGCAGATGTGAACTCCGATACGGTTTTAGGTTCAAGTGCCGACAAGCTTAAACTCGTAGTGAAGTACTACGTAAGCCAAAACAACGACAACAACTACGCATTTCAAAACACAACACAAACCGTAGCATCGACGGACACTATCACCGCGAGTATCCCCCATGAAACTATTTTAGATAGCGAAGGCAGAGTTGATGAGGTTATTTACTACGTTCCTTTCGTAAAAGAGGTGCTTGGTGATGGTTTTAAAAACGTTTCAGAAAACGCCAGTCAGAAACTGGTGATTCAAACCATCGATGAGTCCGACAATGAAAGTGCGACTCAAGAAGTTTACTTCCGAAGCAGTTTTGACCTACCTACGATGACAGTTGTCACGCCTTTCATTGGCGCACGTGTACAATTAGAAGGTTTGAACCCAAATGGTGAATTCACCTCTCTAGCAAGTTGTACCACCATTCAGCAGCCAGAAAGTGATCAAACTACCGCGCTTGATGTTGCTTCGTGTGAAACCACGACGGACGTTGTCAATTATGAATTCATGCGAGTACGTTTAATTGGTGTAGAAGGGACGGACCCTCACTACTATCAATGGAAAGACGATGCAGGCGCCAAAGCGAGCGTTAATCTAAACAATGCCAATATCGGCGCATATTTTGAACTTGACGGTTCAAATACGTATTACGTGACCGAGCTTGCCACTTACCAGACAGGTTTGTTCGATTATCGTTGGAATCAGGTAGAAGCTGGTGACAAAACATCAGAACGCGCTTCGCAAATTCTTACGGAAGTGAAATACGCTTTAGCGGGCGGTAACGAATCGTTCTTTGGATTCGATCCAACCATCACGGCGTACGCTACAAATGAGATGCTTGAGGAGACAATTCCTAGCGATCTCTCTAACGACTACCTGCACCGTTTCCTTGTTGAAGCAATTGATGACTTATCTCAGGACACACCTCGTAATAACTCTTCTGATTTCGCCTCCGCTATTTATGACGATCTTAGCTACGATGGTAAAGCAAACGGGATTGGCGCTGGTGGGAACCAAATCCAACTAGATGGTTATGTATTTAAACCTGATACCTACCGTAAAGACCTTGCTCAGTCCTACTACAACATCATGACTGAAAAATACGGCATCCCAGATAATATTGCTCAGCTTTATGCTGATGATATTTCTACGGCTAATCCTAAACTTGGCGAAGACAATATCTTTGATAGTGGGGGCGGCAGTATTGATATTTATCCGCCGAAACAAACGCTAACAATAGAGACTGGCCGCACAACCATGGTTGGCGACAAGCTATATGTCGCGGGTGAAGTGGTATCTAGAGTAGTGTTAGAAGATCCATCTGGGATTGTAGAGGAAGGCGACCAAGCCCCGAAATTCCAAAGCATGTGGTATGCAGTGGGAGACCCTAATACTGAAATTCCATTGGAACTTAAACCACAAGAATCTGGCGATAGTAATAAATTTAGAAAAGAGTACTTCTTTACCTTAAATACAGAGTCAGCAGATCTCACCGATATCATCGAGTTTGCGTTGGAGACAACGGCATTCGATACCAAAGGTAATGGATATACTGAGGCCAACCCTCTTGTGGAGCGTTTGTATGTGGACAATGACTATCCGGAGGCAAGTTACATCCCTCCTATAGGTCCAGATAATAACCCTATAGGGGAAGATGTTTATCTGAGTATTAGAAATAACATCCACGATCTAACTTTTGAGTTGGATGATGTGGTTGATGATAAACTCGAGAAACGTAGCTTACTTTTCTATAAGACATCTGGCGAAAGATACCCAGTTTCATATGAGCAGTTTTATACTAATCAAAGCGATCGGTTTGTCGTACGCCTATGCAGTCAGGAAGATTGCTCGACTCAAGGAACAACAATTAACCCAGGTGATGGTGACTGGTTAGCGGTAGTTAGCGCCGAAGATAACTTGGGGAACGCGGTATCAGATGCCGACAATGGAGCCCCAAGGTTTCGTATTTATATCGACTCTGAGCCACCGGTTGTTAATGATGCGGAAATTACAGAGCGATTGGGTGGCAACGATATTTGGACTCCGGTGATTGATTGGGGTGATCTTAGTCAAGGTAGCAATGTAAAAGTCGAACTAAGGAAAGGCTCAGGTCAGTCCCAAACGTTACAAGCTTGCGATCCTGAAACAAGCGTTTGTGATCAACCATACCTCATTGGTGAGCAGCCGGATGTTAAAGTTCAATTGGTTGCAGAAGCCTTTAATTACGATTCCAAAAATGAATTTTATGTAACGGCAAAGGATAAAGCCTATCCAGCAAACGAGAGTAGGAAGGGGACGTTCAGCTTTCAAGTTGATAATAAGGGACCAGTAATTCTACTTTCTACCCCTTGGATTGAAGACGCTTTGAATAAAGAAAACACCGTAGTAGGACGTGAGTTCAATGTGCTTTTTGAATCTGTGACAGATGATTCCGGTATTGAAGAAGTATCCTTGTTCCAGGTAGATAACCCTACAGTGTTAAAAACGTTTAAGCCTGAGAACCCAAGTCAAAAGTTCGAAATGCCACTTTTGGAAGATGAGACTAAGAATATTGACCTGAATGAAGGAAATCGCATCCGTCTCTATGTTAAAGCAAAAGATGTTCATGGTTTTGAAAGTCAATCGAATACAAATAGCGTAGTTTTTGACAATCAAGGCCCAGAATTTAGCTTGATGGGGCACGATGTTAATAGTTATTACAATAGTGATTATGTTTTTGAACTGAGAGCTAAAGACTTAGGCCCGAATGGCAACGATTCTCCTGAAGGAGTAGATCGAGAAAGTCTAGAGTATTGGATATTTGATGGTGAACTAGCTCCGGGAACTCCGGGGACGAAAATAGTCAATGCCGACGCTCTTAAAATTCCTTTAGGTGGGCAAAGTGATGGTGAGCATACAATTAAAGTTAAAGGTTCAGATACTCGTGGCAACTCATCGACAAGTGACTTTTTAATTAACGTGAGCAGTAAGAAACCTGATTTAAAATTAGGGATTACTTATGCTAATGGTGACTCAGAAGGCCAAGAAATTAATAATAACGTGGTCTATGACAATGGTGACATTAAACTCACACTCGAAGTAAACGATGTGAGTGGGGTTAATAAAATTATATCTACTTATAAATACTCTGGTGAAAGCAATGCGACAGACTTTCAGTTTTCTAAAGTTGACGGTTCAGAGGACACTTGGGAAGCGACGTTAACCCAGGCTCAACTAAGTATAGATGGAAACTATGAGTTAAGTATTAGTGTTGAAAATAATGTCCAACATAACGGTACTCCACTAGTTAGCAACATTAACCGCACGTTAAGCGTCCAGCGTAATGGTGTCGAGCTTGAAATTGCAGAGCCAGCGCCTACAGATTTTCAGAGCTATGTTTCTGATGGGGTGCTAGACGTTAAATTCACAACTAAAAGTGAAGTTAAAGCAGCCAAAATTCAATGTTGGGTTCGTCAAGAATACAGTAGCGAGGTCGCACCTCCCCCAGAAGAAAAGCCTACCTCTGGCGAGAAGAATATCTCTCCGGGTCAAGATCCTAGCTGCAGCGTTGACTCTGAAGGGGCTTCGTTAAAACCTGCCGTTTTAATTGTACAAACCAAGGGCACGAACGGAGCCGCAGCAGTGCAGAAGTTTGACTTTCAAATGATGGATGCAGAGGCTCCAGAGACAGTCTCACCTAAAGATGATAAATTCGAATTTCAAGGCGGTGAGGTAAGCTATGACTCAGATGACTCAACTAAGTATCTTGCATTCGACCTGATATTCAAAGATGAACTGTCTGGAGTAGATATTAACGACAAACCTCAGTTAAGTAAGACGTCTGGGGATACGACATTTGATGCCAAGAGTTGTGTTTTGAATGGTGAAGGGCAAGCTGTTTGCCGTTACAAAGAAAAATATTACGATATTATTCGAAAGTTGGATGGTAAGTATCCCTACATAATTAAGAACATTAAGGATAATGCAGGCAACTTAGCATCAGATCATGCGTTTGAATTTGTATTACCAACTCAAAAGCCAGATGTTAAAATTACAAGCCCTGAAGGTAATGATGTATTAAATGGTGAATACCTCGATGTAGACTTTAGAGTTAAGCTTGCCGAAAACTCGAAAATAGAAAACGTCAGTGTTACCTTTGGTGGCGAGTCCTATGACTCAAAAAATAATGCTGATAACTTCAGGAATTTCAATGAATGTACTGATGACGATACATTTCTCTGTTCAACATTTCGTAGTGATAAGTTGGATGAGGATCTTGCAAACCGGTCATTAAATGTAAATGTGACTGTTACAGATGTTTGGGATAACGCCGGAAGTGCAGACGTTGAAAATATTAGATTCGATAATGTAGCTCCTGTCATTGGAGATGTGATCACGGTTACTGAGCAACCAGATGACAAAGTTAGGTTCACTTTTGTCGAGATGAAAGATGACGTCAGTGGTTTAGCTAAGGTTAAGTACACGGTGCGAGCGCTTGACTTTGAAGAAGAAAAAACGAATAAGGAAAACGATAAGGAATACATAACTTATTTCGAGCTATCCAAAGGTGAGCTTTCAGGTCTTGATAAAATTACGGTTGAGGTAATCGCGAAAGATGCGGTGGATAACCAAAGTAGTGAAGACAAGACTATCGATCTGACAGTGCCGACAATTACTCTCTCATTTAATGATATGGCTAGCTTGCTGGGAGGCAAGCTAGCATTCACTAAAGAAAGTCAATCATTCACGATTACTTCAACAGAGAAGGGGCCTGTCAAGGCAACTCGATATTCCATTGATATGGTCCCAACATCCGGAGATACGCTTAAATTCAACGGAGATATCACGCCGTCAACCCCGACTGGTACCATGGATTTTGCAATCGATGATCAAGCTGAATACATGTACAAAGTGACAGTTACTGACTCAATGGGACGTGCTATTAAAGACTTTACGCTTTTTAATAAGACTTATAATGCCGAGGGTATCGCATCAGTTGTTGATTATGAAGATCCTGAAGTGTCGATTCGCGATAGCAAGCAAGAAGACGAAGCGACAGATGATGGCAAATATTATTTGGATGTAACTGCTGATGTGACTGATAAAAACTTAAGTTTAGTAGAATCAACAGCTGATAATGGTTCGGGTCAAACAGTAAGGCCAGAGCCAATCAAGAAACCTACTAACGATGGCGACCCTTATGTGTTCCGCTACTTATTATCGCCAGGAGACTATACGATAAAAGTAACCGCGTTTGATGCAGTCAGCAATCAAACGGAAAAAACGACAACATACAAAGTAGAAGCAGCAACAGTCCCTGAGCTAACAATATCGACGACTGCAAGCACACCTTTGGCTGGCGGCGTCGAAGTCCCGCTTACGTTTACTTTTACTGAAGAAGTCGAAGAATTCGATATTTCAGACGTAAAGTTAGATGAGAATAATGGCGGTGAGCTAAAACCTTTATCTTGGAGTACCACTGACAACGTAACTTGGACAGTTACATACGTAACACCAAAAGATGAAAATAAAAAAGTAACCATATCGGTTGAAGATAACACTTACAAGAGTGCCAATAATATAAATGGTAAAGGAGATAGCCTTCAACTGGACGTTGATGGGGTGTTGCCAACGCTTACTAAAGTAACGTTTGATCCACTGCATCAAGATATCGGAAAGGCAGTAGACGTTAAGCTTGAGTTTGACAAAGAGTTACAAGAAGCAAAGGCAACACTAGGTGCGAACAATGTTACTTCGCTAACGGCTGATCCTGCTGATAAGAAAGTTTGGACCGGTACCGTTAATGTCCCAGACGTACCAGAACTCGGTGTCGGCCTAGTGGTGAGTCAATATAAAGACTTAGTAGGAAATGTGGGCGAGGATAACACGTCATATACATTGCCAATTACCCCAATCTTGACGATCACGCC